>WGEY01000039.1 GCA_015492495.1 Deltaproteobacteria bacterium | reverse complement strand
GTTCTCGCTTGGGCAGATGCTTCGGCTCCTGCAGCTCAACCTCTTTGAACGCAGAGACCTGTTGAAGCTCCTACGAGGCGATCCGGATAAAACGACAAACCATACAACTCAACTCTCACTACCTATAAGTTAATGGGACAGCAGTGATCTTCTATAACCGCTGCGAACACGAGGCGCACCGATGACGTGCCCTGCATAGGGTGTTTTGATTCGGTTGACCACATCGAGCTGTTTGGCCTGTCAAATGACCCGTACGGGCTGTTTTTACGCGGTATTTTCTTATTTTTCACTTGCAACTTTTTACAAAATGTTGTACATCAATGATGTTTAAAAAACTCCAGGGAGGTTAGGAAATGGCCAAACCCATGACAAAGGCAAAGACCATTGAGCACCTTGCCAAGAAGACCGGGCTGACCAAGAAGGATGTTACGAACGTGCTCAACGAGTTTACGACACTGGCGTACAAACAGGCTAAGAATTCATTCACCATTCCCGGTATAGGAAAGCTCGTAGTAGTCAAAAGAAAGGCGCGCAAAGGCAGGAACCCCCAGACGGGTGAGACCATAAGGATCCCCGCAAAGAGAGTGGTAAAGTTCAGAGTGGCCAAGGCCTGCAAGGACGCGGTCCTGGGCAAGAAGTAACACAGACCATAGTTCAAACAACCAGCGGGGCAGTCCTTTGAGATTTTTTATATGGCCATTTGCTGCCCCGCCCCTGTTCTTTTCGTCCCGCTATACGACTGTAGACATACGGAGTCGCAGACCCTATTGTTGTGAGGATGTGCAGCAAGCCGCGCCCCGTGGTCTGCGAGATGCAATACATGCTTCTTGCAGTTGGAAGATGCATCGCGAACGCATTCCTATCAGCGAGCTTCGGGGTTAGCGAGCGAAATCTAACCGGATGATTCCTAACATGAGAAGATTCCCTGTCTGCTACAGGCAGGCCTGAAGCTTGCTGCAGGGGGGCTTCAATGCCCCCCAAAGCCTGCTGCAGAGAGCCTTAACCCATTTCGAATTCGAACCGTCCCTTGCCGCGTCCTCTGATATCCCTTGACCGGCCATCGTCTTGTATGGTAGCTTTTCCAGGATGAACGTGCTGGTAACAGGCGGCGCCGGATTTATCGGGTCCCATCTTACTGGAGCGCTTCTTGACCGCGGCGAGAGGGTGGTCGTCATGGACGAGTTCAACGACTTCTACGACCCGGCGCTTAAAAGAGAGAATGTAAGACCGTACCTTGCCGACCCTGGCTTCAGGCTGTACGAAGCGGACATAAGGGACAGAGGGGCTGTCGAAAGGATAATAGGTGAAGAACGGCCCGATGTTGTCTGTCATCTTGCCGCACGGGCAGGGGTCAGGCCATCCATTGAGGATCCGCTCCTGTACGAGGAGGTGAACTGCGTAGGTACGCTGAACATACTCGAAGCGGTCAAGGGGCTGGGTATCAGAAACTTCGTCTTCGCGTCGTCATCTTCCGTCTACGGCATCAACAGCAAGCTCCCGTTCTCGGAGGATGATCCCATAACAAAACCCATATCCCCGTACGCATCGACAAAGAGGGCCTGCGAGCTTCATCTTTACACCTATGCCCACCTGTACGGTATACCCGTTACCTGTCTCAGGTTCTTCACGGTATACGGCGAAAGGGGAAGGCCCGACATGGCCGTTGCGCGGTTTACAAGGTTCATATGGGAGGGGGCCGAACTGCCGGTATACGGCGACGGCACGGCGAGGAGGGATTTTACCTACATAAGCGATATACTCAAGGGGCTCGTAGCCTCAGTCTACAAGCCGTTCCCATACGAAATAATAAACCTCGGAGGCTCCAAGACCGTTGAGGTAAGGCGTCTTATTTCGATCATAGAGGAGAAGCTGGGCAGGAAGGCCAAGATAAGGTACCTTCCGGCGGCACCCGGTGATGTGCCGGCCACATACGCCGATGTGGAGAAGGCGCGCAGACTGCTCGGCTTCGAACCGGAGGTTACGATAGAAGAGGGGGTTGAGCGTTACGTAAGGTGGTTTCTGAATAGGATCGGCAGCCACCGGTCCTGTTGAGGGTGCACACCGAGCGTCCGACCGCCGGTTGAGCTTCAAAAGACCATTCTACCCGAGGGAGGAAGACTTGAAGGAAGTTTTTGTAGAGGACATCAAGGAGAGGGACCGCATCGATACTGCCTTTCTTGTTACGAAAAAGGAGAAGGGGGTAGGCAAGTCGGGTAAACCGTACCTGTCCCTCAGGCTGAGGGATAGAACGGGTGAACTGGAGGCGCGGGTATGGGATAATGCAGAGGCCCTGGGCAGGAACTTTGAAAAGGATGATGTCGTCTCCGTAAAGGGGATCGCTATATCATACCAGGGAAGGATTCAGATCAACGTCTCGGAGATCAGGCCGCTCCCCGAAGGCGAGTACTCCCTAAGCGACTTCCTTCCGTCGTCAGGCCGGGATGCCGCACAGATGATGGCCGAACTCGACGGTGTGATCGCTGGTCTCAGGGACGGACACCTGAGAGCGCTGCTCACAGGGATCTTCGCCGACAGGGAGGTCAGGGAACGGTTCAAGATCGCCCCGGCGGCTAAGTCCATGCACCATCCGTATCTCGGCGGGCTCCTTGAGCACGTGCTTTCTCTTTGCAGGCTCGGTGACTTCGTGGCCGCCCACTACAAGGGGGTGAACCGGGACCTCCTTGTAGCTGGCCTCATACTCCATGACATAGGCAAGATATTCGAGCTTCGCTATTCGCGGACATTCGGCTACACGGATGAGGGCAGGCTTATAGGTCACATAACCATGGGGGCGGATCTCGTGGATGCCAAGATCAGGGAGCTTCAGGGCTTTCCCCAGGAACTCAGGATGCTTCTCAAGCACATTATCCTCAGCCACCACGGTCAGCTCGAGTACGGCTCTCCCAAGAGGCCTAAGACGCTGGAGGCCCTGATCATCTCATACCTCGACGACCTTGACGCAAAGGTGAACGCCGTGCAGTCGCTGGTGGAAAAGGACGGCGGCGAGGGGAAATGGACAGAGTACCAGCGTCACTTCGAAAGGTATATTTACAAGGGCAGGTACCAGATGGAGGAGGCAGGGGAAGAGGATGATGCGGACGGAGAAGAGGAATGGGGTAAAGGGAAGGAACTCGAGCTTTTCAGCAACAAGGCGTGAAGGGGTCGACGGGATAAAGATGCTGCGGAGAAGGATCCAAGCGTCCTGCAGCAGGACACGGGCCTTTCACGGT
This sequence comes from Deltaproteobacteria bacterium, assembly GCA_015492495.1. Classification (GTDB taxonomy): domain Bacteria; phylum Desulfobacterota; class GWC2-55-46; order GWC2-55-46; family DRQE01; genus S146-62. Next base: position 33,914 of record WGEY01000039.1, on the reverse strand, counting down.
TCGGTGTGTGTCCTGGGAGAAGGTCCCGCGCCCTGTGACTTGATGGTGATCGGAGAGGCACCGGGGCGTGTCGAGACCGAGCAGAAAAGGCCGTTCGTAGGAAGGGCCGGCAGTTACTTTGTAGGGATCCTTACGGATGTCCTGGAGAGGAAGAGGGAGAGCATCTACATAACTAACGTTGTAAAGATCTGGCCCAGGATACAGACCCCGAGGGGAAGGACCCGACCCCCTACGAAAAGGGAAGAGGAGTTCTTCCTGCCCCTGTTGCGCGAAGAGATAGGTATCGTAAGGCCCCGAGTCATAATAGCGGTAGGCAGGACGGCGTTCAATGCACTCGTTCCGGGAAAGGAGTTCAGCCCCGGTGTCTGGGTGGAAGGGCACGGCGGCTACTCGATAATGCCAGTCTATCATCCCGCATATATCCTGAGGAGGCAGAGGTCCATGAAGGAGCTCGAGGACGGTCTCGTAAGGGCCATCGAGGAGGTCAGAAGGAGGTTGGACCATGCCGCGAAGGGATGCTGAACCACCCACGAGAACGCCGTCGGTGTACCGTAGCCTTACTTCTCACATGCATGGTGTGTGGGTTGCCGGAGATCCATGTTGTGCTCCCTTGAGCATACAGGGGATCAGAACCATTCCACTTCATCCTTAGGTCTGGTAGGGCCGCACACTGGACAGTACAGCTCACCCTCGTTGAGCGCACAGACATGTCCGCACTCAGGACAGCATACACAGTCATCGACCGGGTTCTTGCAGACCGTACAGGTCTCTTCCTTCTTTACACCACTCATTGTTTCAAACCTCCACGAACGATCCCGCGGAGATACGGGATACGTGATTGAAGCCCCTGCGGGCTGCAGGGGAGATCCGGATCACTTCCGTTCGTCGACCCGGGCCCGGGCTTCCGGAGAGGCCGCCCGCAATGCATCTTCGGTCTGCCTTAAATTATAGCCCCATGTGCCGGCTTTGCAAACGGCAATTACGTCTACGGCCGCATGTGGTCCGGTCCCTGTTACGCAACACCTTGCGCCAAGACTGCCCCCGACTTTGGCATGGCGTGCGCAACCACTTGCCAACTGTCTTGTAATGGAACATAATGGTTATATGTCAGAGAGCCCTATCTTACCTTGATCATGCCCGGCAGCTGGCGGACCATAACAGTTGGGACGGTCATTTCGTGGGCAATGAAGCTCATCCTCATCGCGCTTCTGCCCTACGAGGTGTACATCGGCGAATACCTTTTCTCCGTGGCCACACTGATAGCCATAGGTGTTTCGCTTGTGCCGAGCATAGTGGAAAGGAACTACCGTATCCACCTGCCTTTTGAACTCGACCTTCTTATAACGCTTGCGCTATTCCTGCACACCTTCATGGGCGAGTGGTTGATGTTCTATGAGAAGGTATGGCTCTGGGACAAGATACTCCACCTCTACGGCACCGGCGTCATATCCCTGCTTGCGTTCATGCTGGTCTACTCGCTCCATTACACGCACAAGCTGCGCCTTACCATACCGTTCATAGGCTTTTTCACAGTGATATTTGCAGTGGCGATGGGTGCCATGTGGGAGATACTCGAGTTCTGGGTAGACAACGTCTTCGCAAAACAGATGCAGAAGGGGCTCGCCGACACAATGTGGGACATGATATACGACGCGGTGGCAGGTGTGATCACAGCCACCATGGGCATGCTCTATGTAAGGTACTCCACCCCTGAAAAGAGAAAGAGGCTTGCAGTCACGCTTGGAGAGCTGTTTGTAAAGGATGGAGACAAAAATCCACCGTAAGGTTTATGTTTGTCCGTGATCCGCTCTTCAGGAGGCCCTTGACTTGAGGGTTGCGTTTGCTTATCCTTGAAGGTGCACCCAACAAAGAGAACCTGCCGGTCAAGTGTCTTTTACGTCATCCCGGGCCGCATCAAAGTCGCCGCCCGGCCGGCACATGATCCAGAAAATCCATGCACCTGAAGCTTTGCCACGGCTTGCAGGTAGCTACAAAGAACCGGAGGAGAGTCCATGGAGACATACTATGACCCGCACGATCTTTCAGATTTCGCCTCTGTAGGTGAATGTGCGCCGGAGTTGTGGAAGAAGTTCAGTGAATGGTACTCCAGCGTGTTCAAGGAGGGTGCACTCAGCGAGAGGGAAAAGGCCCTGATAGCGCTTGCGGTAGCCCATGCGGTGCAGTGTCCGTACTGTATCGACGCCTTTACGAAGAGCTCGCTTGAGAAGGGAGCTGACATGGAGCAGATGACCGAGGCGGTTCATGTGGCCTCGGCCATCCGGGGAGGTGCCTCGCTGGTCCACGGGGTGCAGATGAAGAAGATCGCCGAAAAGATAGGGCTGTAGATGGCGGTGCGACACCGGGGCCACGGCATGGATGACCACGGGCTCAAGAGCTTCAGCCAATCACTGAAAGAGTCCGGCCTTTATCCTCTGACGTCCCGCGGGGTGACCACCCTGCAGGTGAATGTAGGGGCCCTCTGCAATCAGTCATGTCTCCACTGCCATGTGGACGCAGGGCCACGGCGCGGGGAAGTCATGCCTAAGAGGGTCATGGAGTCGTGCCTCAGGGTCGTTGACGAATGCGATATACCCGTTGTGGATATAACCGGTGGCGCCCCGGAGATGAACCCTGACTACAGGTGGTTTATAGAAGAGTGTGTGCGGCTTGGAAGCCGGGTAAAGACGCGCACCAACTTGACGGTCCTTGTGGAGGACGGGTTCGAGGATATGCCCGAGTTCTTCGCCCGCAACAGGGTCGAGGTCATAGCCTCTTTGCCGTATTATACCGAGCGTACCACGGACAGGATGCGGGGCCCGGGGACTTTCAGGGCGTCGCTGGATGCATTGAAGAGGCTGAACCGCGCCGGCTACGGCTCAGGTGGTAACGGTCTTGTCTTGAACCTGGCCTACAACCCCTGCGGGGCCTACCTGCCGCCCTCTCAGGCTTCCATTGAACGTGACTTCAGAAGGGAGCTCGAAGGCCGTTTCGGGATACGGTTTACAAACCTCTTTACAATAACCAACATGCCGCTCGGGAGGTTCCGTGACTTCCTCGAAGGTTCCGGAAATATGCGCTCTTACATGGAACGCCTGGTCGGTTTGTTCAACCCGGCCGCTGCGGCCAATGTCATGTGCAGGGAAACACTCTCGGTAGGCTGGGACGGCACGCTCTTTGACTGTGACTTCAATCAGATGCTGGGCCTCGTATGTGCGCACGGTGCGCCGTCCCATATAGACGATCTTGACCGTGAGACGTTAGATTGCAGGACCATCGTGACAGGGATGCACTGTTACGGGTGCACGGCGGGCGCCGGTTCGAGCTGCGGCGGAGAGGTGGCGTAGGAGCGGGAATGTCGAGTCCGGTGAATGACAATGACGACGGTAAGGGTGTGAGGAAGGTCGCTGTCCTCGGAGGAACCTTCAACCCCATCCATTACGGCCACCTCAGGGTAGCCGAGGAGGTGAGGGAGGCGCTCGACCTCGACAGGGTCATCTTCATACCGGCGTATCAGCCGCCGCACAAGGAGGACGGAGAGCTTATAGAGCCGGCATCAAGGCTTGAGATGATACGCATGGCCATAAGCGACAACCCTGCCTTCGAGGTCTCTGATGTCGAGATAAGGAGGGGAGGCAGGTCCTATACGATCGATACAGTAAAGGAGCTCAAGGGCCTGGGGCTTGAGCCGACCATCATCACCGGATGCGATCAGTTCAACGCGATATCCACATGGCGGAGCTACGAGGAGCTTTTTATGCTCGCGGACTTCGCCGTGGTGCCCAGGCCGGGCTCTCCGGTAAGGGGGATAGCCGAGGTCATGCCTGTTGAATTGGCGGAAAAGTTCTGGTATGATAAAAAAAATAATACTTATCTGAATCCATCCGGACACAGGGTGACATACTTGAGGACGGTTTTTCTCGAGATATCCTCCACTGATATCCGAAGAAGGATCAGGGGGGGTATGTCGGTAAAGTACCTTCTGCCTCATGAGGTCGAACGGTATATCATAGGGAAGGGACTTTACAGGTAACAGGCCGTCCTTTTGTTGTACCTATTGAAGCTCCATCGAGCGGGCCCGGGCAACCTATTCGAGTTAATAAATCGTACGACCGCACTTTGTTCGCCGCCACAGCGGTCTGCGGGAATGCCTGCATGTCACGGGACGGTGGCGTGCGCTCGCTATGCATCTTCACCGGATGGGATTACGGTTACTGACAGAGTGAGGGAAAAGAAACTGGATTCCAGGACAAAGGCGCGAAAGATAGCCAGGCTTGTTGTGGAGAAGAAGGGGACGGACCTCCTGCTTCTTGATATAAAGAGACTCTCTTCTGTTGCCGATTATCTGTTTATATGCAGCGCAGAATCCGAAAGGCAGGTTCAGGCAATAGCCACGCACGTGGAGGAGGGGCTCAGGAAGGGCCGGGAAAGACCGCTCAGCGTCGAGGGGTTTGAAGCAGGAAGGTGGGTCCTCATGGATTACAACGATGTCGTCGTGCATATATTCATCGAGCCTGTGAGGGGCTACTATGACATCGAGGGCCTGTGGGTCGACGCGCCGAAGGTCGAGTTGAAGGATGCCGACAAAAAGGCGGGGTGACGCGGGGCCTGCGGGCTTTAAAAAGCGGTTCCGGGCGAGAGGCACTTGAAGGTCATTTTCATTTGCGTAGGTGCCGTCAAGAAGGGCTGCATCAAGGAAGGGTTTATAGGGTACCTTAAGAGGATAAGGAGGTACTTACCGGTCGAGGTCATTGACGTAAGGGAAGAGAACTCGTCCATTAAGATGCCGGTTGAGGTCATCCTCAGAAGGGAAGCTGAAAGGATAGCGCGCAAGACCATGGCTGGGGACTTCACAGTGGCCTTGAGCGAAAGGGGCAGAAGCTTTTCCTCCGGAGAGTTTTCGCAGTTTGTTGAGCGGATCGTATCGAGCGGCAAGAAGCGTTTGTGCTTCATAGCGGGCGGGGCCTTCGGGCTTCACCATTCGGTCATCGACGGTGCGGATGCGGTACTCTCTCTTTCACCGATGACGCTGCCGCATGATCTTGCAAGATTGGTCCTTGCAGAGCAGGTATACAGGGCCTTTACCATCATGCGCGGAGAGCCTTATTCCCATTGAACCACGGCCCCGCGGTTTGAAGATGCACGGTGGGCGCATCTCCGCGTGCCTGCCCGGGCGGTTTGTCCGCCCAGGACACCTTAAAGCTTATGCATTCCAAAATAATCCTTTTTTTCATAATCATCCTTATAAGCGGTTTCTTCTACCTCCACACCGTCAACCAGTACGAGGTGACCTATGTGCTCACCCCTGACCGCTCCTTCACGGTACCCGTTACCGTTCTCGTGTTCGCCGGGTTCATAGTGGGCGTGGCGCTGATGGTCTTTAACTCCATATACACGGATGCGAAGAGAGCGGTAAGGGAGATCAGGAGCAGAAGGGAGCGAAGGCTCAAGGCCCAGGCCGAGAAGAAGTACAGGGACGGTGTAGATGCGCTCGTCAGGGGAGACGCCCGAAAGGCCGTGGAGCTTCTGGAGAAGGCGCGCGAGCACAACCCGGGGAGCCGGGAGATAGCGCTCAGGCTCGCCGATGCCTTCATGGCCCTAGGTAACCCGGCCAGGGCCGGTGAGGTGCTCGAAGACTGTCTTGCACACAACCCCGATGACATGGAGGTACTTTTCCGCCTCGCCTCGAGCGGCGGAATGGCCTCGGACAACATCCACAGGGAAAAGTATCTCCGCGAGATACTGAGGCTCGACAGGTCCAACGTGCGTGCGCTGGTTGCGTTGAGGGACCTGAAGGTTTCCGAGGAGGACTGGGATGAAGCCGTGAAGTTGCAGAAGGACCTCATGGCCAATGAGCGCGCCGTACCGGAAGGGGCCCGCGAGACGGAAAAAAACATCCTCGCCGGGCTGCACTATGAAGCCGCATCGAGGTTTCTGGCGGAAGACAGGCTCGATGACGCGGAGAACGAGGCGAGGCAGGCCCTCAGGACAGACGATGGCTTCGTGCCCGCGCACCTTCTACTCGGTGAGTTGTGCCTGAAAAGAGGCGATACGGCCGGTGCGATAAAGGTGCTTGAGTCGGCCTACGAGAAGACACGTCACGTGATATTCCTTCTCCGGCTCGAGGAGATATACCTCGAGGAGTCTAACCCAGGGACCATACTCTCTCTGTACAAGCGTGTCGTGGACGAAAACCCTGAAGATGTGACTCTGCGGCTTGTCCTGGCCCGGTTGTACCTGAGGCTCGAGATGGTCGACAACGCATTGGAAGAGCTCGAGGCCATGGAAGGCCTCGACGGATTCTATACCAAGATCCTCCTGGCAGAGGCGTACTTGAGGAGGAATCAGGCCGAGAAGGCTGCGGAACTCCTCCTCGATGTGATCTCACTTGACAGGGACCTTTCCCCGCCGTTCAAGTGCAGCACATGCGGACACACCTCGAGGAAGTGGCTTTCGAGGTGTCCGGACTGCAGGGAATGGGGCACCTTTGATGTCGACGCCTCATCCTCCAAGGGCATACCTCTTGCAACACTTGCCTACCAGAGTATGGCGCAATGAAGCCGGTCCTCCTGATAGTAATGGACGGCTGGGGGATCAATCCGAGGAAAGACGGCAACGCCACGGCCCTGGCCGACACCCCGAACCTCGACAGGCTCGGAAGCATCTATCCCTCTACGCGCCTCGTTGCATCGGGTTTTGCCGTCGGCCTGCCGGACGGCCAGATGGGGAACTCCGAGGTCGGACACCTCACGCTTGGCTCCGGCAGGGTCATCTTCCAGGAGCTCACACGCATCAACAAGTCTATTGAAGATGGCGACTTCTACGAACACCCTGCGCTCAATACCATGCTCCTGAATGTGAAGGAGCGGGGCGGTACGCTCCACCTGATGGGGCTTCTCTCAGACGGAGGGGTCCACAGTCATATAAGGCATCTCTACGCCATACTCGAGGCGGCCGGGAAAGCAGGTGTAGAAAGGGGCTTTGTACACGCCTTTCTCGACGGAAGGGACACCCCGCCTGAGAGCGGCTGGGGATACGTGGAGGACCTTTTGAAAAAGATGAAGGAAACGGGGGTGGGAAGGATCGCCACCATATCCGGCCGGTACTACGCCATGGACAGGGACAGGCGCTGGGACAGGATAAAGAGGGTATACGACGCCATGGTCCTGGGTGTCGGAAGGATGGAAGAGGATCCGGTTGCAGCCGTTGAGAACGCCTACAGGAGAAGACAGACCGATGAGTTCATAGAGCCTATTATCATAACGAGTAACGGAAGGCCCACGGCTACGGTTTGTGATGGAGACAGCATTATATTTTTCAACTTCAGGGCCGATAGGGCACGTGAGCTTACCAGGGCATTCATCGAGGACGACTTTCCCGGTTTTGACAGGAAAAAGAGGCCCAGGCCTTTGAACTTCTTGACCATGACGGAGTACGATGCCTCGTTCAACGTGCCGGTGCTCTTTCCGCCGCAGGAGCTCAGGAACATACTGGGTGAGGTGCTGTGTAAAAACGGCGTAAGGCAGTTCAGGGTCGCCGAGACCGAGAAGTACGCACACGTCACCTTTTTCTTCAACGGGGGGGAGGAGAAGCCGTTCGAGGGGGAGGAGAGGCTCCTTATACCATCGGCAAGGGATGTGGCCACCTACGACCAACGGCCCGAGATGAAGGCAAGTGAGATCGCCGACGCCGCGGTGGAGAGGCTTGAGGAGGGCGGATTCGGCTTCATGCTGGTGAACTTCGCAAACGGCGACATGGTCGGCCACACCGGCGTTCTGGATGCCGCGATAAAGGCGTGCGAGGCGGTCGATGCTTCAGTGGGCAGGGTGGTTGATGCAGCGCTTAAAGAGGGATGGGCCGTCATCATAACATCGGACCACGGCAATGCCGAGCAGATGACGGATTACGAGACCGGCGAGCCTTACACCGCTCACACTACCAACCCGGTGCCGTTCATCTTGGTCGATGAGGGGAGCATGGGAAGGGAGATCCGGCAGGGAGGGCTTTCTGATGTAGCCCCAACGGTTCTGAAGGTCATGGGGCTCGGGATACCGGGGGACATGGGCGGCAAGCCGCTTGTGTAACGCCGCCCGAGCACACGTATGTAAGTCAGCGACGCCTGACGCCCGCATGGTAACAACAATACAGGCTGTCTATATTGTTGTTGAACGTCTTGGACCCAGCGTGAAGAAATTCTATCTTCACAAGGCTCAGTCCGCCGGGAACGGTCGAGTTCACCTCCTCGACGACCTCGCCCACACCCCACTCCGGATGCCGCAGGTGAACCACCTTCTCCCCCACGGAAAGGTACAGTCTTCTTGACTCTGTCTTCATCATAACCTCCCTTAACCTTAGCACAAAACACCCTCCAAAGGGAAGTCCTTAACACTTCAATTTTCTTGACAAGATAGGCCCTGCGCATGATAATTAAGATCGATCGGGTGTATCCTTTTTCCTTGAACAAAAAGGAGGGGGTTATGAGAGAGGAGAAGGTAGGTGTTGTAGATCATTATTACACCAATCTCGGTGTGGTGACACTCACCCTTGAAAACGACCTGAAGGTCGGCGATACAATACACGTCAAGGGGCATACATCCGACTTCCTGCAGAAGGTCGAGAGCATAGAGGTAAACCACAGGAAGGTGGAGAGCGCCAAAAGTGGGGAAGGCATCGGGTTGAAGGTCAAAGAGCACGGCAGGCACCACGACATCGTATTCAAGGTCATAGAGGAATAAGAAATGAAAAGAAAAGGGGCAACGGAGTACATCGACTGTCCGATGTGCGATTGCGAGATAGCGCTTTCGGGAGACGAGAAGGTCGGCGACGAGATATACTGCCCGTACTGTGAAACACCACTCAAGCTGAAACAGACGAAGGACGACGAGCTCTACCTTCAGGAGGACTTCTGACGGTAGAAGTCCTCCCTGCTCCTTGTCCAGTGGAGAGCCTGATACCGGCCGGCAATGCCTTACGGCTTTTCCCGCCGTTTTTATAGGCTTACAGGCCGGGCTAACCTTTTATGCAGACAAGCGGCCTTACGCGGGCCACCTTCCGGTTTACCCCGGCGTTGTGCATTATTTCAACTACCCTGTCGACGTCCTTGTACGCGCCGGGTGCCTCCTCTGCGACCCCTGCCTTGCTCCTTGAGCGGATGATTATTCCCTTTTCCTTGAGCTCCAGGATTATATCCGTACCCCTCCACCGCCTCTTGGCCTGGACCCTTGACATGGCCCTCCCTGCGCCGTGTACCGCGCTCCCGAAGCAGTCCTCCATACCCTTTTCCGTGCCCCTCAGTATGTATGAGACGGTCCCCATCGTCCCTCCCACGAGCAGAGGCTGCCCCACACCACGGTAGGCTGCTGGGACCTCCTTCCTGCCGGGGCCGAAGGCCCTTGTTGCACCCTTACGATGGACGAGCAACCTTTTGACTTCGCCGTTGATATCGTGGTCTTCTATCTTGCAGGTGTTGTGCGCCACGTCGTAGAGGAGCCGGATCTCCTCGGGCCTTGTGGCTGTAACCCTGGCGAATGCCATGCGCGTAAGGTGGCTTATCGCCTGGCGGTTGGCAAAGGCGCAGTTTATACCGCAGTTTACGGCGGTGAGGTACCTTCTACCCTCCTCGCTGTTTATCGGCGCGCAGACAAGCTCCCTGTCCCTTATGGGTATCCCGTATTTTCTGCTCGCCTCCTCGAGGATCTTCAGGTAGTCCGTGCCTATCTGGTGCCCCAGTGCGCGGCTTCCGCAGTGTATGGCTATGACAACCTGGCCCCTCTCTATGCCGTAGGCCCTTGCCGCAGGCTCGTCGAAGATCTCCTCCACCCACTGGACCTCGAGGTAGTGGTTGCCCGAGCCGAGGGTGCCCACCTGCTTGAACTGCCGCTCTTTGGCATGGTGGCTTACATTCTCGGGCCTTGCATCCTTTACGGCCCCGTTCTCCTCGGTGTATTCGAGGTCCTCGTCCAGCCCGAAACCCCTTTCGATGACGAAGCGCGAGCCCTTTACCAGGAGCTCGTCTATCTCGGCCTCCTTGAGCCGTATCTCACCGGTCGATCCGACCCCGGACGGCACGTCCCTGAACAGCTGGTTTGCGAGCGTTTCCTTGATGGGTTCGATGTCTTCCCTTGTCAGAGGGGTCTTGAGCACGCGGACTCCGCAGTTTATGTCGAACCCGACGCCTGCAACACTTATGACGCCGTCCTCGATGTCGAAGGCACCCACCCCGCCGATGCAGAAGCCGTAACCAGGGTGTATGTCGGCCATGGCCAGCGACGCCTTTACTATCCCCGGCAGGCAGGCCACATTCGCAACCTGCCGCAGCGCCGGCGTGAATCCACCGACCTTCTTCTCTTCGTAATCCCCGAGGAGTTCCCTTACCGTCTCCTTGTCGGCGTACAGGCGCCCGGGCACCCGCATGTCCCCGGTCCTTGGTATCTCCCATGTATAATCGGTTATCCGTCTTACCTCGATGGCTGACTCTTTAACTGGTGTGACCATATCTCCCCCTATACGTCCAGTACGCATTCAAAGACGTGCTTGCCTTCGCTTTCCTTGTAGCTCAGCCCCGAGTACGTGGCCGCCTTGACCTCGGTCTTTACGGTGTGTTTCTCCAGATCGAACGGCTCGCCTAAGACCGTGCCGGTAAACAGGTAGCCCCCGTCGGTCTGCTTTATCTGCACAGCCTTGAGTTTTGTCAGCGCCAGTGAATGCCTGTCGATGATGAAGAGTATCTCGTTGAGGGTCTCGACGAAGGTGAGCGCAAGGTCTCCGGCCTCAACGCCGAAGGTTATATCCTCTGTTACGGTGATGGTGGATAGATCGAAGATGAGGTTCAGCATCGCCTCGGCACCGCTTTCAAAGGCGCCATCGAGTGTTTCCGCCTCGGCCCGTATGCCAACGTCGGATATGTGTTCCAGGTAGCTGTACGGCATGTTTTGATTTTAACAGCCGGTATGCGAAAGTCAAGGTCAAGTGGTATTGCGATGTATCATATCGTAGCTTCAGATGGTCAAGCGATCGATAACTTGAGTGTCGCAGTCCACGGCCGTCTACCTGTGAAAAGGTTGGCGATAAGTATCTCTTAGGGCCTTTCAATCGCTTCACGCATGCCTGATCCTTGCCTATAAATGTGAAGTGTCATTTACCAGTAGCCACCGGCATGACAGATTGGTGGCATGAGTGTCTTATCCGGCTTGAAAGAGGGTTTACCCTAAACAAGACAACCAAGTGGCACGGACGGCCCCTGCAGCTGCCGGAAGGTGAACCGCATGCCTCTTGAGCGCTGCGTTGATTGTGATGCGGGGTCTCGTTAGCACAGGGCCTCCACGCGATGATACCGATGATACATAGTGAGGCCCTGTGCCCCCTCTGCAGACGGAGTGGTCTGGTCGCCAGCCGCCTGGCCAAAGGAAGAAATTTAGGATGCATGGCGAAAAAAATCTTGACAAACTGCCTTGTCTTTCTGTAAAATCGAATTCGATTTTCAATTTCATTGTCCGGATTGCTGGAAGTGAAGGTGTTTGAAGAAAAGGTGTTTGAAAAGGACATACGCTGCAAACGATGCAAGAGGCTCCTTATGAAGGGGGAGGTTCTGGTGGTTGAGATCAAGTGTCCCAAGTGTGGATACATACAGGTTTTGAAGTCGCTTCGTGGTTAGGAGCCGGCGTGCTGCTGACAGTGGTCGATATGTTTTGTTTAGTAAGAGTTCTTCGAGGACCGATTAACTTGAAGAGACCCGAGAGGCCCGATCAGTGACAAGGGAGGTTTCATGATGAGAAGGTTCTTGACGCTACTTCTTGGTGCGGTGTTGGTCCTTGCGCTTGCCCAGTCGGGCAGGGCCGATGAGGGTGACGAGGGCAAGGATTCGGGGGGCAGCATTCTTGAAAAGGTAATGGTGGTCGGCAATCCGGCTGATCTCGAAAAGGTCCCTGGTGCCGCCTATGTCGTAACCGATGAAGAGATACGTCAGCAGAATTATGATGACGTGAGCCGTGTGCTGCAGAAGGTGCCCGGGGTCTATGCAAGGGGGGAGTTTGGCTTTGGGCTTTTTCCGAGCATAAGCCTGAGGGGTGTGGACACCACCCGCAGCGCCAAGGTTACCATCATGGAGGATGGTGTGTTGATGGCGCCCGCGCCGTATTCTGCGCCCGCCGCCTACTATGTGCCCACCGTCGGGCGCATGAGCGGACTGGAGGTGCTTATGGGCTCTAGCCAGATCAAGTACGGCCCTCACACCACCGGTGGTGTTATCAACTACCTTTCAACGCCGATTCCGCTTAAGAAGACCGCATACCTCAAGTCGTCGTTTGGCAGCTTCGATGAGTTGCGCACCCATGCGTATGCAGGCTCCACCTTCGACACAAAGGCCGGCCGCTTCGGCTTGCTTGCCGAAGGCTATTTCCGCCAGAACGAGGGTTTCAAATCCATCGATGAAACCGCCGACTTCCGATCGGGTGATGATACCGGCTTCAACAAGAGGGACGTGATGTTCAAGATTGCCTGGGAGCCGAACACAGCTATTTACCAGCGGTTTGAGCTGAAGTACGGCAGCAACGAGATTGATGCCAACGAGACGTACCTGGGGCTTAGCGAGGCTGACTTCAAAGCCGATCCGCTGCGTCGTTACTCGGCGTCGCGTTTCGACAACATAGACGCAGAGCAAAATAACAGCTACCTGCGTTACGCCGTAAGCCCCACTGATAACCTTGACGTCATTATGACGTTTTACTCGACCGAATTCAAGCGCAACTGGTACAAGCTCAAAGACCTGCGCAACGTAAACGGCAACACCATAGGACTGTCCGCTGCCTTGGCTGGTGCACAGAACGGTGAGGGGCTGAATTGCCTGAAGGGGTTGATGGAGTGCACCCTCCGTGTGCGTGCCAACAATCGTGAGTACAGCGCAGAGGGGGTCGAGGCCGTTACATACTTCCGCTTCGGCTCGGACGAGGTCCAGCACGAGATTTCATCGGGCATACGCTCTCATAAGGACGAGGTGCGTCGCTTCCAGTGGGATGACGATTACACCCAAGCGGCCAACGGCACTATTTCCGGAATGACGGCTGGCACCCCGGGCGGCGCCGGTGACCGGCTGCAGAGGACAAAGGCTCTGGCCTTGTTTGTTCAGGACACCGTAAAGATCGGCCGTTGGACGTTGACGCCGGGCGTTCGCTATGAGGTGCTGGACCAGACCTACGAGAGCCCAAAGGGCACATCCAGGGGTGACAACTCCATGAACATGACCGCAGGCGGTCTGGGTGTGGCATACAGGTTCAGTGACTCCCTTACCGGCTTCGGTGGTGTGCACCGCGGGTTTTCACCACCCAGCCCCAAGGGTGCGGTTACCAAGAATCTCGAGGAAGAGACCAGCACGGCATTCGAGGTCGGTGCCCGTTACGCCAATCGTAACCAGGCTTTTGCCGCAGAGGCGGTCCTGTTTTATACGGACTTCAAGGACCTGATCGTGGTTGATAATATCGGCGGTGCAGGCAGTGGCGATGATGAAAACTTCGGCGAGGCGACTGCTTACGGGGTTGAGCTTACCGCCCAGTACGACGCAGGTATTGCCAACGGATGGGGGGTGCGCAACCCGTGGTTCGTGAGCATGACCTATACAAACGCCGAACAGCGTAACGACGCCAGATCCACTGATGCCGAGTCTATTTTCAGCTTCGGTAAAAAGGGCAATAAGGTCCCCTACATACCGGAGTTGCAGTTGAGCCTAGGCACCGGGATCGAGTCCGACCTGTGGGGGGCTTACATCTCCGGCAACTATACGAGTGATACCTACACCAGCGCCAACAATGTGGATAATCAGGTGAATGGTAACGGTGCCCCGGATGCCCGTTTCGGCAAGACCGACAGCTACTTCGTGGCCGATATTTCGGCCTTCTACCGGATTACGGATACGGTGAAGCTCTTCGGCGGGGTGCAGAACCTCTTTGATAAGGAGTATATAGTGTCGCGACAGCCACACGGGCCGCGCCCGGGCATGCCGCGGTTTCTCTATGCAGGTATCGAGATAGCGATGTGATAGGGACCCTTTATGGGGTGGTGGTACGGCGGCGGGTTGCGCGGAAGCACCTTCCGCATACGGGTCGCCGCCGTCCGTGCCGTCCATAGGGTGTCTAAGGGAGTGAAAGAACAGGATATGCTGAGCTTGCTCAAACAGGGCGGACCGCTGATGATGGTGCTGTTGGTCTTGTCCGTACTGGCGGTTGCCATTATTCTTGCAAAGCTGTTTCAGTTCTACCGCAGCGGTTTACGCCGGCTGGAGTTCGTGGAGTCCGCAATATCGGCGTTGTATAGTGGGCGGAAGGACGAAGCGTTGAAGGAGTTGGATCGGCAGCGTAATCCGATAGCTCGAGTTATGGAGAGCGCCGTACGCTGTGGCGCGGATCAGCGGATGACTGCGAAGGATGTCGAGGCTGAGGTGAGCCGTGTCGGGTCTGCTCAGATACGCAACCTTGAGTCCTGGCTGAGGGGGCTTTCCGCCATTGCCCATCTGAGCCCGCTGCTGGGGCTGTTAGGCACTGTGACCGGGATGATCGCTGCATTCATGCGCCTTGAAGAGGCTGGTAGCCGGGTAGATCCCTCCATACTGTCAGGCGGCATATGGGAAGCCCTCTTGACCACGGCCTTCGGGCTGACAGTGGCAATTCCATCCATGGCGGCCTTTTATTACCTGGAGGGCGAAGTTGATAATGTGCGTGCTGCCATGAAGGATGCAACCGTGAGGATCCTGCTGCACTTCGGTAAAAGCCCTTCCAGTGTAGGGAGCGGCGAGAGAGTAGTGGAGGACGATACCCATGGAGTTTGAAGGCCGCTCCCGTATACATGCGCATCTCGATATAGCGCCGCTTATAGATATAGTGTTCCTGCTCCTGGTTTTTTTCATGCTCACCAGCACATTTCTTGTGCCGGAAGCTATAGAGCTTGATCTTCCAGAATCAAGCAGCGCAAGCGCGAGCGAAGCCACGCCCATAACCGTATCGCTCGATCAAAGGGGGCGGCTTACGCTCAACGGCGAGCTCATTGAGCTTGACGAGCTGCGTATGGCGATTGAGCCATTGTTGAGAGAAGATGCAAATACAGCCATTACCCTTAAAAGTGACGCGCGTACCGAGGTGCAGCAGTTGCTAAGGGTCATGGATGAAATCCGTGCCGCCGGAGGCAAAAATATCGCCCTGGCGACTACGCAGAGGCGCCAATGATGCCGATCACAAGGCTACAGATGACCATAATGGTGCTCATAGCCCTGGCGCTCCATGGCGGTATAGCTATGTGGCTTGGTATGTCTGTTCATGCGCCACTGACAAGACAGCTGCCACAATCTCTTCGTGTGAGTCTGCTGTCTACCATAGATCAAACTGCTGAGCCCACTTCGGCAGAGCCGTTGCATAGTGAGCCTACCCAGCAACCCGAACCTATGCCGGATCCGGCGCCGTTGCCGAGACAGCAGACAGTTTCTGAGGAGCCTGAGCCGGTTTCAAGGCCCGTTGTTCAAGATGCGACAGCAGAACCAGAGCCGCCAGTGATGGCGGCGCCTGCCGAGGTTGAACCACAACCGATTGCCAGACACGTCTCAGAGCCTGTTGAGACAGTCGACCGGGAGGCAGCGTTGCCGTCGCCGGCGGCAGAGGCGGATACGGCTCCCCGGGATGACGAAGACGTAGCAAGGTACGGAGACCTGTTCAGGAGCTGGCTGGAGAGGCACAAGATATATCCGCGCAGCGCCCAACGTCTGCGTATCGAAGGAGAGGGGATGTTGCGGATCATTATCGACCGTACCGGACGCATACGGCATGTGGCCCTGGAAAAGCGCACGGGCAACAGGCTGCTTGACCAGGCGGCTCTTGCCATGGCGCGCCGCGCAAACCCCTTTCCGCCTGTGCCTGAGACCGTTTCGCAGAAGGAGCTTGAATTTATCGTGCCTGTTGTGTTTGCGCTTCACTAGCTGTAAAGATTAAAGCGTATTATCTTTAAGTGTTTGATTCTCTTTTAGGGTTACATTTTACTGAAAACGAGATTGGAGGAGGTAAAAACCCTCCACCCCGGCAAGGTCGCTTCGCCCGTTTATCAGATCCGGTGCTTCACTGCGCAATGACGAGACAGGTAATAAGTCAGAGTTTCCTTAGGTGAATCATCTGCTTACAGCTTGCTTCACGCAAAGATGGGTTGATCTGAGTTTCCTTGAGAAAAGACCGGTTAATACCACCGGTATCTATGTGTGGGGCTTAGGGCGGGACAGAAGCCGTTATTTGGTATTCCCTTCATCTATCGAGTTTCAGGCTGCCTTTTCTTTGCTCTCCTTCTCTACTTCAACCGAGACCTTCTTGGGCAGCATCTCCGCCTTCACCGGCATCGTTATCTCGAGGACACCGTTCTTGTAAGAGGCATGAACCTTGTCCGTGTCCACGCCTTCAGGCAGTGTAACTGTCCTCTCGAAGGAGCCGTAAGAGGTCTCGCAGAAGAAGTATTCGCCTTCCTTCTCTTCTTTCCTTTCGGCTTTCCTCTCACCCTTTATCGTGAGCTCATTTCCCATGATGGAGATATCCACGTCCTTGGGGTCTACACCCGGGATATCCGCCTTCACATGCAGTGTCCTGTCCTTGATGTAGCTCTCTATGGACGGATACCATTCACCTCTGAACATACCGGGAAGCATGCTGCCGAAAGTCCTCCTGAAAAGCTCGTCCATCTCTTTGTGAAGGGTGGAGAGTTCGCTGAACGGATCCCTCTTCTTGAGTGCGAACATTCCAATCACCTCCCTTTTCGGCCTCTGTCCCTGCCCTGGAGGACCACCATCTTTTTCCTCCACTTATAATATAGCCCCGAAGATACCGGGTGTCAAGGGCGTGCGGAAATAGCGTTGTGGTGAAAAATGCTTTAAAAACAAATGGTTATATCAAACGGCCGGTGTGAAGATTTGCTGTGAAGAGGTCCTTACGCCATGGTCACCCTGTTTTTTCCCTTCAGTTTCGAGGTGTACATGGCCGTATCGGCCGCCTTTATGAGGGCCTCCCGCTTGTCCTTGAGCTTTTTGTGTCTCTTGCCCACGTTGTTTTTCAAGGAGGCGACCCCTATGCTGGCCGTTATGAGGTTCTTTATCTTGAGGGGGCCGGTCTGTCCCGGCACGTCCCTCGCGAGAAAGACGTGGGACTCTATGGCCTTGCGGATCTTTTCAGCGAACACTCCGGCGCTTTCGGCGTCGGTCCCGGGCATTATAACGGAGAACTCGTCCCCGCCGTACCTTACCGGCACGAGATTCGACTCGGTGAAGGACTTGAAGATATTACCCACCTCGCGCAGGAGCTGGCTTCCGGCCAGATGCCCGTGGGCGTCGTTCACCTCCTTGAACCTGTCCAGGTCTAGGAAGATAAGGCTCAGGTCCCTGTTCCTGGATGAGGCGTAACGTATCTCCTTTGAGAGCCTCTCGAAGAAGTAGCGGTCATTGTACAGCCCGGTCAGGTTGTCCCTTATGGACAGCTCACTGAACCGCTTGGCATCGAGGGAGTTCTGGATGAGGGTCGAGGTGTAGCCGGCGAATATCTTGAGCAGTGTGAGGTCCCTCCTGTCGTAATCTATGTCGCCCTTCCTGTTGATCAGTTCAAGTACTCCTATGGTTACGCCCTTGATCTGTATGGGCACGCATATCAATGACTTCGTCCTGTACCTGACACCCGTGCCGGCACGGCCGCACTGGGAAGAGTCCTCAGACAGCGCATTGCTGCACATATAGGCCTTACCGGTCCTGTAGCATCGGCCTGCTATGCCAGCGTCCGACGGTGTGCAGGTGCCTGCGAGTCTGGAAGAGCCCTTTCCGAAGCAGGCCATGAAGTAAAGCCTTCCGGGCTTCCGGCGGTTTTCGTCGAGCACCGGGTCGTCGAGCAGTATGGAGCCCGCTTCGGACGGGACGAACTCGTTTGCCCACCTGAGGATGCTCTTCAGCATCTCCCTGAGGTCCACCTCCTCGCCGCCGTACTCGTGGCGCTTCTTTCTTTCGAGCACCCTGTCTATGGCTGCGTCATCTGCGAGGTATATGCGCAATCCCTGTTCCTCCCCGTATGATGTTGACCCTTTCTGACAAAGGGCGGTATCCACCGCCTTTGAGGCCATGGGGACGCTCCAAAGAAGAAGTCCCGGCAGGCAAAAGCCTTGCAGACGAAAAGGATCCGTCATGTACGGCCCGCTTGCGGCAGGTGGTCTGTCTGCGGCAGATGAGACAACTATACTCTATGACCGTGTTGTTTTGCAAGCGTATTACCCCTTCGGACCATCCAGCGGAAGCCTTACGATGAATACAGAGCCTTTTCCCTCTTCGCTCCTGACCTCGATCGTGCCGGAGTGTCTTTCAACGATGTGCTTTACAAGGGCGAGCCCGAACCCCGTACCCCTTGATGTCTTCTCGGCAGAACGGCCCCTGTAGAACTCATCGAAGATACGCGGCAGTTCGTCTTTGGGGATGCCTATCCCGGTGTCAGACACGCGCAGCTCGAACATCCCGTCATGCACCCCGGCACTGATACGTACCTCACCGCCGGGCGGCGTGTACTTAAGGGCGTTCCCTATGAGGTTCAGGAGTACGTGGAGTAGTTGCTCCTTGTCGGCCCTGACAGGCGGCAGTCCCCTTTCCACCTCCTTTGTTATGCGGAGTTCCTTTTGCCCTTCCGCATCCTTCGCAAGCACAAGCGCCCTGTCGATGAGAGGGCCTGCCTCCACCGTCTCTATGTTCAATGCAAGACCCGACCTCATCCTGGAGAGGTTCAGCAGGTCCGTTGCGTAGGAGTGCAGCTCCTGGACCCTCGCCGCAGCCCTCTCTATGATCTCCCTTGTCTTTTCGTCGAGTGAGCCGGCGTATCCCTCTGATGCGACGTTGAGAAGGCTCAGTATGGAAGACAGCGGTGACTTTATGTCATGGACCACCATCCTCACGTACTCTGACTTGAGCCTGTCCTTCTCCTTCAGCGCCTTGTTGGCGCGCTCGAGTTCCATTGACTTCTCCATGAGCTCGTTTTCCCTTTCGCGCAGCCTTTCCGTGACCGAGACGGTGATATGGGCGGTTAAGAGGACCGAGGTCGTGAAGACGAAGTAGAGGGCCGTGAGGTATACGGGGTTCGCGTAAAGCTCCGAGTCCATGAAGCCCTTCAGGTGGTGGTGCGGGATTATGGAGAGGTACTCGGCGCTCAGCAGCCAGCCGACGGATGTTACCACGAACAGGGACTGTATATACCCGGCCCTTTTCGAAAGGAGCATGCTCGAAAGGACCGTGTGGAAGATGAAGTAGAAGATGAAGGGGTTTTCCGCTCCGCCTGTGTAGTGTATGAGGACGAGCAGCACCACGAGGTCGAGTATCGCCTGCAGGAATACGAACCTCTCGGCCCTCCTGGGAAGATCGACGGCCACGACGCGGTGTGTCTTTATCCTTTTAAGGTATAGGACGAAGAAGAGGTTGTAGAGCGCTATGACAGAGGCTATGACAAGGACCGTATCAAGCGGAACGTCCACCCCGAAGAAGCTGCGTGCAACGAATCCGGCGCAGGCTATGAAGGCGACCGTGAACCACCTGATATTTATGTACCAGCCGAGCCTGTCAACAAGTTCGACCTCTCTGAGCAGTATCCGGGCCTTCACCTTTTGATCAGTCTCTTCACCTTGTCGAGGAGTTCGCCGGGCTTTACAGGCTTTTCTACGATCTCGTCGGCCCTGAGGTAGTCCTCGTCCTCCTTGCTGAAGACAAAGCCCGTCTCCCTGCCCACCGATGTCAGAAGCATTATAGGGATCTTCGAGAGCTCCGGGTCGTTCTTGAGCCTGTAGCTTACCTGGAAGCCCTGGTCCTTTGTCTTCATCATCACATCGAGGATGACCAGGTCCGGCCTTCCCTCCCTGGCCTTCTCGAAGCCCGTATCCCCTTCGTAGGCGCAGTCGACCTCGTAGCCCCTGGACTCGAGGACTATCTTCATGGCCTCTACGAGGTCTGCATCGTCGTCGATTATCAGGACCTTTGCCATGGAATCCTCCATTGCATCGTTGCGGGTGTAACGGAATACATTGTCGAACCTGCGCTTGTGCATGAACACGATGAACCCCACGCCGGGTTGACGCCATGTACCCTCAGACGAACTTCACGTCCATTATATGCGTCGAGCAGGATATGCACGGGTCATAGGCGCGTACGAGCGATTCGACACTCCGGGTTATCTCGTCCCTGGGCCTGTCCAGTATGGTCACCACGAACTCCCCGAGGTCCCTTTCAATGGACCGCAGGTTCTGTGCGGTGGGTATTATGCAGTTGACCTCTTCTATAAGGCCGTCCCGGTTGATCCTGTATTCGTGGTACAGGGTCCCCCTCGGCGCCTCTACGAGCCCTATTCCCCTGCCGAAGCGGCGCGGCCTCGCGGGCCTTTCGGCTGCAAGGCCCACCTCAAGCAGCCGGTCGACGAGGGAGATGGCCTCCTCGGTCAGGTGGATACATTCGACGAGCTGTGCCTGGTTGTTCATGAACGGATTCGAGCAGCCGGGCTTAAGCAAGAGGCGTTTCGCCGCCTTCCTGGCCCTGGGGTGGAGCCTTCGGTGGTTGTTGTTGAACCTCGCAAGGGCGCCTACCATGAACGTTCCATGGCTCGTCCTTGCGTGTTTTGCGGTGGAATGCGGAACCGTGTACTCCTTGATCCTCTTTGTATAGCTCTCCTGCCCGATGGAGGCGTCCATGCTCGAGAAAGGGTCGCCTTCATAGAACGGGTAGCCCTTGGCGGCCCTGAGCGAGATGAACTCCCTTGAACCTTCGAAGTCCGGGACCTCGAACCCCTCGAAGAGCTCGATCGTTTTCTCAAGCCTTTCAAATGAGCCGGTGAGGGCCTTCTTCAGGTCCTTGAGCTCCCGCGGCTTCGGTACATGCACAACACCGCCGGGAAAGATGGAGATCGGATGGACGTGCCTGCCTCCCACGATCCTGCATATCTCGTTTGCGAGTTTTTTGAGCCCGAGCCCCATCCTTGCGATCTCGGGATGCGACTTTATGAGGGGCACTATGGAGCCCACGCTGAAGAAGTCCGGCAGCACGAGAAAGTAGAGGTGCAGTATGTGGCTCTGGAGCGTCTCCCCGCAGAAGGCGAGTTCCCTGAGGAGCCTCGCCCTCTTGGATATCCTCATGCCCGTTGCCGACTCCACGGCCTTGACGGATGCGGATGTGTGGCTTACGGCACATATACCGCAGATGCGCGACATGATGTGCTGGGCCTCGTCATAGCGGCGCCCGCGCAGCATCGCCTCGAAGAAACGGGGCGACTCGATTATCTCGAGCCTGAGCTCCTCTACGCGGCCCTTTCTTACGTTGATCACGATGTTGCCATGGCCTTCGACCCTTGTCACCTCGTGAACGTTTATGTCGTGGTCTTTGTGCATGGTCAGTCGCCCCTGCCGGTTTTCTTGCGGACGGTGCAGCCGCCGTAAAGGTCGAGGCTTCTCGTAACGGAGTCGGCGGTGAGCCCGTAGCGCCTGAGGGTTTCCTCGTGTGCATCCATATTGGGATTATCGACCGTTCCGCGGCATCCCCAGCAGATGCTGCCGTAGGTAATGCATATGGCGTTGCATCCTGCTCTGGTTACAGGTCCCATGCATGTTGCGCCCCTTTCAAATACGCATATGTTGCCCGCCATCTTGCAGTCCACGCACACGGGGTGGTTAGGGACCTCCGGGGCCTTGCCGAGGAGCAATGCCTTCAGGGTCGAGAGGAACTCCTCCTTCGTTATGGGACAGCCGTGGATGTAGTGGTCGACCTCTATTATGGAGTCTATCGGTCTTGCACGTATGGTATCCTTTATCTTGCGGACGGCAGCATCCTTTCCGTAGACTATCCTCTTTGCCTCTTCCACAGGGAAGCGATTCCTGAGGCAGTTCAGCCCGCCCGTGGAGGAACACGCACCCAGGGCGATGACCGTGGAGGCCCTCTTCCTTATCTCCTTGAGTTTCTTTATCTCCTCGCGCCTGGAGATGCTGCCTTCTACAAAGGCCACGTCGTAATCATCGCTCTTTTCGCTCATGGCCTCCCTGAAGTTCACGATGTCCACGAGCTTCACCAGATCGGGGAACTCGTCCTCGCAGTTGAGGACCATCAGCTGGCAGCCCTCGCAGCAGGTGAATGAAAAGAACGCAAGCCTCGGTTTTTTTACGGTGGGTATCATCACGGGACCCAGTGTGCTTGTCGGTTCCTTCCCCCGTGGCGGCGTCAGGAGGTACGCTGCGGCATCTCTCGCATAATGCGGTATCGAACAGGCCCTTACAGCACCGGGGGCATCGAAATCTTAGCAGAAAAAGGGCCTTGTGTAAACTCGCCTTGATGCCCTGGACATTTATCGGTTAAAATTGTACCCTGTTCAGGACACGTTCGGTAGTCAGGTCACTTATGCCGTCGAAGACACATTCACCCGCAAAGGTTATAATAGGCACCGCAGGACACGTGGACCACGGCAAGACCACGCTGGTCAAGTCGCTCACCGGCATGGACACCGACAGGCTCGCCGAGGAGAAGAAGAGGGGGTTGACCATAGACCTGGGGTTTGCCTACGTAGACCTTCCCGGAGGCGTGCGCGCCGCCGTCATAGATGTGCCTGGACACGAGAGGTTCATAAAGAACATGCTTGCCGGTGTCACCGGCATTGACATGGTCCTTTTCTGCGTGGCAGCGGATGACGGTGTTATGCCCCAGACACGCGAACACCTAGAGATAGTCAATCTTTTGGGGATACGTAACGGGCTCTTCGTCATAACGAAGGCCGACCTTGTGGATGCCAGGAGGCTCGGCGAGGTAAGGCGGGAGGTGACGGCCCTCTTAAAGGGTACAGGCCTCGAGGGCTCCTGTATCGTAGAGGCCTCCGCAACTACCGGGAGCGGCATGGAGGAGGTGAGGGAGCTCCTTGCCGGGTTGTGCCGCAAGGCACCGCAGAGGGGTACGAGCGGGCTCATGCGCCTGCCCGTGGACCGCTCCTTTACGATGAGGGGCTTCGGCACGGTGGTGACCGGCACGGTGGCATCCGGCGCCCTCAGGCGTTCGGACACGGTCCTTCTGTATCCGCACCGCAGAAGGCTAAGGGTCAGGGGCATAGAGAGCCACCACTTGAGTGTCGAGAGTGTTTCAAGGGGACAGAGGGCCGCCGTGAACCTTGCCGGCATCTCGTGCACCGAGGTTAAAAGGGGAGACATGCTCGTTTCGGGCGAAGTCGCCGCCTTGAAGGAGGGTGCAGGGAGGCTCGACTGCGTGCTCGACCTCCTTAGCTCCATGCCGAGGCCCCTTAAGAACCGCAGGCTCCTCAAGCTCCATTACCTCACAAGCGAGGTCCTTGCAACGGTCCTTCTGAGGGATCTCCGCGAGGCAGCCCCCGGCTCGAGGGTCTACGCGAGGATCAGGCTCAATGAACCGCTCATGATGTTCAGGGGCGACAGGTTCATACTCAGGGATCCGTCCGTCAACAGGACGATAGCCGGAGGCGAGGTGCTCCTTCCCTATTATTCGAGGGGGCTTGCGCCCGCCGTGAGGGATACTGACTTCGAGTGCCTTGAGGGCGGCGGAGCCGGGGAGGTCATATCCACGCTCCTTTCAAGGGGTGGCTACGGTGTGGAGAGGGACACGCTTTGCATCATGCTGAACATGGACTGTGCCGAGCTCGATGATTTTCTTGCGGAGGAAGGGAGGTTCACCCTTGTGGGGGGCAGGGTTGTCAAGGCCTCTTCCGTCCGTGCCGTCAGGGATGCGGTGCTGAGTACGCTCTCTGTCCATCATCGGGAGCATCCCGGGGAGGTCGGGATGAAGGTCGACGAGTTGCTGGACCGTGTCCTTGGTGTGGTAAAGGGCAGGGTGGGGAGGGCGGCTGCGTCGGGGCTTTTTAGGGACGGGGTGCTGGATGAGCTCATAAGAGAGGGGCGTTTGCGTAGGGAAGGCGCCTTCGTGGCCCTTGCCGGGCACAGGCCGGAAGCGGCCGGCGCCGAAAAAGAGATCGAGGACGCCATACTGAGGGCCGTGGGAGAGGGTTTTACGGCTACAAGGTCCGAAGATATAGAAAGGCTTTGCAAGGGGGGCGCCGATGCCAAGAGGGTCCTTCAAAACCTCCTTCGGCGCGGACTCGTGGTAAGGCTCAGGCAGGATGTATTCATCTCGGCTGCAGCGCTTCGTACGGCAAGGGAGAGGCTTGAAAGGCGCATAAGCGAGAAGGGCCCCATAAGGGCCGCGGAGTTCAGGGATATACTCGGATGCGGAAGGAGGCTTGCGATAGATATACTCGAGTACTTCGACAAAGAGAGGGTAACGATAAGAAAGGGCGATGTGAGGATCCTCAGGTGAGGGGACATCTCTTAGGGGGCTATGTCAATCATATCCAAGGCGGCTAAGAAGGTGAAAAAGG
Source organism: Deltaproteobacteria bacterium (assembly GCA_015492495.1). Lineage (GTDB taxonomy): Bacteria > Desulfobacterota > GWC2-55-46 > GWC2-55-46 > DRQE01 > S146-62. The sequence goes on along the minus strand of WGEY01000039.1, from coordinate 9,525 downwards.
TTGTTTTGTGTCTTTGCCTGCTCTTTACAGCAGCGTTTCTCGTTGTCGCCTATACGCCGGTTACGAACTACATGGCACGTCCTCTTACAATGGAGTCGGAGCTTCAAAGGGCCGACATAATAGCCGTGCTCGGGGGCGGCGCCTACAGGAACGGTGTCTTGAGCAGGGCCTCGAACGAGCGGCTCATCCAAGGGCTTCTCCTGTACAGGGAGGGTTATGCCCCCGGGGTCATATTTCTCGGTGGAAGCATACTTGAGGCTTCGGGGAAGCTCCTGCATACGCTTTCAGGCTCAGAGGATACAGAGGGGATGGACGTGGTGGAGGCGGCCTTCATGCGCAGGATCGCGGTCGGGCTCGGGATTCCCGGTGATGATATGTACGTGGACAGCGGATCCACGAACACCTATACCAACATAAGGGCGCTGAAGGAGTTCATGGAGTCGGGGGGGCTTGCAAGTTGCCTCCTTGTGACATCGCCCACCCACATGTACAGGGCCATGAGGGTCGCGGGCAGACAGGGGCTTGAGTGCAGCCCCGCACCGGTGAAGGACTATACGCACCTGAGACGCGACCCCACGGACAGGGTCGCGCTTTTGAGGGAGGTCCTCTGGGAGTATGCAGCGCTCATCCTCTACAGGGTTTACGGTTATATATAAAGCATGCGCACACGAGGTGACGGTGAACAGGGGTAAAAAGATAAAGCTTACGAGTTGGGCGAGCTGTGCCGGGTGAGCGGCCAAGATGGAGGCCAGCGCCCTGATGCAGGTCCTGCATCAGCTGCCGAAGACAGACGATCCCGCGCTCCTTGTCGGAACCGAGACATCCGACGACGCCGCGGTATACCGCATTTCGGACGACCTTGCGGTTGTGACGAGCCTGGATTTTTTCCCGCCGATCGTCGATGATCCATACACCTTCGGTGGTATCGCCGCAGCCAACGCCCTGAGCGACATCTACGCCATGGGCGCAACCCCTCGTTTCGCGACGAACATGGTCTGTTTCCCGCGCAAGCTCGACACCTCGGTACTGCTTGAGATACTCAGGGGGAGCACGGACAAGCTCAGGGAGGCAGGCGCGCTCCTCGTGGGCGGCCATTCCATCGAGGACAGGGAGATAAAGTACGGTCTTTCGGTCACAGGCTTCGTTGATCCGGCCCGTATGGTGACCAACAGCGGTGCGAAGGAGGGTGATCTTCTGCTACTCACAAAGCCCATAGGTACCGGTGTGATTACGAGCGCCGTAAAGGCCGGCAGGCTCTCGGAGGCCGGGGCTTCGGAGGCCGTCTCTTCCATGCTGGCGCTGAACAGGGGTGCCTCAGAGGCCATGATCGAGGTAGGTGTAAACGCCTGCACGGACATCACGGGCTTCGGGCTGCTGGGACATGCGTTCGAGATGGCGGACGCCTCCGGGGTCAGCATGGTCATACGCTCCGGGGATGTGCCTTTCTTTCGAGGCGCTACGGAGTTGGTACTGTCCAGAAAGAACAGGCCCCGCGCAATAGCATCGAACATGGACTTCCTCAAAGACCGGGTTGAGGTCTCGCCGGATGTTACGGAGGCCGTTGAACTCCTCCTCCATGATCCCCAGACATCCGGGGGGCTTTTGATTTCGGTACCACGGGAAAGGGCCGGTGATCTGCGGAATGGCTTGGAGGAAAGAGGGGGCGATGCATTTGTAATAGGGGAGGTCACGCGGAAGATGCCAAGGACGATCGTAGTCGAGGGTGCGTAGCTGCGTAGCACCACGTGCAACCTGTTACGGAAGCCCCCAACAATATCTGCCCAAATCCGGACACTTCTAAATTGGTAAGAAAGAATAGGACATTATCTAAATTGGCTTGACATCTGCTCAAATCAGTATTGACAACGGGACAGCGAACTGTTAAATTGGTGAGATATATTGTCAACAATCGAAGTGGTCCCATCGTCTAGTGGCCCAGGACGTCGCCCTCTCAAGGCGAAAACACGGGTTCGACTCCCGTTGGGACCGCCAGGCTTTTCCTCAACAAAACCAGGGAACTGCATGCATGCAATTCCCTGTTTTTGTTGTAATAAGGAGGACTTTCCCTGGAAACACTTACGGCCCTCGACTCCAGACTCTTCTACCTGCTCAATACACACTGGACAAGCACTGTTATCGACGCCTTGATGTTCTACGTAACGGAGATGGAACGGCACAACCTGCCTGTACTCATGGCCGTGGTATTGGGTGTCATACTGTGGATAAGGGGAGACCGCTGGGTGTTCGTCCTGCTCCTGATCGTACTGGCTTTCAGTGACTTCACAGCATTGATTCTGAAAAAGACCTTCGTGAGGCCCAGACCATGCCATGCACTCGAAGGGGTAAGGCTGCTCGTAGGCTGCGGCAGCTCCTACTCCTTTCCGTCCGCCCACGCGGCCAACATATTCTCCACCATGGGACTTCTATCCCTTAACTATCACAGGTGCGCGCCGTTTCTCATCACCATTGCCTTCTTGGTGGCATATTCGAGGATATACATGGGGGTACATTACCCCTTTGACGTGGTGTCCGGTATGGTCTTGGGCTCCGCGTACGCGCTCGTCTTCTTCAAGCTGCAGAAAAGGTTCATACCAAGGGTGGACAAATACCTGTGCAGGAAGTTCAGGGGAAGCCTCGGTGAAAAGTAACAACAATTACAAGAGATACTTCTTCATTCTACTCGTCTTTTTCACCCTGTTCCGCATCCTCTACATCATCTACACCCCGTTTACCCTGTCTCCTGACGAGACACACTACTGGGAATGGTCGAGGAGGCTGGACCTGAGCTACTACAGCAAGGGACCGATGGTGGCGTATGTGATCGCCTTCTTCACCGCTCTCTTTGGAGACACCGAGTTCGGGGTAAGGGCGGGAGCCGTCTTTTTTTCGGCCCTGACGAACATCCTCATCTTCCATCTCGGCAGGGAGCTCTTCCACAGCGAAAAGGTCGGTTTCTACGGCGCCCTGCTTTCGAACATCACGCCGATATTTTCGGCCGGGGCGATACTGATGACCACGGACGCCCCCTTTGTCTTCTTCTGGACCGCCTCCATCTATGCCTTCAAAAAGGCGGTGGATACCGAGCGCCCGCTTTGGTGGTACCTCACCGGTATTGCCATAGGGCTTGGATTCCTGAGCAAATACACCATGGTCCTGATATACCCGTGCCTGCTCCTCTACCTCGCCTTTTCACGAGACAGGGTGTGGCTTGGAAGGAAGGAACCGTACATTGCGTCACTTCTGAGCCTGCTGGTATCGAGCCCCGTCATATACTGGAACCTGACCCACGGACTTGTAACCGTGCGCCACACCATGGGACAGGTCCAGGTAAAGGAAGGCCTGACCGTCTCTCTCGACTCCTTCCTGGAGTTCATCGGCTCCCAGGCAGGGCTCATCACCCCTATCATATTTATAGGGCTCGCATACGGTGTAGTCATGTGCGGCAAGGAGGGCTTAACAAAAAAGAAAAGGGCACCCCTCATCGTCTTCTTCACATCCGCCCCGCTCTTCGGCCTCTTCCTAGCCAAGAGCCTGCATGCCAAGGTACAGGGCAACTGGGCCGTTGCATCCTACATAACCGCATTCATAGGGACGTCGTATGTCTTCGCAAGACTGTATGAAAACAGTGGCATCAAGCCAAGAAGGCTCTTAAGCGCACTCGCAGGGTCCGGGCTCTTCATCGGGGTTGCCGCAAGCTTCCTCGTCTACTTCCCATGGGCATTGAAGCCCTTCGGCGTCAAGGACATAACGAGCAAGGCGCCTTACGACAAGGTGAGCGGATGGGATGAGCTCGGCGAGAGGGTCGGACGCATGGCAGGCGGCCGGGAGGGTAAGGGCTTGTTTATAATCAGCGACAGGTACCAGATAACAAGCGAGCTTGCGTTCTATGTGCCCGGGCACCCTGTAACCTACAACCTCTACAACGGAAGAAGGCGGATGAACCAGTACGACCTGTGGCCGGGGTTCGAGGAGCTGACCGGCTTCGATGCCATATACGTTAAAAGCGGCAACGTCGAGGCCGAGCCTTTTGTAAAAGAGGCATTCGACAGATGTGAAAGGGATGTGATATTCCTGGAGAGGGGCCGGAGGTACTTTTCCATATTCAGATGCTATAACTTTCACGGCATCAAGGTCCCGGAGAGCGCGTGGAAGTTCTGAGTTTCCGCCGTCGGACTGGACATGGACCTGCGGCGCGGCTTTTCCGCTATGCACGCCCGGCCAGACGGCCGTAGAAACATGAGAAGAGCGCCCATGCAGCAAGCCCCCGTTAAAAAAGCCCCACACCAAGGACTTATGGAGTAGGCAACGGTAGATACGGCCGATGATCGCGGGCTCACCGGTTGCCCCTTCTAACCATGATCCACCGCGTAAGCATGAAAGCCCCCAATGATGCCGGCTGCAAGGGCAAAGGCCTTTAACATCGAGCTTCACCATCTACACCCGCCGCTTATCAAGGCCGCCCAGTCACGGGCCTACTTCGGCTCTACGTCACCGCCGCCTCCAAGCCATGCATCAAACCCGCCCTTCAACGCCCTTACGCGCTTGAAGCCCATCTGCCTTAAGATCAGCACCCCACGGGCGCTGAGAGCCTCGTTTGGTCACGTGCAGTACGTTACTATCTCGGCGTCCCTGGGAAGGGCCGCGGCCTTTAGTCTCAACTCACGCGGGGGTATGCGTATATCGCCGCTTATCCTGTACCGGCTCGTTGTGTATGAGTGCTGCGACCTCAGGTCCAGGATATAAACCTCCTCACCCCTTTCGAGCTTTGACTTGAGTTCCTCCACAGTGATGCGTGGTACGGGGACATGGTGATCGTGATCACCCTCCTCGGCGTCGGCGAGTGCACATGCCGCTACGAGGAAGAAAGAAATCACGGCACATATGAACTTTACCCTGAACATCATAACATACAGCCTCCTGTGTACTCGAAAAAAAAAAGACAGCGGCCCGAAGACCGCCCTGGGCAGTTTAACGTCATGCCCGGGACTAGCATCGGCACCCCTCGCTGCAATGGGCGACCCTGGGTACGATAAACCTTCTGGGCATACTGACCCCTCCTTTCTCTACGTTTATACCTTTTCACAGAGCTTGGTCCATGTAAGGACGCAGCTACCATACCCTTGGCCCGTCCATCCGGCAGACATGGCCCGCAAGGCCGTCCTCTGGCATGAGCTTATCGAGCCTTTTCTTTTGTCTCGGGGTCAGGAGCCGCTTGAGCTCCTGCAGCCTTTCTATGCGGTAGAACCTCCTCCGTCCCCTCAGCTCCTCGATATCCTGTATCTTGGCCTTGACCGCCTTCAGATCAACCGGCTCACCCATGAGAAGCTCCTTAAGCTCGACCTCGGCAACATCGATGTCAGCCCCAAGCCTTATCATCGCCTTTCTGTATTCGAGCCTGATGTCGCTGACCTTCCTCCTCTGCTCGTCGCTGAGGTCAAGCTGCAAGAAGATACGACCCCAGAAGTGGCCGCTGTGCCCTGCGTGTTTTTCGTACTTCTTCAAATGGTGGGCGCCGGCCTTTGCCGTCCCTTTGTCCGCACACCCCGACGGCTCTGAATACGAAGTGCCGAAAAGCAGGAGAACCACGACAACCCCTGCCATGAGACCGCTCAAACGAACCATAACACACCTCCCCGGGACGAGGCCGTCACATGAACCTGCTTTCGACCCATCCCCTCAGGACCTTCCAAGGTTTCTGCTTCACCTTTGAGAATATCCAGCGGTAAAACTCCTCCGGATCACCCTCGCCTCTTATGATATCGTAGTACCTGTGCATGATCTGCGGATCCTTCTCCACCATACGGTACCAGAGCCTTGGATGGTTGTATACGAGCCGCGCCAGCCTGACGAGCGACGAAAAACTACGGTACATCTCCTCAGAGAGCCAGTCCTGGTACCCATCCGTATCCGCCGTGCCAGCCTCGAGGCACCCGGCAACCACGTCGGAGGCCGCCTGTGCGGTCTTGATCGCAAAGTAGATACCCTCGCCCAGAAACGGGTCCACCATGTGCCCCGCATCCCCCACCGCAAGGACCCTGCCCTTCACAACCCTGGGTATCCCCTCATAGTACAGCGGGATCGTACACCCGACCCTGCGCGGTATCTCCATCCCCTTCAATACACTGTGAGAGGAAACGAACTCGGAGAAACACTCCTTTATCCTTCCGCCCACCCTGCGGCTCTCCCCTGCGATACCGACCGAAAGGAACCTTTTTTTGGGGAATATCCAGGCGTAGCCGTATGGCACGGAACCGAAGTCTATGAACAGCCGCCCATGTATATCCTCCACTTGAGAAGGGTCATACGGCACCTCCGCAGTGAGCGATACCGCGGACTCCTTGGGATTTAGGCCGAAGTACCTTCTTGCCACCCCGCCCGAGGCCCCGTCGGCGCATATGAGGAACCTCGCATCGAAGCTCTCTCCGGTCGCGCACAGGACACGCACGCTTCGCCCCGTGTCATTGAAAGCGGCAACCTTCCTACCCTCCAGGACCTCAGCACCCGCCTCCCTGGCCCTGTCTACGAGAAACTTGTCGAAGACCTCCCTTCTTACATTATAACCCACGGGACGATCGGAGATGATGTCCAGCGACCTTTCGCCTCTGAAGCTGAATGTCGCCCCATTGACCGTGGCTTCGACGGTACCGGATATATCGAAGTCAAGTATCTTGTCTATTTTTGTCGATACACACCCACCGCAGGATTTATACCTCGGGAAACTCTCCTTGTCGAGTCCGAGGACCTTGAAGCCTTTCGATGCGAGACGGTACGCCGCCGTGGCCCCAGCAGGACCCAAACCAACGATGATTGCGTCGTACATGTTTACTCGGTCTCCTTTTCCACGCTGTATTCCATGAAGTCGCCCCAGAAACCCGTCTTGAGCAGCGACTCATACTCCCACCTTAGAACCTTGAGGTGTTCCTTCTCCATCTCAAGGAGCTTCGTCAAGAAGACCTTTTCTGCCGGCAACTCGGCCTCCTTGAGAAGCCCGCCATAGAACTCGACCGCATTCTCCTCGTTCTCGATGGCGATGCTCACGGCCTTCTGGTCGCTCTGGTCTGTTGCGAGCTTTTCAATCAACTCGTTTTCTTCCGGAAACTTAAGGGAAGCCTCCTTCTGCCCATACGGGGAGCCTGCCTTGAGCGCCTCCTCGTAACTCATCCAGCCCTCGCCCTTCTTGAGGGACTCGACGATCGCCTTCACGGCCTCAATGTGCTGAAGCTCCTCGTCGGCAAGATGCCTGAAGACACCTTTTCCCATTTCATCGGTCACAATCTCCGCTGCACGCTTGTAGAAGACATGGCCTGCCATCTCGGCCTTGAGCGCTGTAGACAACGCGTCTACCACGGTCTTTTCCCTGGACCCTTCCATGGAACCTCCATATGGTTGAGGGTGAAGAAACCTCTTTATTCCTTAGCCGTCCTGCCGGCCTTTTCTATCTCACGCTTGTGTTCCACGGCCTCGCCCCGTATCTTGTCCTCACAGGCATGGCAGATCAGCGTATCGGAAGGCTTGCCGCACACAGAACACAGGTGCGGCTTCTCGGCAGGTTTCTTTTCGGCCGTTTTCTTCTCTTCCATACCATCCTCCTTCGCTGCTTGAAGATCATTCAGAAGCTCTCCGCACGGGCAGCCTCGGTGGAAGGCCCGAAGCCCCCGCAGGGAGTATCCCCTATATCAAGGGATCACCATATCACGCCCGGCCCGCTGAGCCCGAAGCCGGCTTTGACAAAGCCCCCACCCGCGCATCTTAATCGATTACAGCCATGCAAGCAAGGATATCTTCAAAGACAATACTTCATGTCCTTGAAGGAGAAGCCCTTCAATGCCGGTACATCCACACCCTTGTGCTGTATGAAAACCTTCATCTTGTCGCCCACACCGCCGGGCATTATAAGATCCTTGATCCCCTGGTTGCGGGCAATGGCATCGCAGTCCTTTAAAGAGGGGGTACCCACCTCTTCAAGCTCATCCAGCACCCCCAGACCCAGGAGAAAATTCCGCTGGTTCGTGTACCCCGTCGGCTCGAGCCCTGCCCTAAGGCCTGCGTTCCTTATCGCGGTAAAGTCCACGTGACAGGTTATATCCTGCATGCCCACGGCATGGTAAGGGTTGTCGTTAAGTGTATGACGGTAGTGGCACATGAGCGTACCCCTCATGCCTTCGGCGTACAGGAGGCGGGCCGGCATGCCGTAGTCCACGGTAATTACGAATCCGCGATCCAGAAGCGACCCTGCCCGTTGTATCCACTCTCTGGCCGCAAGCCCCACCTCGGCCTGCTGGCCGAGGTGGAGTTGCAAGTCCAGTTCTTCAAAGTATCCGGCAAGCTCGTCCGTGGACGGCTCCCCCTCCACATCGATGAGTCCTCCCTCCCCGTCTGTTGCGGTATAGACCTCTTTGAGCCCGTCTTCACGCCGCACCACCCGGTGAAACGGCATGGAGTCCAGAAGCTCCAGTGAATAGATGCACCCGGTAACGGGGCCACCGACCTCCTCGATATCTCCGCACCACCTCGTCCTTTCGGATCGCTCCTTCCACAGGTGCGGATTCTTCTCCACCAGCACCGACCTAACCGTGTCGAAACACGCGGGATAGCGCTCCGCCAGCGTCTCCAGGACGACCTCTGTAAGCAATCCCCTGCCGGCTCCCGCCTCTACAAGATGAAAGGGAGACGGCCTGTCGAGTACGGTCCACATCTCATGGAGCTGTGTCGCGAGCATCCTCGCAAAGACCGGGCTTATGTCCAGGTTCGTAACGTAATCCCCTTCAGCGCCCCATCTGCTGCACTCGGTTACATAGTAGCCGCCCCCAGGGTGATACAGCGCCGCGTCCATGAACTCGGCAAAGGTTATTGGCCCCTTCTCTTCTATAAGCCCCGTTATCACCTCATAGAGGGAGGCGTGCGGCACCCCTGCCGGACCTTTGATATCCCCGGTTTTAACAACTCTCTCGGTGCCCATCACAGTTCACTGCGCTTACGCTGAAGCAAGCTCCCTGAACGCCTCTCGCGGCGCCATGCACATCTGGCAGTATTCAGGCGGGTAGTCACCCTCGTGGACGTAACCGCACTCAATGCATATCCACTTCTTCGTCTCTCCCATAAGACCTCTAACGACGGTTTTATACGTCACCCATAAGAACACTATGTGCTACTTGCCCAGAACCGTCTCCCACAGGTCCGCATGCTTTTCCTCATCCTCGAGTATGCTCTCCAAAAGACGCCTCGAAGTAACGTCGCCGAGCTCGTCGCAAAGCTTTATGTGCTCCTTGTAACGTTCAATGGCCTCGTACTCGGCCTTAAGGTCGTCTCCGACCATCTTCTTCAGCGCACCTCCCCTCTTTACAGGAACGGGCTTCTGTACAGGGATGCCGCCGAGGTACTTGATTCTTTCGGCAAGCTTTTCGGCGTGCTTCATCTCATCGATCGCCGACTCCTTGAACTTTCCGCTTACCGCGACACTTTCCACGCCGGTGGCCTCATAGTGGTGCCCCATGTACTGAATAATCGCACCGAGCTCATACGCCC
>WGEY01000038.1 GCA_015492495.1 Deltaproteobacteria bacterium | reverse complement strand
CTTTTTCACTTGAATAGTGCCTCCTCTATAGTTTTTAAGGTCCTGAAAACACCCTTATTTTACTATAGTTGGAGGCACTTTTGTTTTTATAATCACTGCATTCGCGCATAATTTGGGTTCAATCCGGTCATTTCTATAACGCAAATCCCATACCAAGCCGACGGATTTTGCAACATCTTGATTTTATTGGTGATTATGCTACGGCCACAAAGTGCAAAAAATTCCGACACCTCGAGCGCCTGATGAGGCCAGGAGCAGTCCGTACCGTCCACGAGAAGCAACCCCGGAACTTTTTTCTGCTGCCGGCCCGCTCCACACTACCACCCCGATATGCCTAACCGATTGTTTTATCAAGATTTTTCGCAAAACACCGTAAACATGCCGGTGTCGGTTTTCTTTACACCTACACCGCCGCACCAGTGCATAAAGGTGCACTTGTAAAAATTCTAGTGAAAAAACAAGAGGTTATATAACATCCAAATTTGTGGCATGGATTATGCATTTATATTTCTACGCATCATCGACACTCAACGAAGGGAGGCTGATATCCATGCCGCTTTACGAATTTCACTGCGAAAGGTGCAACAGGAGGTGGGAGGCTTACAGGAGGCCTGACAACATGTACAGTGAATACTGCTGCGGCGTAGAGGCGCGGCTGGTGGCCGATGCGCCCCCCAAGCCCACGGCACTGGAGTGCTACACAGCCGAAACCGAGGCGTCATGAGCAAGCCTCGTGACGCATGCCCAAAGGCGTATTACGCTGCCACAGGAGATCAAGCAACCACACCAGCCCGATGCCGCGCAAACATCACGAGCAGATAGAGTCTGCCCGTGAGAAGGGTTTTTTCAGGTACACTTACCTGCTTACCGTCACTACCGGGTTTTACAGCGGCAGGCCACTACTTCCGGGACTACACTCATTCAATACCATGCATCGGTGGCAGAGGCTCCATCTACCACAAGGACCGCACAGGATGCTCCATATGGAACTCGCACAGAAGCTCAGCACCATGCACCGCATGTACGGGCGGTTCTTCATCCACCTCAGGCCGGATCTGCACCTTCTCTCCGTGACCGTGGCGGCCGTCCTCGGTATAGCTATTACCAACACCGCCTTGATATGGCTCATAGGGACCCCTTTCGACCTCACCCAGGAAAGGAAGTTCAATAGGTCTACGGTGCCATAATCATCTTTGCGATCATGGTTTTATTGAACCATGGCCTTCACTCGGCAGAGGGGCTTCTTTCCCGCTGGACCGGCCTTCGCTTCGCCAGGCGCCTGCGCTCCCACCTGTTCAGCCATCTTCTCTACGTATCGTTTCCCGGTGTGGCAGACCGTCAAAAGGGGATCTCCTTGCGCGGTTGTACGGTGATGTGAACGACGTAAAGAACCTGGTCATAGAGACCCCGCTGGACATCGCGTCGCACACCTTCACAATGATCTTCTACTGTGCAATGATCTTCTGGATAGAATGGCGGCTTGCGCTGCTCGCCGTCTGTATCGCCCCGGTGTTCGTGCTCCACCAGCAATTCTTCGGGCCGCGCAAACGTACTGCAACAAGGGTGTTGCACGCGGCCATTAAGGAAGACCGGCTGGACGTTTTCTTCGAAAGCAGCCTGTAACCGTTGATATACCTTACAGGACAGGGACCGTTATCGTTGCCGCGGATCATGAAGTATCCAGTCGCATCAAAACAAGCTTGCAGGCCCCTTGCCTTGCAGCAGACCCACTGAGTAGCGGTATCGGTATGCAAAAGCAGCAAACACCGATAAGGCCGGCTGTCCCTTCCCCTGCCGGCCTTCAAGGCAGACGCAGCGCATCGAGTGTCACCGTGTCCGCACCATTCCTCTTCATCTCTTCAACCGCCCTCTCCGAATCGCCGGGGTTCACATCCACACCCCTTACGGCATCGATGAGCAAGGTGGCCTTGAGGCCGTTTTTCAGCGCGTCGAGGACCGTTTCCTTGACACAGTAGTCGGTTGCGAGTCCGCCTACGAAGACGTGTCCTATGCCTTCCTCCTCCAGCACCTTGCAAAGGGTTCTGCCACGGCTGTCACGGCCCTGAAAGGCAGAGTAGGCATCCTCGTCCGGCTTGTCGCCCTTGGTGATTATGATGACGTCTTCAGGCAGCCTCAGGCCCGGATGGAACTCGGCCCCCCCGGTGCCCTGGACACAGTGCGGCGGCCACCGACCGCCGTGACCCTTGAAGTGGCCTGTCTCCCGGGGATGGAAGTCCCTGGATACCAGCACCGGATAGCCACGTGAACTGAACGCCTCTATGTAACCGTTCAGTACACCCACCACCTCGTCACCCCTTGGTACGGCGAGCGCCCCCCCGGGACAGAAGTCGTTCTGAACATCCACGATTATCAATGCGGCTCTCTCTTTCACGATCTCCTCCATCCCTTCTAAGAATACCAGCCGTGGATAAGGTGTCAAGGCGGTTGACAGTCCAGGGCGCGAACAAGAGCAGTTGAAAAAGAACCCCATCTGAGATATCCTGGTGTAGTATCGGGGAGCATTTGATCAACGACAGGGAACCACGCAACAGGGGGTCCCTCTTTCTTCTTACGGTTTAAGGTTCGGATTGCAGCCCCTTTCGCTGTCTGCGGGAATGCATCCGTTGCAGATGTTTCAAAGCCCCCTGCAGTGGACTCGGAGAATCTTCCTCGTACAAGGAAGTTCTTCGATTGCATTTCGCTTGCACCACCTGAAGCAAGCTTTAGGCAAATGCGCTCACGATGCATATTCATGACGATACTGGAGGTTAAATGATGACACCCTTTCACCGCAAGGTCTTTGTACCTGTAGCTCTCGTACTCCTAATTCTCATCGCCGCACCGCTGTATGCCGGGCAGAGAAAAATAACCAAGCACACCCTCGACAACGGGCTTACAGTAATACTCGAGGAGGACCACTCGGCCCCTGTGGTCGCCTTCCAGATGTGGGTAAGGGTCGGCAGCGCCGATGAAAGGGATGACGAGGCAGGCATAGCACACGTCTTCGAGCACATGCTCTTCAAGGGCACCGATAAAAGGGGCGTGGGGCAGATCGCAAGGGAGATAAACGCTGCAGGCGGTTACATAAACGCGTATACATCCTTCGACAACACGGTCTACCACCTCGCGGTTGCGAGCAGGTACTTCTCCACGGGACTCGATATCATGAGCGACGCCATCCAGCGCTCGTCGTTCGACCCTGTCGAGCTCGAAAAGGAGCTTGAGGTGGTGCACGAGGAGCTCAGGATGGGCGAAGACAGCCCCGCAAGAAAGCTCTACAAGACGGTCTTCTCCACAGCGTACACGAGCCACCCGTACAGAAGACCCGTGATAGGCTACGAGGACACCGTAAAGGGACTTACCAGAGAAAAGATCCTCGATTTCTTCAAACGATGGTACATCCCCAACAACATGACGCTGGTGGTTGTGGGCGACTTTGATACGGAAAAGGCCCTTGATGCCATAAGAGAATCATTCGCCGGCTTCGAAAGGCGCCCCGACCCGCATGTGTCGAGGCCGGCCGAGCCCAGGCAGACCTCCATCAGGACCGTCATCACGCCGCAGTCCGTAAGCCAGACGCATATGGCCATGGCCTTCCACATACCGGAGCTCAAGAGCGAGGACACGTATGCGTTGGACGTGCTTGCAAACATTCTCGGAGGCGGGGTCACATCGAGGCTCTACAGGAGGCTCAAGATGGAAAACGAGCTCGTCTACTCCGTCTCCTCCTATGCAATGACCCCGAAGGATCCGGGCCTCTTCCTCATATTGACCACACTCGATGCAGAGAAGGCCAAGAAGACAACAAGGGAGATAACCGACGAACTCGTAAGGCTCTCGATCGAAGGGGTGGGCCCCGACGAGCTAGAACGGGCCAAGACTTCGCTAGAGAGTGATTTCATCTATGCAAGGGAGACCATGCAGGGCAAGGCCCGCCAGTTAGGCTACTACGAGACGGTCTCCGGTGACCTCGCCTACGAAAAAAGGTACATAGATGGCATAAGGAGCGTCACGCCGGACGACATAAAGGATGTAGTAGGAAGATACCTTGTTTCAGGAAACATGACACTCGCCGTGGTGGTCCCCCAGGGGCAGAAAGGGATCGTAAACGGAAAGATCCTTGCCATGGCTGTAAAAAAGGCCGAAAAGAAGGCACGCAGGCGCTATAAGAAGAAGGCCAGGACCAGCGATGTAACAAAGGTCAAACTCGAAAACGGGATAACGCTGCTGGTCAAGGAGGATCACTCGAACCAAACGGTCGCCCTGTATGCTACGTTTCCTGGCGGACTCAGGGTCGAGACCAGCGCCACAAACGGAATAGGCGCGTTTACCGCTGGAATGCTTACGCGCGGCACGCATAAAAGAACAAGGGAAGAGCTTGCCAGGGAGGTCGAGGGCATGGCCGGAAGCATAAGCGGCTTTTCCGGAAAGAACTCGGCTGGCGTGTCAGCCAAGTTTCTTTCGAGGTTCTTTGACAGGGGTCTCGATCTGTTCGCTGACGTTGTGATGAACCCGAGCTTCCCCGAGGAGGAGATGGAGAGGCTCAGGAAGGATATCTTAGCTGCGATAAGGCGGGAAAAGGATTACCTGCCCGGCTACACCTTCAAGCTCCTCAACAAAAAGCTCTACAAGACACACCCCTACGGCATGCCGGTGAACGGCACCGAAAAGACCATATCCGCCTTTACGGTCGAGGACCTGAGGAGACACTATCAGAGGATCTTTGTGCCGGAACGCATGGTGCTTTCCATAGTCGGCGATATAAACACAGGCTCTGTGATAGAGCAGGTCAGGAAGGCGTTCGGAGAATTCGACCGTAAGGCCATGGAGCTGCCCGTACCTACGGCTGAAGAAGGGCCTAGTGAAGTGATAAGGACGGGGGCCAGGGAGGACAAGGCCCAGACCCACATCGGCATAGGATTCCTCGGGCCGAGGATCACGGACAAGGACCTCTATGCAATGCGCGTACTTACCAGGGTCCTGAGCGCACACGGCGGAAGATTGTTCGTCGAGCTGAGGGACAAACAAAGCCTTGCCTACGCGGTAAGCGCCTTCACAAGGCCCGGGGTAGAGCCGGGGGTCTTCGGGGTGTACATCGGGTGCGCCCCCGAAAAGAAGGACAGGGCCATAGGAAGCATACTGAAGGAACTGGAAAGAATAAGAACCGAGAAGGTCACCGAGGAGGAGCTGCGCATGGCAAAGAACGCGCTCATAGGCAACTACGAGATGGGGCTTCAGGAGGTCTCGAGCCAGGCATCGGACATGGCCACAAACGAACTTCTGGGGCTCGGCTACGACCTCTACAGGAGGTACGCAGAGGAGATAGAAAAGGTCACCGCAGAGGATGTGCTTGAGGCCGCAAGAAAGTACATAACACTGGACCGTTACGTCATATCCGTGGTAGGACCCGGCGTCGACCTGTGAGGACACCGCGCCTGCGGGGTACACCTTCTAACACTTCTCGGAAAACGAGCCGAGAAGTATGTTGGAAAAAAGAAGCCCCAGGCCGGAGAGCATGCCGAATACGGCGACAAAGACCATGACCTCCACGCCGAGTGCGTTGTGTGCGGCGCTCCTGCCCATGGAAGGGGCCAGGAGCGCCATGACGAGCCACGAAACCGGGTAGAGCCCACCGAGACCGAGGAGCAGTGACGTCAACTTCTTCATAACGGGCCTGAGCCCCGAAAGGGCCGTTATACCCACTAGTGCGAAGGTGAAAGCGGCTATTCCTGTCGCATGGAAGTGTGCCCTCTGCCACCAGCGCCAGATCTTGGCCGGACTCTTTGCATCATGCAGGGCAGGGTGGGCAGCCACACCCTTGGCTATCGCATCCTTTATCGCGTCCTCGGCGACCCCGAACATTACGGCGAGAGCTATGCCGAACAGAAGGGTGGCGCATGCCAGTATCAAACCAGGCTTTACATCATTAAGGAGCCTATTCACGTCATTCCTCCTTTTAAGAGTATATCTACGACATCGTCCACGAGGCGTTCCCTGTTTTCGACCCTCACGACGATGACCTTCACATCCTCCCTCGCCTTTAACCTGTCCGCAAACCGGCAGCGGGAACGCATGACCGTAGCCACAACGGGACAGGGACCGTCGAACGCCTCCTCCACCAGTTCCCTGAAGCGCCTTGATTTCAGCTCCATGAAGCCTATCTCGTCGATAATGACAGTATAGCCGCGTTCCACCGCCTCTTCAAGCGCCCCCACGGCGACCCGCTCGAACTCCTCCATATCGATGCCGTACCTGCCGAGCCTGTACCGGCTTTCCAACCCGGCTTCGGCGAGCCTGCCCTCCCTGCCGTCGAGCGCATGTATGCGGAAGCCCGTGCGTTTGCAGCCTCGCCTCACCTCGAGCGTGTAAAAACCGCCGATCCCTGTATACCCGAGGTCCCTGAGCCTGTCCACGATGCGCTTTATGAGAGTTGATTTGCCGACACCTGGTCTCCCTGTGAGGAGTATGTTCTCGACCCTGCCCACAAACCCACCGATACATCAAAAAAACCTTTTATTTCAACGTATTCCGAGACAAAACTAACACCGGATGTAAACTTGAAAAACAACTAACCCTCACAACCCACTCGAGGTCTTGTGTGCCCTAACCTATCACCTCGAGACAAAGCTGTACGATATGCGGCCGCTGATTGAAGATTCGCTGCAGCGGGCTTTGGGGAATGCGCTCGCTATGCATGTTCATCAGGCTGCGCCGAGGGGTTTGTTAGGATGCATGGGGATCTAGATGAACGAGACGGCTGGATACGCCAAGCCCTCTATCGTCGGATGGGATCTGCCTTGACGGGGGTGTGTCTTCAAGGTGCATCACCATGGCCCTTCTTAAGCACTCCATCTACAGGATCCGGACCACCTTTGATGCCTCCTGCCTGCCTGTCAGGCTTCAAAGACCATACGAGCTCACCGCGGCCCTTGATGCCGGTCACGGTAAGCTTCAGGTACTCGCTCTTCTCTTCCCCGATAGGCCCCCTTCCCTTGTAGTCATAGCGCGGGAAGCGAACCAAGTACCCACGGCTCCATGGATCCAGGAAGGGAAAGAACTCCCCGTAGACAGGATCTTTCGAATCGACCTTCCTGATCTCCAGGGGCTCGACCCTCAACCCGTTGTTGTCCGAAAGGTATAGGCGCCAGATGGAGCCCCTCTTGTCAAAGTCGTTCCACTCGTCGACCGGGGTGAAGGCCGATATGAAGAACTCGTTGTACTTCTGGTTGAGCAGTGACTCCCTCTCCAGCAGGGCGTTCTTGTAGTCGTCTTCAAGCTGGTACCGCTCCGCGTATTCATCTATGTACGCCTTTCTAAAGTCCATGGACTTGTATGTGGCGTAGATATAGAGCCTGGACTCGAACCCCTCGAAGACCTTCGTGCTCCTGGTCCACTCGTCGAGCGTCTGGTAATACGAGGACCGCTCCTGCGACGGCGGTGACACAGGCCTCCTTGTGCAGCCAGCGGCAAAAACGACCATAAGGAACACGAGCCCCAGGCAGATGGATGCGGTGTAACGTGCGTCAGGCAATATCTTTCTCACCTTCACCTCGTCCGGAGAACGGTCAAGGGGCTGATTCTCGACCGGTAAGGCGGTACAGCGGTCCAGCCCCGAGCGGGCTTACGTGGAGTGCGCCCGCAGGGTTTTTACGTCTTCACTTGAACAGCACCATCTGAGGGGCGGCCTTGCGGTCCTCCGTTACATCCACCGGATACTTTCCCGTAAAACAGGCGTCACAGAAGCCCCCCCCGGCGTCCTTCACGGCGCGGTACATGCCCTCGATGCTCAGATAGCCCAGCGTGTCCGAGGTCACGAACCTGTTGATCTCCTCGACGTTGTGCGACGACGCGATGAGCTCCTCCTTGGTGGGTGTGTCGATACCGTAGAAGCATGGAGATATAGTAGGGGGGGAGCTTATCCTCAGGTGCACCTCCTTTGCCCCTGCGCTCCGTATCATCTTTATGATCTTGCGGCTCGTAGTACCCCTGACGATGGAGTCATCGACCACCACCACCCTCTTGCCGCCTATGACCTCCCTTATCGCATTGAGCTTTATCTTCACCCCGAAGTGCCGTATGGAGTCCCTGGGCTCTATGAAGGTCCTGCCAACGTAGTGATTCCTGACAAGGCCCATCTCAAAGGGCAGCCCCGATGCCTCGGCATACCCAACGGCGGCGGGGAGCCCGGAGTCCGGAACGGGCAATACGATATCCGCCTCCGCCCCGTGCTCCTCGGCGAGCACCCTGCCGAGGTTTTTCCGCACCTCGTAGACATTGGCGCCGAAGATGCAACTGTCCGGCCTTGCAAAGTATATGAACTCGAATATGCAAGGGGTATACGATACCTTCTCGAACGGCCTGTGGGAGGTCAACCCCTTCTCGTTTATAACGAGTATCTCGCCGGGATCGATCTCCCTTATGTACTCCGCCTCAATAAGATCAAAGGCACAGGTCTCCGAGGCCACGACCCAACCCTCCTTCAGCCTTCCCAGCACAAGGGGCCTGAAGCCGTGCGGATCCCTTGCCGCGATAAGCCTCTTCTCTGTAAGTAAAAGTAGAGAGTAGGCGCCCTTGACCTTTCCGAGGGCGTATATGAGCCTGTCCACTATGTGGTTTTCCTTGCACGAGGCCAAAAGGTGGATTATGACCTCTGTGTCCATGCTCGACTGGAATATGGAGCCGTATGCCTCGAGCTCATCCCTCAGCATTCCGGCGTTTACCAGGTGGCCGTTGTGCGCTATGGCTATGCTGCCGCGCGCATAATCCACCACGAACGGCTGCGCGTTCCTTATGTGGGAGTCGCCCGCGGTTGAATACCTGACGTGCCCTATGGCCGATGTGCCCGGCAGGCTGTCGAGCACCTCCTGACGGAAGATATCGGCGACAAGCCCCATGTCCTTGTGTGAATATATGATCCTTGAGTCGGTCGACGCTATCCCGGCGCTCTCCTGTCCCCTGTGCTGGAGCGCGTAGAGCCCGAGATAGGCGATGTTGGATGCCTCCGGGTGGTTATAGATGCCCACCACGCCGCACTCGTCTTTGTACTTATCGAACATGGTACCTACACCCGTGAAAAAACGGACTTATTTGACGAAGTCTTCGATGACGCCGGAGCGCGCCTCATGAAGCTCCTTTACCTTGAGATCTATGAGGCCCTTGATCCTGAGCGAACCGCCGCCAACACGGCCTATCACGGTGAAGGGCGCGCCGTTTGCAGCCGCGATCCCCTTCATCCTCTCAAGGTCTTTTTCTTCAAGGCTTATTATGATCCTCGACTGGCTCTCACCGAATAGAAGGGCGTCTTCCCTGATGTCTCCACCTTGCAGCTCCACCGTCGCCCCTACAGGGGTGGAAGGAGAGAGGCATGCCTCTGCAAGCGCGACCGCCAGGCCTCCCTCGGACACATCGTGGGCTGACTTGATTATACCACCCGCTATGGCATCCCTACAAGCATGCTGCACCTTTTTCTCGGTGTCAAGGTCTATCCGCGGCGGCAGTCCCCTGTCGAGGGAATGTACGACCTTGAGGTATTCGCTGCCGCCTATCTCTTCGAGGGTTGCTCCGAGCAAGGCTATGAGATCACCTTCGTCCTTGAACCACTGGGTGGTACGCTTTTCTATGTCATCGAGGAGCCCCACCATGCCCACGGTCGGTGTGGGGTACACGGCATTGCCCGAGGTCTCGTTGTAGAAGCTCACGTTGCCGCTCACAACCGGGATAGCGAGTTTGAGGCATGCCTCTCTCATGCCGAGGATCGAGTTCTCGAACTGCCACATCACCTCGGGCCTTTCGGGGTTCCCGAAGTTGAGGCAATCCGTAAGGGCCAGGGGTCTGGCGCCTGACACGGTGACGTTGCGTGCGGCCTCGGCCACGGCGATCGCACCCCCGGTGAAGGGATCAAGAAAGCAGTAGCGCGAGTTGCAGTCCACGGTCATCGCAAGCGCCTTCGTGGTTCCCTTTATCCTTATGACCGCCGAATCCGAGCCGGGCGGCACGACCGTATCGGTCCTGACCATGTGATCGTACTGGGTGTATATCCACCCCCTGTCGCAGAGGTTGAGCGACGACAAAAGCCTAAGGAGCACACCGTTAAGGTCGTCAGGCACGGAAACAGATCCGATCTCAAGCCGGGTGACCTCATCCTGCCAGCCCGGCCTCTTTGAGGGCCTCTCGTACTGAGGGGCCTCGTCGGTGAGGGCCGCTATCGGGATATCCGCCGCCACGGCGGTGCCGTCCATGACCCTGAGCCTTCCGGTGTCGGTAACCCTGCCTATGACGCATGCCTCGAGGTCCCACTTCCTGAATATCTCCATCACCGCGTCCTCACAGCCCCTCCTGACCACAAGCAGCATCCTCTCCTGTGACTCGGAGAGCATGAGCTCATAGGGTGTCATGCCCTCTTCCCTCCGGGGCACGAGGGCGCAGTCTATCTCAATACCGGTCCCGGCGCGCGAGGCCATCTCTACGCTCGACGAGGTAAGCCCGGCTGCACCCATATCCTGTATGCCCACGACATAGTCGGTCCTGAAGACCTCCAGACACGCCTCGAGCAGCAACTTCTCGGTAAAGGGATCGCCGACCTGCACCGTGGGCCTCCTCTCCTCGCCCCCCTCTCCGAAGACATCGCTTGCCATGGTGGCGCCGTGAATGCCGTCCCTGCCGGTACGCGCCCCCACGTATATGACGGGGTTTCCGGCACCGGAGGCGCTTCCCCTGAATATCCTGCCCCTCTTCACTATCCCCACGGTCATCGCGTTCACAAGGCAGTTACCGTCGTAGCATTCGTGGAAGTACACCTCGCCTCCGACCGTGGGCACACCAATGCAGTTGCCGTAGTCGGCGATACCCTCGACGACACCTTCGAGCAGGTAACGGGTCCTCGGGTTTTCCGGAGAGCCGAAGCGCAGGGAATTGAGCGAGGCCACGGGCCTTGCCCCCATGGTGAAGATATCCCTCAGGATGCCGCCGACCCCGGTCGCAGCGCCCTGATAGGGCTCGATGAAGGAGGGGTGATTGTGGCTTTCCATCTTGAAGGCCACCGCAAGCCCGTCCCCTATGTCCACGATACCGGCGTTCTCTCCGGGACCCTGGAGCACATGGGGGGCGGAGGTGGGAAACTTCTTTAGATGCCTTCTCGAAGACTTGTAGGAGCAGTGCTCGCTCCACATGACGGAGAATATACCGAGTTCAACTATATTCGGTTCCCTTCCGAGACATTCTATGATCCTTGCATACTCGTCCTTGGTAAGCCCGTGCTCACCAACTATCTCTTCTGTAATCTCCATTAACCTTCTCTATGCGTCACAGTGGCGTCCAGCTTGAAAAGTAGCACTAACATAACCCAAAATCACCAAAATAACAAGTCCTTCATGCACCTTTCCGACGGTCTTCAAGCAGTTGCTTCGCCATCTCCAGGATCTTCCTTTCGTCGCCATAGGCAACGGACTCCAAGGCATCGTCCAGCGTAAACCATCTGGAGTCCACAACCTCCCGGTCGTGGTCCCTGGTATCACCGCCAGTATACTCCATGAGGAAGAACGAAACCGTCTTCAACACACGCACCGTCCGGTTGCCTTCCTTGAGACAATAAAAATACCTTACATCGTCGATCTTCTCAAGTACCTTTCCTCCGTCAAGCCCCGTCTCCTCCCTGACCTCCCGAACGGCGGCCGACTCGTGGCTCTCTCCCGCTTCGACGAGCCCCTTGGGCAGACACCACACCCTGCCCTTCCTGCTCTCAACCAGAACCAGCGCGACCTCTACCCTGCCGTTCCTTCTTCTGAACACCACGCCGCCGGAGGATCTCCGACGCTCCGTCCTTATCCTGTCACCACCAGCCTTCGGCACCCGTCTCCTCCGAGCACTCTTCTTACTCCGTAATACCGGCCAGCCTCGTTATGCCTTCCTCCCGGGCGATGCTCAGGGCCTCGTCAAACTCCTCCGGTGTAATGCGCCTGTCGAGTGGGGGATGGTCAAAGGCCTTGAAACAGGGCCTGTACTGATCCATGATGTTTACATACGAGTTTCTCGAAATCTCCCTGGCTATAAAGCGCATGACCTCCCGCGTCCCTGCAACGCCGTCCGGCATGACGAGGTGCCTTATGATGAGCCCCCTCTGTGCGATCCCGCGGCTGTCCACCACAAGGTCGCCCACCTGCCTGTGCATCTCCTTCACCGACTCCCGGCACCGCTCCACGTAGTCCTTTGCCCCGGAATACCGCGCGGCCGCCTCGTCGTCGCCGTACTTGATGTCCGGCATGTATATGTCGAATATCCCGTCAAGGAACCTTATTGTCTCCACGGCCTCGTAACCCCCGCAGTTGTACACGAGAGGGAGCTTAAGCCCCTTTTCTACGGCCAGGGGAAGGCTCCTGACTATCTGGGCTATCTGGTGGGTGGGTGTGACGAAGTTTATGTTGTGGCAACCGCTCTCCTGCAGCTCGAGCATCATCGCCGCCAGCTCTCCGCAGGACACCTCTTCGCCGTACCCGAGGTGGCTGATGTCGTAGTTCTGGCAGAAGACGCACTTAAGGTTGCAGTAGGTCATGAATATGGTGCCGCTCCCTCCCCAGCCGACAAGGGGCGGCTCCTCGCCGAAGTGGGGGTTGTGGCTCGACACCACGGGCAGCGTGCCGACACCGCACACCCCCCTCTCGCAGACCGTACGGTCGACTCTGCACCTGCGCGGACATATGACGCACTCCTTGAGGATACGGTCGAGCGACTCTATCCTCCCGGCGAGCTCTCCTGTCTCATAAAGCCTTATGTACGACGGTTGAAAACGCATAACAAGCGCCTGTCTGCCGTCCCTTGACAGGCAGGCGTTCTCCAACAGCTTGCTACGGGGAACGCGGGCGAATGTAGAAGATACTTCCTTACAGCGGATCGGCACATCAACCCTGCATGCCTTCTCTCTTCTCCTGGCACCTCACACACAGGGTTGTGAAGGGCATGACCTCGAGCCTCTCCTCGTCTATCTCCACGCCGCACTCGTCACAGATACCGTATGTACCCTCCTCCAGCTTCCTCAACGCGTCTTCCATCTGAACAAGCTGCTCCTTGTGTATATCAGCGATCTTCAACCCGGTGTCCTCAATAAGGTCTACGAGCGAAAGATCCTCCATGTCCTGCGGGTTGGAGAACTGGTCGTTATACTCCTTGCCGAGCTTCCTGAAGTACTCGTCCCTCACCTTTATCCACAACTCCCTCTTCTTCTCGAGCAGGTTCTTTTTGAGCTTCATGCACCGCTCATTGCTCTTCTCACTCATCGGGTAACCTCCCTCACAGTGTGGTTTCAAGGGCGCGCCGCCGGACTAACATACAGGATATTCTCCGCGTGTAAGCTCACCGGTGAAGAGTTCTATCCCGGAAAGGAACTCGCACACGATCGCCTGGACATCCTTCTTTATGTCGTTGTAGCTCAGGGGCCCGGCAGGCACGATATGTACCGAGATCTTTTTAGGATCGTCTATGGGCTGACCTATCTGGCTTACGAGCCACACGTAGACCTCGGCGATCCCGCTGTTCCTCTCGTATATCTCCCGTGCCATGCGGTGTGCAAGAACATTGTAGACCTTGCCCACGTGGCTCGTCGGGTTCTTTCCGGCGGCGGCCTCGGTGGACATGGGCCTGTTCAGGGATATGACCCCGTTGACCCTGTTGCCGCGGCCCACCTGTCCGGAGTCGGCGTCCTCGGCGGATGTACCGAGGAGCGAGAGATAGACGCCGCTTATCCCCTTTCCCGGCTCATCGAGCGTGTTGTAGTTTACCGTCACCTTCCTGAACGGGAACCCCCGCATGAACTTCTTCAGCGCCTCGACTATCTCCTTCTTTCTGTTGAAGTACTCCTTCTCGCTCCTCACCATGCCCGCAAGAAGCGGCATGGCCACGGTCAGATCCAGCTCGTCGCGGTCCCTGAAGCCCATGACCTTGACATCCTCACCGCTCTCGGGAAAGGTGGTCTTGAATGCCGGTGAGTTGAGGAACCTCTCGCACTCGTACACGGCCTTCTCAGTAGGTGTGAACGGCGCATAACCCACCGCCGCCGACGTGTCATTGGCCTTTTTAACCCTTCCCCTTTCAGAGAAGATATCGGCAAGCTCTACCGAGCCCGGCTTGAGCACCACCCTCGTCCTTATGTGCCTTTCGGGATCAACGCTCCTCAGGTTCTCTCCGACCCAGCGTCTGATGGCTTCATCGGCTATCTCGGCCACCGGTATCTTCTTTCTTCCCGCCTTGAATGTCGCCCTGTCGCCTATGACAAGTTCCATGGGGGTTACGACCCTGCCGCCTCCGAACCGCTTCTCGACCTCCCCGGCCACGAGAAGCCCCTTGTCGATATTGTGATGGAGGACGTCGCCGAACTCCTTCATGTATACCCTGCTGAGCGTAACGGATATGCTCTCCATAACCGCGTCGCAGATGTAGTCCGGGTGCCCTGTACCCTTTCTCTCCACGATCTCTACGGCCTGCTCATGTATGGGGATGTTCCTGATGAATTCAACGGAAAGTTTTTCCACGCGGCGGCACCTCAAGGCAAGGAGATTTCAATTATACGCACCCGACGTGCATTCTCAGAGCCCTCTTTCGATCCTGCTGAAGATGCACCCGCAGTACTTCTGCCTGTACAGGCCCATCCTGCGCGACTCCTGTATACCTTCTTTCCACCCCTCCCTGAAGTCCTCGTAATAAAAGGGTATACGGTATTTCTGCTCCATGTCAAGCCCGAGCGATATTATACCTTCGTGGTCCTGGAACTTGCTGTAAAGGAGCGAGGATGTGAAGAAGTCGAATCCATGGTCCCTTGCGGTACGGGCGGTCCTGTCAAGCCTCAGCGCATAACAGTGGGCGCACCTTTCTTCCTTCGGAAGCCGCTTCTTGTCGATCCCTGGCAACCCGCAGAAAAAGGGGCGCGGTTCGTAGTCTTCATGGAAGATCGCGTCTATCTCCATCAAACCGGCGAGTTTTTTCGCCGCTTCTATACGCCTCTTGAACTCCTCGAACGGATGGATATTGGGGTTGTAGAAGAAGCCGTGTACCTCGATGTCTCTGCCCAGTATGTTCCTAAGGGGATAGATGGAACAAGGACCGCAACACATGTGTACTAGTATACGCTCCACCTGTGATCTCCTCGTGGGCGGTGCTACAAGAGCCTGCCCTGGCTGTTGTTGTCACCCGGGCCCGCAAAGACCCTTCCCACATGCTTATATGCGATCTCGGTGGCAACCCTTCCCCTCGAGGTCCTCTTGAGGAAACCCTCCTGTATGAGATACGGTTCGTAGAGGTCTTCAAGCGCGTCCTTGTCTTCGTGGAGTGCGGCTGCAAGCGACTCTATGCCCACCGGGCCGCCGCTGAACTTGTCTATTATGGTGAGCAGTATCCTTCTGTCCATCTTGTCGAAGCCGCGGGAATCTATCTCCAGCATCTGGAGGGCGCTTTCGGCCACGGTTCCCGTAATGACGCCGTCGTGCTTGACCTCGGCGTAATCCCTCACCCTCCTCAGGAGCCTGTTCGCGATCCTGGGCGTACCCCTTGAGCGCCTCGCTATCTCATAGGCGCCTTCCGGTGTGATCTCTATGCCGAGGATCGAGCTTGAACGGACGATTATCGTCTTCAGCTCATCGGGCGAGTAGAAGTCCAGCCTCACTATGACGCCGAACCTGTCCCTCAAAGGCGATGTCAGGAGCCCTGCCCTCGTTGTGGCGCCGATGAGCGTAAAACGGGGGATGTCGAGCTTTATGGAGCGCGCCGAAGGACCCTGCCCTATTATTATGTCTATCTGGTAGTCCTCCATCGCCGGGTAGAGGATCTCTTCCACCACGTTCGGCATGCGGTGGATCTCGTCTATGAAGAGGACGTCGCGCCGCTTGAGGTTGGTCAGTATCGCGGCAAGGTCGCCGGCCTTCTCTATCGCCGGACCGGACGTTGTCCTTATGTCGCTTCCGAGCTCGTGGGAGATTATGTGCGCAAGGGTCGTCTTGCCCAGCCCCGGAGGGCCGTAGAAGAGCACGTGATCGAGGGCCTCGCCCCTCGCCCTTGCCGCCTCGATGAATATCTTCAGGTTGTCCTTGACCTTCTCCTGTCCTATGTACTCATCGATGCTCCTGGGCCTGAGGCTCGCTTCGAAGCCCTCCTCTTCTTCCAGCCTCACAGGTGCTATGTCCCTCTCATCCATAAGCTCAGAGCCCGTGGTGTTATCACGGCTTGAAGCCTTCGCAGCTTCAGACAGCAGAGATCTCAGAGTATAAAGTCAGCCTGTAATATCGGGCTACCCGCCACGTATTCCTGCCAAGCCTTATTTATAACAAAAATACGGAACAAAATCTATCTCTTAGAGAGCATTCTCAGGGCCGCCTTGAAGAGATCCTCAAAGCCCGCCCCTTCCGGGCATCTCTTCTTTGCCCTTTGAGCGGCGTCCTCGGCATCCGCCGTTCTGTAACCAAGGTTCTTCAATGCCGAGACAACATCGCTTACCGTCGAATCCATCTGTGGCATGCCGGCCGCCTCAAGGGCTTCGGTCTTCCTTGACGGACCTACCTTGTCCTTGATCTCGAGTATGACCCGCTCAGCGGTCTTTTTACCTATGCCCGGCAACCTCTTGAGGGCCGCCACATCGCCCCCTGCTATGATTGCTACGAGCTCATCCACGGATGTGCCCGAAAGAATGTTACGCGCAAGCCTCGGCCCTACACCTGAGACCGAGATAAGCATCATGAAGAGATCCTTTTCCTCGACTGTCAGGAAACCGTACAGCTGGATTGTGTCGTCCTTTATGAAGGTTACGGTATTTAGTGCTACGGTCTCGTTCAGGTCCGGGAGCCTGTAATAGGTGGACAGAGGGATGGATACTTCGTAGCCCACGCCGCCTACGTCGACGACTACCGATTCCGGGGATCTGAATATTAGCCTGCCGTTTATGTGGGCTATCATGGTCGAGAGGTACCCGCAATGAGGGGTGTGCACATTCGGAGCAGACGGCGTTATTCGGCGGGAATCCGCCGACCATTGATGGTGCGCCATTCCACCGACGGCCGCTCAAGGAAACTGGTTCTGCCCGTGTGTGCTAACGCTACTCGGCCCTCGAGGCGGCGAGTGACTCAAGGGGCTCGTTAAAGTGGTGTATATGACATATTGCCGCGGCAAGTGCGTCTGCAGCATCCGGCTTCGGCGCGGATGCGGTGTTTAGGAGAAGGCTGACCATCTTCTGAACCTGCTCCTTGCTCGCCCCGCCGTATCCGACGACGGCCTGCTTTACGGTCCTGGGACTGTACTCGTGAACAGGAAGCTTCGAGAAAGCGGCGCTCAGCAGAACCACCCCCCTTGCATGCCCGAGCATGAGTGCGCTCTTTACGTTCTTGGCGAAGAATACCGACTCGACCGAGACGCAATCCGGCCGGTATTCGCCGATGACCTTTCTTAACGACTCCGAAATACTCAACAGCCGCTCTGCAAGGGTGACGCCTCTACCGGCCTTTATCTCACCGTCGCACACATGGATAAGGTCCCCGGACCTGCCCCGCTCGACGATGCCGTAACCCGTCACAAGGGTTCCGGGATCTATTCCCAGTACTCTCAAGCTCCCCCCTCTATTCATGTGGCTGGGGTGTATCTGTCGTTGTGAGAAGATATAGTTGAAGATGCATCGCGGGCGCTTCCCCAAGCGGACTGCGGGATCGGCGGGCCGGGGGTGTACCCCGTATGATTCCTTGCATGCCGGGCTTCCCTGTCCGACTCTGACGGATTGAAGCTCACCGCGGCTTGCTGCGGCCTCAACGCCCGCAACACGTCTTCAATCCTCTTGCCGGCGCAGCAGGGCTCCGCACATAGGGCACCCTCAGGCGACATCCTCCATATCCTCTGACGGCATATCGAAGTTGGCGTATACACCCTGAACGTCGTCGAGGTCCTCCAGCTCCTCCATGAGCCTCAGCACCCTGCGTGCGTCATTACCTTCGACATGCACGGTGGATTTGGGTATCATGCTTATCTCGGCGAGCGTGTACTTCAAGCCCATCGAGTCAAAGGCGGTCTTCACCTTGTGGAAGTCGGTCGGGGCCGTGTAGACCTCAAAGACTCCGTCCTCTGCATTCTGAACCACATCCTCGGCCCCGGCCTCGAGGGCGGCCTCCATGAGCCTTTCTTCGTCCATGGAGTTGATATCAAATGTGAATATGCCCTTTTTTTCGAATATCCAGCTCACCGACCCACTCTCGCCGAGGCTGCCGCCGAACTTTGAAAAGACCCGGCGCACCTCCGAGACGGTACGGTTCTTGTTGTCCGTCATGTAGTTTACGAGTATGGCAACACCACCAGGACCGTAACCCTCGTACGTGCCCTCCTCGTAATTTACACCCTCGAGCTCACCTGCGCCTTTCTTGACGGCCCTCTCTATGTTGTCCGAGGGCATGTTCTCGCTCTTTGCCCTCTCGATGGCCGCCCTCAGACGCGGGTTCGCCAACGGGTCGCTTCCGCCGAGTTTGGCCGCGACCATGATCTCCTTTACAAGCTTGCCGAAGAGCTTTCCCCTTTTGGCATCACTCCTTGACTTCTTATGCTTGATGTTCGCCCACTTGGAATGACCGGCCACTCGACCCTCCTTAAGGTCTCTGCTGAAGTATACCCAAGATTCTTACCATAAAATCAATGGCCTTGTAAAGCCCACATCCTCAGCTTCGGACGCTGTGCCTGAGGCAACTCCTCTATGCCGAGCTCCTTCATCTTGTACAGAAGCGTGTTGCGGTGTATCTTCATGATCTCGGCGGCCTCCGAACGGTTCCAGTTCGTCTTGTTGAGCACACTTATGATGTAATGCCTCTCAAAGGTCTTGCAGGCCTTGCGATAGTCCTCTATCTCGTAGGCGGAACGCAGAAAATCCGAATCCTGACAGACTATTTCGACCGGAATGTCCTCGTAGGTTATCTCGGAACCGTCCTTTGCAAGGACCACGAGCCTCTCGATGAGGTTTTCGAGCTCCCTTACATTGCCCGGCCACGGGTAGGCCACCAGCGCATCTATCGCTGATCTGGAGATCCCCTTTATGTTTTTGTTGCACTTCTTGCAATGCCTTTCCAGAAAGTACTCGACGAGAAGCGGTATGTCCTCTTTCCTCTCCCTAAGCGGTGGGAGTTCTATGGGCACGACCTTGAGCCTGTAGTAAAGGTCTTCGCGGAAGGTGCCGTTCTTTACGGCTTCCTCCAGGTTGATGTTTGTCGCCGCAAGCACCCTTATATCGACCTTTATCTCCTTGTTCCCGCCGACACGCTCAAAGGACTTCTCCTGAAGGACCCTCAAGAACTTGGCCTGGAGATGCATGGGCAGGGTGGCGACCTCGTCAAGGAAGATCGTGCCGCCGTCGGCGTACTCGAACTTGCCTATCTTAGTTGCGTGAGCCCCGGTAAAGGCCCCCTTCTCATAACCGAAGAGCTCGCTCTCCATTAGCTCGGAAGGCACGGCCCCGCAGTTTACGGCCACAAAGGGGCTGTCTCTCCTGTCGCTCAGTTCCTGTATGGCCCTGGCGATGAGCTCCTTGCCTGTCCCGCTCTCTCCGGTTATGAGCACACTGGCCGACGTCCTGCTCACCCTCTTAACGAGGTCGAAGACCTTCTGCATGCTCGCCGTCTTACTTATGATATCGCCGTAGCCGAGCCGGTTCTGCAGCTCCTCCCTTAAAAAGACCACCTCTCTTTTAAGGTTCAACCTGTCGGTGTAACGCTTGATGGTCGAAAGCAGGTCTTCGGTCTCAAAGGGCTTTGTGATGTAATCGTAGGCGCCCATGTTAAGTGCCTGGACCGCCTTCTGGGCGCTGTCGATGGCTGAGACCACCACCACCCCTATCTCGTCATCGAACTCCTTTATCTTCTGGAGGGACTTGAAGCCGTCCATGTGAGGCAGGTTTATGTCCATCAGAACGAGATCTATAGGCATGGATTTCACTACCTCCAACGCCTCGATCCCGTTCGAGACGGAAACCGTCTCATAGTAATCCCCGAGTATTATCTCAAGGGTCTCCCTGACGGCGGGCTCATCATCAACAATGAGAAGTATCGGTCTCCTCATGACATCATGCCTCGGCTGAAGGGTTGAAGATCTCCTGCGGCAGGCCGCTGGTGACCACCGGAGGTGGTGCAATGAAGTCTCGGTTATGTTCGCTCGCCAAGCACTCCCTTGTATATAATCATTCCGCAGTCCACAAGACCGCGCATCCGGTTCGACGCGTCAACAGACCCCGCAACCACCCTTCGCTGAACCGAGGTACGTTCTGCTGGCCTACAGGTGGCCTCGCGGGTCGACGATCAAAATTATTAGTTACCACAAGCATTGGTATTTGTCAATTTTACCGGGCTGCCGGTACGGCATTGAAGGCTCCGGCGGCACACCGTAATCCTCCTGACCACCGGCCAAGTTGAAGCTCCCTGCAGCGGGCTCGGGGCATCTACTCATGTAAGGAATCGTACGATTATATTTCGCTCGCTAACCCCGAAGCTGGCTCCGGGGAATGCCTGTGCGGGTGAAGCATACGCAGACAGGCGCTCGCGATGCATGTTCATACCCGTATGCCGTAGGACTTTATCTTCCTGTAGAGGTGGCTGCGCTCTATGCCTATTGACTCAGCCGTCTTGGCGATGTTACCGTCGAACTCCTCGAGCTTCTTTACGATGTACTCCCTCTCGAATTCGCGCCGGGCCTCCTTGAGGGTCCCGCTGAAGATGTCCCTGGACTGGACAGCCGGACCGCCCTTGATGTAGGACGGGATGTCATCCGGCGTTATGACATCCGAAGGGGTCATTATGACGAGCCTCTCCATGAGGTTTCTGAGCTCCCTTACGTTACCGGGCCAGTCATACCTCATGAAGACCTCCATCGCCTCTGGCGTCACCCTGGGCACCTCCTTTCCGACCTCGGAAGAAAACTCGGTGAGAAAGTGGTCAACAAAAAGGGGGATGTCCTCTATCCGTTCCCTCAACGAAGGCACCCGAAATGGTATCACGTTCAGTCTGTAGTAGAGGTCCTCGCGGAAGTTTCCCTTGGTTATCTCCTCCTTGAGGTCCTTGTTGGTGGCGGCAAGGACCCTGACGTCGACGCTTATCCTCTTCGTACCCCCCACCCTCTCGAAGCTCTCTTCCTCGAGTATCCTCAGTATCTTGGCCTGCGTCTTCAGGCTCATGTCCGCTATCTCGTCCAGGAAGAGCGTACCCTTGTCGGCCATGTCGAACTTGCCCTTCTTAGAGGAGACGGCGCCGGTGAAGGCACCCTTTTCATGCCCGAAGAGCTCGCTTTCGATGAGCTCCTCTGGAATCGCCGCGCAGTTGACGGCGACAAAGGGCTTGCCGGAGCGGTTCGAGTTAAGGTGTATGTTTCTGGCCACGAGCTCCTTGCCGGTGCCGTTCTCACCTGTAATAAGCACCCAGGAGTTGGTCGGAGCAACACGCAGTATATCCCTCTTGAGCTCCTCCATCACGGCGGAGCGCCCTATTATCACGTACTCCCTGCGTGTACGCTCCATGAGCTCGAGGTTCTCCTCACGAAGCCTTTTCTGCTCGAGCGCATGCTCCACCGTAAGTACGACCTTCTCCAGCGAAAGGGGTTTTTCCAGGAAGTCGTAGGCGCCGAGCTTTGTCGCCTTGACCGCCGTCTCAACGGTCCCGTGTCCGGATATCATGATCACAGGAAGGTCCGGGTACCGGTTCTTAAGCTCCCTCAAGGCATCCACCCCGTCCATGCCGGGCAGCCATATGTCGAGGAGGACGAGGTCCGGAACGCTACCCTCTATCTTGGACAGCGCCTCTTCGGCGCTTCCGGCCGAGGTGACCTCATACCCCTCATCGGCGAGAACGCCCTCGAGCGAGCACCTGATATTCTTCTCGTCGTCAACGATCATTATCGTCTTCATGCCACACCCACAGTCACTGGAAGCTCGATCACAAACTTGGTGCCCCTTGGTTCGTTGTCCTTGACCCTTATGTAGCCGTTGTGATCGGCGATTATGTTGTTCACTATCGAGAGCCCGAGACCCGTTCCGGACTTCTTGGTGGAAAAATACGGCTCAAAGAGCCTGGCCTTGACCTCCGGCGGAATGCCGCAGCCGGTGTCCGCAACAACGAGGCGCGCAAGGTTGAACTCCGCGTCATAGCCGGTCTCGACCCTCACGTAGCCCTCCCCGTCCATGGAGTCGATGGAATTGTCGAGGAGGTTTATGAGCACCCTCTTTATCTGGTCCCTGTCGATCTTGAGTATCGGAAGATTCGGGTCAGTCACAGCCTGGAAGTTTATCCCCTTGTGCCCGGTCTTGTACAGCTCTATGGTCTCAAGAACTATGTCGTTCAGATCGTTGGGGGTGGGGTCGGCCGCCGGCATCCTTGCGAAGCTTGAAAACTCGTTTACGAGTATCTTAAGCTCCTCGACCTGCCTCACGATGGTCCTCGTACACTCATCGAATACCTTGTCATCATCAGGGAAGCGGTCCATATACTTCTTCCTCAGCCTCTGGGCCGAAAGCTTTATGGGCGTAAGCGGGTTCTTTATCTCGTGGGCGATCCTCCTTGCCACCTCCTTCCAGGCCAGCATCCTCTGTGTCTTAAGAAGATGCGTAAGGTCATCGAGCACCGCCACCATGCCGAGGTATTCGCCGTCTTCATCCCTCAACGCATTCAGGTTGACCAGCACGGTCATGATCCTGTCCCTGAGCTTGACCTTCATCTGCCTTTCGAGCGTTTCGGCTGAAAGGTCGTTCATCTCCTTTATCATGTCGTCCAGGAAAGCCCTGTCCTCCGAACGCAGGACCTCCTTGTAGTCCCTGTCAACCACGTTGGACTCCTCA
Organism: Deltaproteobacteria bacterium; assembly: GCA_015492495.1. Taxonomy (GTDB): domain Bacteria; phylum Desulfobacterota; class GWC2-55-46; order GWC2-55-46; family DRQE01; genus S146-62. The sequence goes on along the minus strand of WGEY01000038.1, from coordinate 28,695 downwards.
ACACCGAATATCTCAGCGGCCACCCTGTTTATGGACGTGATCTTGCCGTCCTTGTCGATGGACACGACACCTGCCGGAATGTTTCCCAACACTATCTCTATGTAGCGTCTGCGGCTTTCAAGCTCGGCGTTCGTGGCTCGAAGGGTGCGGTTGGCCTGCTCGAGCCCGGACTTTCCGGCCTTGAGGTCCTCTGTCATCCGGTTGAAGGACTTGACCAGCAACCCTATCTCGTCGTTGGAGTCAACGTTTATCCTGTAGTCGAGGTTGCCGCTTGCAACGGCGTGCGTGCCTTCGGCAAGCTCGAATATGGGCACGGTTATGGCCTTGGCGAGATACTGGCCTATCCATATGGCGAAGAATACTATGAGCAGGGTGATTATCAGAAGGATCGTAAAGTAGCTGGCCTTGACCGGGTTCTTGAGTATCTTAAGCTGCTTGTACCCCTCGAAGGCAGCAGAGATCTCCTTCATCTTGGAAACAAGGCTGCGCGGGACGTAGTAGCTTACAACCACCGCACCGGTTACGCTTCCATCCACAGGCGAAAGCAACGGTGCGATCCCCCTCACAACGTCCCCGACCTGCAACGTCTGCACGAAGCTCCTTGCGCCTTCACCTATGGCCTTTGCGACCTCCTTTATGTCGATATCCGGAACCATGTTCCTGTTGACGTTCTTTGCTATTGCATAGGCTACCCTCTCACCCTTGTCGGTGTATATCTCAACGGTTGAGAAGTCATTCTCCAGCATCTTCGTTTCCAGGAACTCCCGCAGACCGTCCCCGCCCGGCTCAAACCCTTTCTGTTTCAGGAGGCTGGACAGCCTCCAGGCACCGTTGAGCATCTTGTCCGTGGTATCCCTGTAGTAGTTTTGTGCAAGCTCGAGCGACTCCTTGAGCGAATCCTCGACCTTGATGTCGAACCAGCCGTCGATGCTCTTGTTTATGAACCCTATTACAACGAAAAAAAGGAGAAAGGTAGGGACGATGGTAAGGGCGACGAAGGCTGCTATGAGCTTTGTCCTGAGCCTGGAGCCCATAAGCTTCCTGCGGCTTTCAAAGAAGAGCTTCACGGCATTTCTCAAGACCAGGAATATAAGAAGCCCCAGGAGTATAATGTTGATATTGATCAGGCCGAGAACGAAGATGTTGGTGGCAACGGGTATGTCGCCGCTTATGATGGATATGTGGGACTCGATATAGGTGAGAAGTACTATGACCGGCACTATGGCCAGGATGATATAGAACTCGCGCTGGCGTCTTTTCTGCTCGGAGCGCTGCGTATGTTTCAGGACCTGTGCCATCGTATTTCGTCTGAAGAAAGGGCCTCAGTGATCAAATACAGCGAAACTTCCCTGCACCTGAAGATTACCATCGGCCGCTGCGGGTAGCTTACATGCCCTTAGGAAGCCCTGAAAAGCTGCTTTTTGATGTCATCGCGGGGCCTGTCCAGGTTTGCAGACCCGCGCGAGGAAAAGCAACGCGGGCACGATGAAGCATCTATGAAAAAGCCACTGTTGTTTCAAATCTTACCAAGGCTTGCTCCGCTGCGACGTAACGACAATTGCGAGATTTTTCCAAAGCTTTTCTGCGATAAATCAGAGATCACTTGATATTCCTGGCATCGCTGTCGACCGTCAAAGCGATAACCTGTAGACATACCAGTTGGTTTCAAAATCCCAAAGCTTTACGAAGAAGAACATGTACTTCAACAGGAACGGAAGATCGACCGTGTCAAGCTCGGCCTTGAGCTTGAGCTCATAGGTTTCACCCTTTTTGAGGGCCGGCAGAGGGGAAATGATTATCTCGTCACCCGTGACCATGAGGGTCTTCATCCTTTCGAAGTCCTTTGTCTTCTCTCTCCGGTTCTTCTCCTCTATGTCAACCACATACTCCTGCTTCAGGGCGTCATACTTGACCGTATGGTTGAAGCTCCACGTACCCATGTGCTCGTCCGGCCACAGCACGTTTTTACGGTAGAGTTTTACTATGAATGTAAAGGTGGTCGGCAGCCCGCTGTTGATGGCCTCCTCTATATCCTTCGTAAAGGCCCCTTTTACGACAAAGGATGCCGTGAGGCCGGATCCATACCTGACCCTCACATCGTCTATCCTCGCCTCTGCGGCAAGGGCAGCAGAGGTCGAAAAAAGGATCAGTACAACGGCCAGAAGAAGTCTTCTCATATCGCCTTCTACGAGTTAACGGTGTCCTTTATTCCCAAGGCCCACTGAAATCCGGGAAGTTCCCGAAATCGTGCGGCAAAACAACCACTGGAAGTGCATGTTAAGCTGATCCAAAAGGCACTTCCTTGCATTTGAAGATCCATCGCTGATGCCCGCAGAGCTGCTTGCCACACCGGGGCGTCGATCAGGAGACCCGGACTGCATCATCGTGCCTTTAACCCCCCTTGCCTCCCAGGTGCTTCCCTCGCGGGGGTGTTACCTCACCGGGACGGGCCAGCACAACGACACGGGAAGCGGTCCTTAGGGCTCCCCTAAATATATCGAATATTAAGGCGAAAAGCAAGTTTTCCACAACCCGTGTTTTCCACCGAAGCCGCTTGCAGAAGAAACGGGAGAGTGCGGCCCTGTTGCATCATAGGCATGTCCAAAGCTGATCATAGTAATGGACGGAAAGGAAAGGAGGTATGAAGCTCTACTTGCTTGTCGTGGACAGGGGTATCTTCTTGGAGACGCGGGAGATGCCGGCCTTTATTATCTCTTTGCGTACCCTTTTTCTGAACTCGACCTCGTCGACCTTGAACTTGAAGGCCTTCTTGCCGTTTATGTATATGGTAGGTACGTGGTCGTTGAACCTTCTGAGTAGGTCATCGTTCGTAGAGATATCGACCACCTTGAAGGTAAAGGGCAGATCGCCCCTTACCCTCCCGATTATCTCCTTGGCCTCTTTACAGAGGCCGCAGCCCTTCTTTGAGTAAACCTCTACAGTGGGTGAACTCATAAGCTGATCCAGAGTTTAGCCGATATTTGGAAGCACCGTGTATAAATACTGTGTTATGATAGCAAAGGAGTTCAAAAAAATCAAGACCCCTGTTGCGATAAGGAAGAGACCGCTTACAACAGAGACGAGGCGCATGTGTCTGGAGAACCTCTTGAAGTGCTTAAGAAAAGTATTTATGCCGAGTGCGGTGAGGAAAAACGGTATGGCGAGCCCCATGGAGTATGATACGAAAAGCACGACACCGGTCCACTGGCTCTTGCTTGTCGCCGCAACGGTGAATATGGCCGACAGTATCGGGCCTATGCACGGGGTCCAGCCGGCGGCGAACCCAACGCCGACGAGGAAGGAGCCCAGAAACCCCTGCGGCTTGTCCCTGAAAAAGTGCAGCCGCTTCTCCCTCTGAAGCACCTTGAGGTTTATTATGCCTATGACATGTATGCCGAGAAGCACAATGACCACACCGGCTATCTGACGTACGATATCTTTGTACTCCACGAACAGGTGCCCGAAGAGCTGCGCCGAAAGGCCGAGTATGAGCACAAAGACCGCCGTAAAACCGAGTATGAACATGAGGGAGTTGAAGAGGATCACGGTACGCAACCTCTTGGCCCCCTCCTCATCGGTCAGCTCCTCAAAGGATATTCCGGTCACAAAGGAGATGTAGGAAGGTACAAGTGGAAGGACACATGGAGAGACGAATGATATGAATCCTCCTCCGAATGCAGCCAGCACCTTGCTCAGGAACGCCAGCTGAAGGAATGTCTCGTGGTCCATTCGCTCAAAGACTCCTTGTTACGAGCCGAAGCCTAACATCAGCTGCCGTAGGATTCGGCCGGGGCCGGCCCGTTTTCAAGCAACTTGAATATCGTGATGAGGTTCTCGTGCCTCGTCCAGTCCCGTGGCCCCCATATCTTTTCGGCGATTATACCGTTCTGGTCTATGATAAAGGTCTCCGGCACGCCGGTCGTCTTGTAGGCGTCCTTTATCTTTCCCTTGCGGTCATGGAGCACGGTGAAGGTTATGTTGTGCCTCTTGACAAATTCCTTGACAACGCTAACATCGTCCTTGTCGACGCTCACGGCCACTATCTCGAAAGGCCTGTCTTTGAGCGTTTCATGCAGCATCTGCATTGAAGGCATCTCGTCTTCACAGGGCTTGCACCATGTGGCCCAGAAGTTCAAGAATATAACCTTCCCCTTGAACTCATCGAGCCTCCTCAACTTGCCGTCCAGGTCCACAAGGAAGAAGTCTATGGCAGGCTTGCCGGCCACGACCGGCTCGTACTGTCTTTTGTTCTTCAGGACGACTATTACAACAGATATTACTATGACCGCCACAAAGATCAGTGTGCCAGGATTGAAGCCCTTTTTACCAGCCTTACTGTCAAATGAACCTTTCATGTAACGCCTCCGGAAAAGACTTTAAATGAACGAATGGCGTCGTGCCTGTCAGCTGCCGGCGGCTTCCCGCCATTTCCAGATGCGGGAGGCAAAGTCACCGACCGATGCATCCTCGCAAGTTAAAGCCCTTCTGCAGCAAGGGGCTTGAGCAGAAGCCCTCTCCGTACCAAATCAGGCATACGCATGCAGGCCGGGAAGGATGAAGCTCACGCCCCAGTAGAGGAACACAACTGCTATGAAGCCGGCTATCGAAAGATAGGCCGACTTCTTGCCGCGCCACCCCCTTGTGACCCTGGCATGGAGGTACGCCGCGTAGACGAACCAGGTGATAAGCGACCACGTCTCCTTCGGATCCCAGCTCCAGTATGTGCCCCATGCGTAGTTGGCCCAGATGGCCCCTGATATTATACCCAAGCTGAGGAATGGAAATCCCAAGGCTATCCCCCTGTAGCTCAACTCGTCCAGGATCCTGGTCTCAGGGAAACTGTCCACGAGGAAGTTGCCCTTCTTTCTGGCCTCGAACCTCTCCTTAAGCAGATACATTATACTCAGGCCGAATGCTATGGCAAAGGCCGCATAGCCTATGAAGGTTGTAAAGACGTGAAAGTCGAGCCACCCTATGGCATATCTTTCAAGTCCCATGGGCTCGAGGATACCAACGAGCCACTTCCACTTGCTCTGCAGCGCCGGATTCAACGGTTCGACACTCTTGAACCTGTACGGCAAGAGGCTCGCGGAAAGAACGGCGAGAAAAGAGATTGTCATGACAAAGGCGCCGATGACCTTGATCTTGTACCTGTGCTCCAGCCACAGATACCCGATTGTGATCGCCCACACGAAGAGAATCATGGATTCATACAGGTTCGAAAACGGGGCATGACCGGACTCCCCCGCCCTGGCTATCAAGACCATTGTAGTGGCAAGGGCTGCTATATAGGCCATGATGGTCGCGGTCTGCCCGATCCACTCCCTGCGCAGCAGCCAGTACCCTATGTAGAAGAGCGCGGTGGCTGCATAGAACGCGAATGCCATCGTAAAGAACATCAATGACATTATAACTTTCGGTTCGGTCATGTATTGTCCTCCGTAAATTACGCGCGAGAATCCGTCTCCTTTACGGCCTCGACGATATCCTTGAACTCTCTTTCAAAGCCAAGGGGATTTTTGTTTATCACACCCCCCATTCTTACAATCGTTCCATTCCCCGAGGCCTTTATGCTCACCCATATCCTTCTGTGGTATACGAAGAAGGCGAGAAAAAACCCTATGCCCATGATGCCGGTGCCAACCCATACCACGTTGGTACCGGGATCCTTTGTTATGGATATGCCCGAATACGGTATGGTCCTGAACCCCATCAGCACCAGGTCGTACTGTGTGCCTGGTATGGCATGAATGAGCCCCGGGAAGTTGAAGAAGAGCCACGGCCTGGCTATGAGATCTTCGCCGTTGTACACCTCTATCTGTACGGCGGGATTGTTCGTCTCACCGGACTTGGAAAACACGGTCCTTGTCCGCTCATCGAACGCAAAGTCCGAAACATACCCCACCAGGCGCACGGAATATTTGCTGCCAGGAACCTTGCTCACCTCTCCCCACTTCACGCTGAAAGGCGGATCTACCTTGTTTGAATCGAGCCTCTTAAGTGCTATCTCGGCCTCTTTTATCCTGTTCCAGGATGTGCCGTAGCTGGACTGGTAAAAACGTATCCCCTTGTAGTAGAGGGGCTCGTTGACCCATATCTGCTTTGTGAGCACCTCCTTGCCGTCTTCTATTACGGTAAGAAGCGAGTTGTACTGTCTTATCTGTCCGGTATCGTAGTAGTCGATCCAGAACTTGTCGAGCCTGAGGGCGAAGTCCGCATCGGGCACCCGTATCATCGAACCGACCAGGATGGGCCTGAAGTCCCTGTAGCCCCAGAAGCTTCCGTATATGGCACCAATGATTATTACGAAGAGGCTCACATGGGTTATATCAGAGCCGAATCGACCTATGAGCCCCCTGGATGCATACAGTTTAACCTCGTCACCCTGCGACCTGTCCAGCTTGATCTTGTATCTGTTCTTCCTGAGCACCTCGATGACCCTGTCTCTGGCCCTACCGAGGGTCGCTCCGAGCTCGATGGCCTCCCTGTTTGAAAACCTGTCTATTATCGAAGGGTCGAAGTCGTCAACCTTCCTTAAAAGTGATCTCCACTTGGGCGGAAACCTCTCGTAGGTACAGGCTATTATGTTTATCATCAGCAGCACCAGTTGCGCGACGAACCACACGGAGTGGTACATGTCGTCCAACTGCAAGGTGCGGATAATATCACCCCACCTCTCGCCGTACTCTATGTAATACGATTCGATCGGCTGGTTCTGCTCGATTACCGTACCTATTATGGAGGACAGTGCAAGGGCTATCAGGACGAAAATAGTAAGCTTAACAGAGGCAAAAAACCTCCACACAGAACCGTACCAGGCCCTCTTTTTCACACCAGAAGCTGCTCCACCGACCTGTTCTGTCATAGCTACTTTTTGGTAAACTCCTCGAGGTAAGCATTGGCGGCCTTTCCAACCGGACTGTCAGGATCGAGTGTAACAGCCTTCTGCCACGCCTCGGTAGCCTCCTTCCTGTTACCCAGGCCATAGGCGAGCAGAAATCCCTTGGTAAGCCAGATACGCTGGTAATACGGGTTCTTTGCAATCCCCTCGTTGATGAACTTCAGCCCCTCCACCGTGTTCCCTTTATAGTGGTACGAAAGCCCCATATCGTTGTAAGAGTCCACATCATCCGGGTTAAGCTCGATCGCCTTCTTGTAGTAACCGATGGCCTCGTCGAAACGCTGCATGCCGAAGTATACGTCTCCCAGGCGGGCGTGCAGCTCGCCGTCGTTCGGGTTCTCGGCCAGCCTCGCCTTAAGCTCAGAGAGTATCTCATCGAAGTCAATGGGCTGATTTCCGGCGGAAAAGCTCCCTGCCGTAGTCCTCTGCTGAGCCGTCTGATTCGCCTTGGAGGGGCCGACCTTCGACCTTGTCCCGGCCAGGTACCCCGCAAAGCCGACGATGCATACTATTACTATGACTAATACAATATTCTTCGCCTTCATCGCGCTGAAATCAGTGGGAGAAGCTCCTGTCCACCGCCCTTCTTATGGATACTATATCCTTCCCCTTCTTGTGAAGACTGTACGCCATAAGCGCCTCATCGATGCACACCTTGCAATAGCGGGCATGTGTGTCCACGTAACACGTAAGAAGGCTCTTGTGGCCGAAGTTCTTCTTGCACTCACAGTAACAGTACAGGCTGTCGATGACATCCGGTATCTCGCGTGCTATCCTGTACGCCTTCGCTACCTTGCCGGTGAAGTATGCTGGAGAGAGGGTTCGCCTTGTCTCTCCTCCCCTGAGCTCCGCCGGATCGACCGAGCCGCCCCCGCACGCGGCAAGCAGTACGGTGATGAGCAAGATACAGACCACCGGCACAAGCCTGCGGCGAAACACAGCTGTAATACCTCCTACGCTGCCGTTCATCTCCCACATATATTTTCGCCTATTCCACACCCTTTCTTTAGGATAACAAAACAGTATTAAAAACGAGTTAAAGAAAAATTACGTTTTTTTAAGCACCCGCAAGAGGTCACGGGGACAGGAAAGGCCTGATTGACTCCACTTTTTATCATTGCCACGGACATGCAACGCAACAATCCACAGTTTGCTTATCTGCTTTGATACGGGACAACTTCCCGTCGTTCGTAACGACAATCCCTTGGAATCAATACGTGGCGTCTCAGAGCGAATGCGTGCGGGATACCTACGGCCTCAGTCTCCGCTGACCTTTTGCATCCCGCCTGCATAAAAACTTGCGCTCGTAATCCTTTCGTTCTCGCCGAAGAGGATGCACTTTGTCGGACACCGCCTCGTCGGCTTGTCATCCTGTGGGCAGAGCTCATAGTTTATGGTAGCGAGGTTGTCCTTTATCTCGATGCCCCCTTCGACCTCGCAGTCCTTCACACACAGTCTGCAGGCGATGCAGGCCACCTTGCACGCCTTCTTGGCCTGCGGCCCCTTGTCCCTGTTCCTGCAGTAGACAAAGAGCCTCCTGTCCTCTGTATGCATCTCGATGATGTCCCTCGGGCAGGCCCGCGCACAGGCACCGCACCCGACGCACTTGTCGAAAAAGACAACGGGAAGCCCGTTCTCGTTCATGGCCATTGCCTCGAAGTTGCATGCCTCCACGCAGTCTCCGTAACCGAGGCATGAATAGGCGCAGTCCTTCTCCCCTCCGGTCAGATCGGCCGCGGCGCAGGTCCTGTCGCCCTTGTAAACGACGCTCCTCTTGGCCTCTGCGTTCCCTCCCCTGCACAGGACAACGGCTACAAGCCTCTTGGCCTTCATCGACTCAACCCCCACTATCCTGGCGAGCTGATCTGCCACATCCTGCCCGCCAGCCGGACATCCGTTCACCGGAGCCTGTCCAGCGGCGATCTTCTCGGCCAGGGCATGGCATCCCGCAAAACCGCATGCACCGCAGTTGGTCTGGGGCAACGCCTCCATGATCTTCTCCACCATGGGGTCTTCCTCGACCTTCAACTTCTGGCTGGCAACGGTGAGGAATACCGCAAAGAAGGCACCCAGTCCACCCATTGCAACGATCGATATCACCAGTCCTGTTTCCAAAACGCTACTCCTCTAAGCCCGGTTGTAACGAAGATTTTTATTCTACCACGTACCGACATAAATTGCCATAGCCGTGCTAAACCGAAAGGAGCCCGGCGAAGCCCATGAAGGCAAGGGCAAGCATCCCTGCGACAAGAAGCGTCATGGGCGCGCCCTTCAACGGGGCGGGTACATCAGCGAACTCCAGCTCCTCGCGTATGCCGGCCATTATGACAAGCGCTATCGTAAACCCCGCCCCTGCGCCTATGCCAAAAGACAGGCTCTCGATGAATGAATACTCCCTCAATGCAGCAAAAAGCGTCAATCCGAGGATGGCGCAGTTAGTGGTAATAAGCGGAAGAAATATCCCGAGGCTTCGGTACAGGGACGGGCTTGACTTCCTTATGAACATCTCGACGAGCTGGACCAGCGAGGCGATGGTTATGATATACGTCACGTTCTGCAGAAACGGCAGGTTGAACGCTATGAGTATGTAATGGTTTATGAGCCACGTAATCGCCGCCGCCAGGCTCATGACGAAGGTGGTCGCAAGCCCCATGTTCACAGAGGTGTCTATCCTCTTGGAGACCCCCAGAAAGGGACATATGCCCAGGAAGTACGTAAGGACGAAGTTGTTCACTATGGCTGCGGATATGAATACCAGTAAGATCTTCAATGCGCCCCCTGCCTGCGTTGAGTAAGGTAGTTTATAAGGGCTATGAGAAGCCCGAGGCTCAGAAACGCCCCGGCCGGCAGAATCATCACCACCCACGGGGTGTAGATCCTCTCCGAAAGAAGCGTGACCCCGAAGATGCTGCCCGAGCCGAGGATCTCCCTTATGGATCCAAGCACCACCAGCACCCATACAAAGCCGGTACCAGTGCCCAGAGCATCAAGTATCGAAGGCACGACCGGATGCTTGGATGCAAAGAACTCGGCCCTGCCCATTATCATGCAGTTTACGACTATGAGAGGCACATACGGGCCCAGCGCCTTGGAGATGACCGGGAAGTAGGCCCTCAGGAACAGGTCCGCGAGGGTAACGAATCCGGCTATTATGATTATGTACGTGGGTATCCTCACCCCGCCCGGAACGAACCTCCTGATGATGGAGACGATCGCGCTGGAACAGATAACGACGAAGGTCGAGGCAAGCCCCATGGCGAGCCCGTTCACCGCCGAGTTCGTAACGGCAAGTGCGGGACACATGCCGAGAAGCATCTTTATGACCGGGTTCTCGGCCCATATACCCTTTTTGAACTCCTGAAAGAGTGTCCTCTGGCTGGTCAAATCAACCCTCCCCGGCCGCTGCCTGCGGCCCGAGCACCGAAAGGATGGTCTCTACCCTCTTGTTTATTGCATCTACAACTGCCTTGCTGGATATTGTGGCGCCTGTTATGGCCTGTATCTGGTTCGGCTTCACCGGTTTCTTGTTCTTGAGATATTCTATCCTGGGTCTTATGGCAACCCCCTTGAACTGCCCCTCGAACTTCTCCTCGCCTATCTTGTTGCCGAGCCCCGGGGTCTCCACCTGTTCCATGACCTTGAGCCCCGAGAGTGTCTCAAGGTCGAAGTTCAAGCCGACCATCATCCGTATGATGCCTGCAAACCCCGGTCCTTCGGCTATGAAGGCGTATCCGACCGTACGCCCATCGGCATCAAGCCCCCTGAAGATACGGATGATCTCCCCGCCCTTCTTGTCCGAAGGTACCTCCCTTTCTATGACATCGTATGTCTCCGCCCCCTCGAGCACGGAAAAGATGGCCCTCTTCTCCTCCGCGAGCCTGTTCGCCTCTATCCTCGGCTCGACCAACTGGTAAAAACCTGCCAGTATCGCGCCGATCACCACGGCCGTGACAGTCAACGCAAGTATCATACCCAGTGGCGAACTGTTTTTCAAGACGACACCTCCCCGAAGACCTTCGGCCTTGTCCACCTGTTGATGAGCGGAACGACGGAGTTCAGAAGAAGTATCGAGTACATGACCCCCTCCGGCAGTCCTCCGAAGAGCCGTATTATTACCGCAATGGCCCCGGCCGCTATCGCGAAGATCCACTGGCCCTTAGGCGTGGTGGGCGAGGTCACCATGTCAGTAACCATGAACCATGCGCCTAGCATGGCCCCGCCGGCCAGCACGTGAAAGAGCGGGTCCGGGTATCTCGAGGGATTCATGAGCCAGAAGATGCCGCCGAAAAAGGCCATGCTGCCGAGATAGCCGAGAGGCAGCTTCCAGTTTATGTACCCCTTGTACCTGAGGTACAGCCCTCCTATGATGATCGCAACGGCCGAGGTCTCCCCGAGCGAGCCGGAGATGTTCCCGAAGAGAAGGTCCAGATGCGGTGTCATCTGACCCTCGAACTTCATCAGCGCAAGCGGTGTGGCAGCGGCTATGGCATCCACGTCAAAGCCCCTTGTAAACGGCTCCACCCAGGTGGTGATGAGCACCGGGTACGCAGCCTGAAGGAAGGCCCTGCCAAGGAGCGCCGGGTTGAAGATGTTGTAGCCGAGCCCGCCGAATATGTGTTTGCCTATGGCTATGGCAAAGACAGATCCCAGGACCGCCCCGAGAAGCGGAAAGCTCGGCGGGAGCGTGAGTGCCAGCAAGATGCCGGTGATTATCGCACTTCCGTCCGCAATGGTCGACGGCTTGCCCAAGAACCGCTGGATCGCCCTCTCGGTGGCGATGCATGCCGCCACACTTACGGCGATAAGGAGAAGCGCCCTGATGCCGAAGAAGTATATGCTGACCGCGCATGCCGGCAGGAGCGCGGCCACGACCGAATGCATTATCTTAGGGATGTTGTCGGCCGTAAGAAGATGCGGCGATGACGAAACTATAAGAGGCCCGTCTCCGGAGCCCCCGGGGGTTGAGCCCCGCGCCCCGGCTTTGCTTTCCTCTCCAACCTGCCGTGTCTTATCCATCATGGATTCCATTCCCTGCCAGAATCAGATTCTCTTGAACTCAAGATTGAAGCAGCCTGCAACGGGCTGCAGGCGATCCCGTCATGTAAAAGATCACGTAAACTCTGGTTAATTCGTCGTTGCAGAGGCTTGTCCCGACGTGGAGCGCGGGAACCCGACGAAGCAGTTTACTGAAAACGATATTTGGAGGAGATAAAAACCCTCCTCCCCGGCAAGGTAGCTTCGCCCGTTTATCAGATCCGGTGCCTTGCCGTGCAATGCGAGACAGGCAACAAATCTGTGTTTCCTTACCCTATTACACCCCACCAGACGAGCCGGCGGCACGATCATGGTTCACGCCCTGTGTCGGCGAACCGTACCGGCCTACTTGCTCGAGCTGCGCTCCGCCTCTCTCAACCTTACCTTCCCGACCCTTATCCACTGCACGAGCGGCCTCTTCGCCGGACACACAAACGAGCAGCACCCGCACTCGATACAGGCAAGGCCGCTCCAGGACTTGAAGTCATCCGTCATGCCGAGCCGCCCCATGTCGGCTATCTTGTAGGGCATCAACCCCATCGGACAGGCATCCACGCAGCTGGCGCACCTTATGCATGGCTTGTGCGTGGCGGGTTTTATCTCGCTGCCAGCAAGGACCGTTATCCCGGAGGTACCCTTTACCACCGGCACCTCCAGGGTCTTCTGAGCCACCCCCATCATGGGGCCGCCGCTCAGGACCTCCTTCTCCATCCCGTCAACGAGGCCGCCGCACTGGCTGATGACCTCGTCGAAGGTGGTGCCGATACGAACCAAAAGGTTCTTGGGCTCCTTCACCCCGTTTCCGCTTACAGTGACGACCCTCTCTATGACCGGCTTCCTGTACCTTATGGCCTCGTAGATCGCCGCCGCCGTACCGATGTTGTTGACAACGACTCCCACATCGAGCGGAAGCTTTCCCACGGGGACCTTTCTTCCGAGCACGGCGTCTATCAGCATCTTTTCGGCGCCCTGCGGGTACTTGGTCTCGAGAAGTACTATCCTGATATCCGGTGCAAGCGATGAAACCGCGGCCTTGATCGCCTCAATGGCATCCGGCTTGTTGTCCTCGATGCCTATGTAGCCAGAACCTGCCCCCACAGTCTTCATTATGGCCTTTAGCCCCAGCACCACCTTCTCGGACTCCTCAACCATGATACGGTGGTCCGCCGTGAGAAAGGGTTCGCACTCGCAGCCGTTCAGTATCACCGAATCTATTCTGCTTCCCTTCGGAGGGCTGAGCTTCACGGAGGTTGGGAATGTGGCCCCTCCGAGCCCGACGATGCCGGCATCCCTTATAAGGCCGCGTATCTCCTCGGGCCCGAGCGCATCCAGATCAAACCCTCCTCCATCCGACTCCCAGTCCCTTGTCTCGCCGTCTCCCTCTATGACCACCGCCAGCGCCCGTGCCCCCGAAGGATGCGGATGCATTACGATGTCCTTTACCTTTCCCGATATGCTCGAGTGCACGGGGGCCGACACGAAGGATGTGGCCTCTCCTATCTTCTGCCCCTCGCTGACCTCGTCGCCTTTCTTTACAACCGGCTCGCAGGGTGCGCCTATGTGCTGGCTGAGCGGTATGATAACCCGCCCGGGCAAACCGGCCCTTACAACGGCCTTGTCGGCGGTCAGCTCCTTGTTGTATGAGGGGTGTACGCCCCTTTCAAATGTCTTAAGCTTCATCAGCGATCCTTAATGATCCGGGTCGGATCAGGCCTTGAGCACATAACTTTAACAATTTTCAAATTGTGTGGTCAAGTGATTTTGTCAGATGGGTTGTGAGGCTGGGTCACTCGAAGCCGACAAAAAAGGGCGGGCGTAATGGAGAAGGCGGCTCAAAAGCAATGTCGGCGGTGGAATGAATGGCGTGCGTAAGAGCCTATACGCTGTCAAATTATCCGGTAAAGCGAAAATCCGTTCGCACCGTAGAGCCGCTCGATGTGGTCCCTGAAAAACCCGGAAAGTACTGCCAGCTCGTCTTCGCCGAAGTTGTCGAGCGCGAACCTCTTAAGGAGCGCATCCATGACGAAGAGGTGGGTGAAGCCTCTCGATGCGAACCTGTCCCTGAGTGAGGCGGCATCGCGTGCCCCCTTCACAAGGGAGACGAGCTCTCCGCCGGTCCTGTCCCCGTAGTAGACATCCCTCTCCCAGTAATACACCCTGTCGCCGGTAAAGAGGAAGTACACCTTAGAGTCTTCGGGTATGTTCTCGTTGGCGTAGGCGACGACCCTGTAGTCCGGAAGGACCCTTGAAAGGTACTCCCGGCGGGTCTCGCCGCCGACAAGGTACGAGATGGGTCTATAGCTTGTATAAAGCCCCTTCAGGTAATGCAGGTTGAAGGCAAGGAAAAGGAAAAGGAAAACCGTTGCCGCGTACCTGAGCACCCTGGTCTCAAAGGCATTCTTAAGCCCCCACACGCTTATTATCACGAGCGGGGGCAGGACCGGCAGGATGTACCTTATGACGAGGTCCGAGGTGAAAAAGGCGATGTAGAAGAAGAGGACGGAAAAAACGACGAGGTACCATAGGTCCTTCAGTCCCCTCCTCAAGAAGGCGAAGAGGATGAAGACGAGGAAAAAGGGGTTCAGCACACCGTCGAACCTCTCTATGGAGTTGTCCATCCCCTCCCAGAAGATCCTCAACGGTACAAGCAGTATATCCAGTGTGCTCTCGTTGTACAGGATGTACCTCTTGGCCACAGGGGAGAGGCTCCCGCCCACGTGCAGCCCCCCGCCCTCTGCAAACGATGAGCTTACGGCGCCTATAAGGGGGTAGAGCGGGCTGCCGGCGAGAATGTAGTTCCTTAAAAGCCAGGGAAGGAAGACAACGAGCGCCACCGCAAAGTAGAGCGCACCTGTCCGGAGGGAGGCGGCCTGCCCCCGCCTCCTCCTGAGCGAGACATGTACAACCATCAGGCTCAGGAGCAGGAGGCTTATGAGCATGTTGTACTTCGAACCCAGCGCAAGCCCCAGCGCCAGCGCGGAGTACAAAAGCCACCTGTCGTCGCCGTCCCTCCAGAAAAGCACGCCTACGAGCGCCAGGGTCGAAAAAAAGGTTGCACCGAGGTCCACATAGGCCATGCGTGAGAGGTTCATGACCACCGGGGTCGAAAGGAAGAGAAGGACCCCGAGCATGGCCGAGCTCCTGTCGAGGCGGACGCTCAGGTAGGAGTAGATCACCGCTGCGGTAAGGAGCCCGAAGGCCAGGTGCACGAGCCGGGGCACGATATCGTTTCCAAGGACCAGGGGGATGAGGTAGAGAAGGTCTATGTTCATGGGGAAGTAGGACACGGGCATCGTCGGCAGGTCAATGATCCTGCCTTCCCTCGCGTAGATGGCCGGTACGGCCAAGTGGTGTATCAGCTCATCCCTCACCGAGGGCGGGGTGAGAGCGAGAGGAAGAACAAGCAGAACAAACAGGAGTACCGTACCGTGAAGCAGCCATGGACGAGGGCCGGGGCAGGAGACGAACCTTGCGCCGCTTGAGATCAAGCCTTGCCTCAGGAGAAGCCACAGAAAAAATACGGCAACGAGCACGGCGAGCACAATAAATACCGGGGAGAGGAGGCCCGTGTGGCCGAGCAAAAAAACAAGGAGGCTGAGGCCTCCTATGACAAAACCGACCCTGTAGGTTATATCGAGAGGGGACATCGATTACACACCGTTTACGGCGGCCCGGCTAAGGCATCCACAGGTACATGAACCTGAAGCCCAGGTTTTCTACGACACCGCTGCCGTCTATGTTCAGGATGTTTATCCTGTGCGGAACCCCGAGGTCTGCGGCCGAATAGATGTTGCTCCTGTATGAGCCCGGCCTTGCATAGGTTACGATACGCGCATCCCTGAGCCCGGCCTGCTTCTTTACAAGCTCCACGGTGTCGTCCATGTAGCCTATCGAGTCTATGAGCCTGAGTTTCAATGCCTGTGACGCGGTATAGACCCTGCCGTCGCTTACGGCCTCCACCTCTCTGTCCGAGAGCGTCCTCGACGCCCTCACCTTGTCGAGGAATGTGCTGAAGAGGCCGTCCACGATACCCTGTAGTATGCGCCTCTCCTCGTCCGTCACAGGCCTGAGCGGAGAGCCCATGTCCTTCTTGTCGCCGGACTTCACGGTCTCGTCCGTGATACCTATCTTTTCGATGAGACCTGAAGCGTTTATCCTGTATGCCACCACACCAATGCCGCCTACCACCGTGGTCGGATGCGCGACGATTCTATCGGCCGCAAGCGCTACGTAGTAGCCGCCGGAGGCCGCAACACCCATGAGCTGGGCTACGACGAAGACGTCCTTCTTCTCCTTGAACCTCGTTATCTCGTGGTGGATTATGTCGGTAGTGGTGACCTCGCCGCCGGGTGAGTTTATCCTGAGTATGACCGCCTTCACATCCTCGTCACGGTATGCCTTGTCAAGCTCCTCCCTTATCCTCGATGTAAGGGAAGGACGCTCGATTAGCCTCCATGCCGAAGGCCTCCTGTCCTTTATGACGCCGGATACGTCGACTATGAGGATCTTGGCCCGTCCCCTTCCCCCTACGACCGTCTCGGTAAGGGGCATCGTCGAAGGAATGTTTATGCTCACACAACCGGCAAGAAACAAAAGGCCTGCCAACAAAAAAACGCCCTTGCCGAACCTTGAGCCAAAGATCATCACATTGCCCCGCATGCCTTTGTCATTGTACGTACCATCCCGGCCCGCCCGTCCACGCCGCATCTAAGACCTATACCAATACCAACCTAATTATGGCCGCACTTCGGCGACCGCCCCCTGGGGGTCCGCCTGGGATCAGTTCCGGAATGCGACCACATAGTACATGGCCGGTCAGGCTATCTTCCCAAGCTTCGTCAGGAAGTCTCCTACCGCAACCCTTGTGACCGCGCTCACGCTCCAGCGCTGCCCCAACTTTTCACTGTACTCCCTGGCGATCTCCCTCAGAAGCTCTATCTGGTCCTCCTCGAGGTTGACGGTGATCTTCCTGAGCTTCTCGGTGTGTTCATGCGCATGTGCTTCACTCTCTTTCATATGGCCTCCTGAACCGTTTGTCATCAAGGATCCTTGCACCTCTCCATGATCCCGCCGTGTCCGCAAATACCAGTCACGAGCCTTCGGACGGCTTCGCCTTCTCGACCATCCTCATCTTCCAGTCCCTGTGCTTGTTGATTATGCTGACCACCTCCTGCGGGTCGTTCGTGACCTTGATGATCTTCAGGTCGTCCCTGGTGATCGTGCCGTATTCGAGCATGTTGCCGTTCATGAAGTCCAGGATGGGCTGCCAGTAGCTTGTGCCGAAGAGTATCAACGGGAAGGGGTATATCTTGTGTGTCTGGATGAGTGTGAGCGCCTCGAAGAACTCATCAAGCGTGCCGAAGCCGCCCGGCATACACACGTACCCTATGGCGTACTTTACGAACATGACCTTTCTTGCGAAAAAATAACGGAAGTGCAAGGACTTGTTCTGAAAGCGATTCGGCTTCTGTTCCCTGGGGAGCGTGATGTTAAGCCCCACCGATACCCCCTTGTTGAGCGACGCCCCCTTGTTGGCAGCCTCCATGATGCCGCCGCCGCCCCCCGTTATAATGGCGTAGCCGTTTTCGGAAAGAAGCCTCGCCACCTCGACCGCCTTCTTGTAGTACTTGTTCCCGGGTTTAAAACGCGACGAGCCGAATATACTCACGGCCGGTCCGATATCGGTAAGCTCTTCGAAGCCCTCGACGAACTCGCTCAGGATGCGGAAGAGCCTCCAGGTCTCCTTTCCCTTGAGATCATCTATTGACATGTCGTTACTCCCATTCTATGGTGCTCGGGGGTTTCGAACTGATATCGTAAACCACCCTGTTGACCCCCTTGACCTCGTTTATTATCCTCGAAGATATGCGTCCCATGACATCGTAAGGGAGCCTCACCCAGTCGGCGGTCATACCGTCGACGCTTTCGACCATCCTGACCGCAACGGTATTCTCATACGTCCTCTCATCGCCCATGACGCCTACGGACTTGACCGGCAGGAGCACGGCAAAGGCCTGCCACATCTTCGTATAAAGCCCGGCATTTTTTATCTCCTCGAGCACTATGGCGTCCGCCTCCCTTACGGTCCGGCACCTTTCAGGCGTCACCTCGCCGAGGATCCTTATGGCAAGGCCGGGGCCTGGGAACGGATGGCGGCATATAAGCTCCTCGGAGAGCCCGAGTTCGCGCCCGAGCTCGCGCACCTCGTCCTTGAAGAGCTCCCTCAGGGGCTCGATGAGCTTGAGACGCATCCTCTTCAAGAGCCCCCCTACGTTGTGATGGCTCTTTATGGTCGCCGACGGCCCCTTGAACGATACGCTCTCTATCACGTCCGGGTACAGTGTGCCCTGGGCAAGGAACCCCACGCCCTTTATCTTCTTCGCCTCTTCTTCAAAGACCTTGATGAACTCGTTGCCTATGATCTTTCTCTTTCTCTCGGGGTCCTTGACACCCTTGAGCCTTCTGAAGAACCTCTCGGATGCATCGACCTTCCTTATCTTCATGTCAAAGTTGCGTCTGAGTGTAGCATAGACCTTTTCGGCCTCACCCTTTCTAAGGACACCGTTGTCGACGAATATGCACGTAAGCCTCCTGCCCACGGCCCGCCCAACCAACGCGGCGGTAACACTTGAATCCACCCCGCCGCTGATACCGCATATGACCTTGCCACGACCCACCTTCTCGCGGATCGATCTTACCGCATCCTCTATGAATGAGCTCATGGTCCAAACGGGCTTGCACTTGCATACACGGAAAAGGAAGTTTTCCAGAATCTTCCGCCCCTTGGGCGTATGCACGACCTCGGGGTGGAACTGCACGCCGAAGGAGTTGAGCTCCTTGTTCTTCATGGCGGCGACAACCGAGTTCTCGCTGTGCGCAATGGCCCTGTACCCCTCGGGCAGCCTCTTCACCCTGTCACCGTGGCTCATCCAGACCTCAAGCTTACGGGACCTGAGTCCATGAAAGATGTCCTCGGTATCGTCTATGAGTATGGTAGCAGGGCCGTACTCCCGCCTTCGGGACCTCTCGACCTCGCCCCCGAAGATCTTCGCCGTAAGCTGCATGCCGTAACATATAGAGAAAACCGGTATGCCGAGCTCGAAGAGCTCCGCCGGTATGCGCGGCGCGCCCTTGTCAAAGACACTCGAAGGGCCGCCGGAGAGTATTATCCCCTTGGGGCCGAACGACCGTATGAAAGGGATGCCTGCGTTGTAGGGATGTATCTCGCAGTAAACCCTGGCCTCCCGCACCCTTCTGGCAATGAGCTGAGTGTACTGGGAGCCGAAGTCCAGGATGAGTATCTTCTGTGAGTGGATATCCATTCTTCAATTCCTCTCGTGCATCTTCGACCTCAGGGGACACCGTTCGGCCGGTCCATTAAAACATGTGTTGTCACTGCGCAAAAACAGATCAAAGTATCTCAACCTTGTAGTTGGGCGCCTCCTTGGTTATGATCACGTCATGGACGTGACTTTCCCTGAGCCCTGACGGTGTAAGCCGGATGAACCTTGCCTTCTTGTGTACCTCTGCAATGGTCCTACAGCCCATGTAACCCATGCCGGCCCTGAGCCCTCCAACAAGCTGGTATATGCTCGAGGCAAGCGGCCCCTTGTGAGGGACCTTGCCTTCTATCCCTTCCGGAACAAGCTTAAGTTCACTCTCAACATCCTCCTGAAAGTACCTGTCCTTACTGCCTTTTTTCATCGCTTCTATCGAGCCCATCCCCCTGTAGACCTTGAAAGTGCGCCCCTGGAAGAGTATCGTCTCTCCGGGGCTCTCCTCTGTGCCGGCGAACATGCCGCCTATCATTACCGAGTGCGCTCCGGCGGCAATGGCCTTGGTGATGTCACCGGAGTACTTGATGCCGCCGTCGGCGATCACCGGTATGCCCTTCCTGCGGGCCACGCCGACCGCGTCCATGACAGCGGTTATCTGCGGCACACCGATACCAGTCACTATCCTTGTCGTGCATATGGAACCCGGCCCAACGCCCACCTTGACCGCGTCGACCCCGGCCTTGATCAGGGCCTCGGCCCCTTCGGCTGTAGCCACGTTACCGGCTATCAACTGGCACTTGAAGTTCTTCTTTATCGCCCTGACCGACTCGATGACCCCCTTGCTGTGGCCGTGTGCAGTGTCCACTACGATGCAGTCAGCCCCTGCTTTGAGGAGCGCCTCGACCCTCTCGTCCCTGTCAAAGGAGACCCCGACCGCAGCCCCTACCCTGAGACGGCCGAGCCTGTCCTTGCAGGAGTCCGGAAACTTCTCCCTCTTTTCGATATCCGTCATGGTAATAAGCCCCTTGAGCCTCTTTTTCCTGTCAACGACCGGCAGCTTCTCGATCCTGTGGCGGTTCAAAAGCTCTTTAGCCTTCTCTATGGAAATACCCACAGGGGCCGTTACGACCTCCTTGGTCATGATCTCGGATATCCGTCGCTCCGGGTTCGATTCGAAGCGCAGATCCCTGTTCGTAACAAGGCCCACGAGTATGCCGTTTTTCACAACCGGGAAGCCGGATATCTGCTCCTCCCTCTTTATCTTGAGCGCGTCGGCCACCCTCTGGTCCGGATCGAGCGTTCTCGGTTGGAGTATCACGACCGATTCGTACTTCTTAACCCTGTCGACCTGCGCCGCCTGTTCTTCAACGGTGAGGTTCTTGTGGATTATGCCGATCCCTCCGTGCTGGGCTATGGCTATGGCCATACGCGACTCGGTGACACAGTCCATGGCGGCGCTTATGAGCGGGATGTTAAGCTTTATCTCGCTCGTAAGCTTCGTTGACACATCCACGTCCCTCGGCAGAACCCTCGAATAGCCCGGAACGAGCAGAACATCATCAAATGTCAGGCCGTCCTTTATATCGGAAGACTTCATCTTATCCCGCTACCTCCTTCTTCTGAATATTGTTTGCACCGCGAGCCTCCTCAAGGATCACGCCCTCGAGAAGGCCTGCGTCACTTACCCTCATCGAGTCGAAGCCGAAGGCCTCCATGGCTGCAAGGACTATGGCGGTGCCAGGTATTATAAGGTCTTCCCTGCCCTTTTCAAGTGAAAGTATGTCCTTTCTTTCTTCGAGGGTAAGCCCCGAAAGGAAGTGATACAGATCCTCCACGCGGCCACGCTCAAGCACATGGTTGTTTATCCTGTTGCGGTCATATACCTCCAGGTTCTGGTCAATGGATGCAAGTGTCGTGACCGTGCCGGCTGTCCCCACAAGCTCAACATGGCGCTTTATGTTGTTTTCAAAAGATGTTAGAGGGTCACCGCTCACATTCTCCTTGAGGTTTCCAATAACCCCCTTTATCTCCTCCTCCATTGCCTTGAGCTCCCCGTGCCGCGGCGGATCGCTTCTTAAGTGCCTCTCTGCAAGGTGCACCACCCCCATCTCCATGCTCCATGAGCCGAGGATCCGCGCCCCGCGGACAACTATGAACTCTGTACTTCCCCCTCCTATGTCCAGTATGAGCCTTTCGGCAGTCCCGTCTCCAACAACGGAGAGCACACCTATAACGGAAAGCCTCGCCTCTTCCTTGCCGGAGATTACGTTTATATGAAGCCCGGTCCTCTTCCTGGCCTCTTCGAGGAACCAGTCTCTGTTACGGGCCCTCCTCACGACACTCGTTGCAACCGCCTTCGTCCGTTCGACCCGGTATTGGTCTATCGTTTCGCGGAAGGTTACAAGCGCCCTCAGGGTCCTTTCCGCAGCCTCCCCGTCTATGCCCGTCTCGTCGGTATACGAGCCGCCGAGCCTTGTTATAGCACGTTTGTAGACAAGGGGAGTAAGCCCCGCTTCCGGTCGCTCCACCTCGGCCACCAAGAGCCTCAGGGTGTTTGTACCTATGTCTATGGATGCGCACCTCATCCGCGCTCCCTGACATAATTCCTTGTGTACTCCATGTAATTCCGCGCGGAACGGGCTATCCGCACAACCTCTTCGTCATTGAGCGTCCTTACGACCTTGGCGGGTACACCCACCACCAGGCTCCTCGAAGGCACCTTCATCGACTCCACCACCACCGCACCCGCGCCCACGATCGAGTCCTCGCCTATCTCGGCATCATCGAGGACCACGGCGCCCATGCCTATAAGGCACCTGTCCCTTACTGTGCAGCCGTGGAGAACCACGCTGTGACCTATGGTGACATCACTTCCGACCAGCAGGGGATACACGTCCTTTGTGACATGGAGAACCGAGTTGTCCTGCACATTCGTTCTTTCGCCTATGCGTATGTAGTTCACGTCCCCCCTTACGACCGCGTTGAACCAGATGCTGGTATGTGCGCCGATCGTGACATCCCCGATTATCCTCGCGCTCTCCTCTACGAAGACAGTTGCGTGCAGACGGGGCATGATCCCCTTATAAGGCAGCAATGTTTTCATATCATGCGACATCGAAAGCACACGGTATTAAACTTTTAAATCTATCAGAATATCTGTTGTTGTGCAATGCCTTCCACGACCTTTCATCATTATCATCCAGTATACTTCATTACATCCACTCTAAGAACCCTCTTCGTGCCGTCTGCGACCTTCGAATACTCGCTCTGCCTTACACCCACGGCCCATATTATCCGCCCGCCCGAGACCAGAAGCGGCACGCCACGCCTGTCACTTAGCGGTATCTTAGCATCGATGAATATGTCCTTGAGCTTTTTCGATCCCTTCATGCCGAGAGGTCTCATCCTGTCGCCGGGCCGGAAGGTCCTTAAAAGAAGCGGCTCGGACACACTCTCGCAGTCGAAGTAGGCTGTGCCTGCGCCTGCCTTCAATGACCGCGGCCTGGATCGCAAGACCTCCGTCCTCAGGCGCAACCCCAGCTCAGGCACCTCGGTTATCCCAGGCACCTTGATCTCTCTATCCAGGTCGGTCCATTCCTTCTCTTCGGGTGATCCGGCCGCGAGCACAAGGGCGTCATACTCCCTTTTGAGATAGAGCCCCTCACGGAGTTTGGCCGTGAGGTTGGGCCGCTCTGACCTGAGGAGGTTGAAAAAGGTCTCCACCTGCGGCGTATATACATGAGCCGGCGCCGCACCCTCCAATTTTCTTAGTGCCGAGAGGAACACCCTTGACGAGATGGCGTCATGGAGTGCGAGGAGCCTTTTTCTGTCCAGTGAAAGCGCCCCATGGTCCGAGGCTGTGACGACCTCCTTGAAGGCCCTTTCAGCCTCCCTCTCCAGGAAGTCCTCGTCCCTTCTGAGGACCGAGGCGCTCCGCGCAAGCGTCTCATTGATATTGGGGTTATATCCTTTCTGCAGGAAAGGGACGAGCTCATGCCTTATGCGGTTTCTCAGGTACTTTGTGCTCGAGTTACTCGAGTCCTCGACATGGGCCAGGCCGCGCCAACGGGCGTACCTCTCGATCTCCTCCCTTGATACCTCTATAAGCGGCCTAACGAGCCGCCCGCACGAAGGGGCCATGCCCCCGAGCCCTTTCAGGGCGCTACCCCTGATCATCCTCATGAGCACGGTCTCGGCCTGATCGTCCCGGTTGTGGCCGAGGGCGATCCTTGTGGCCCCGTACTTTCTGGCTGCCTCTTCGAGGAATGCCATGCGCCTTTTTCGCGCCCATTCCTGTACGCTCTCACGCCTTCGGTCTGCAGCCTCCCGAGGATCAAGCCGTCCTGACTCGAAGACCAGTCCCAGGTCCTCTGCAAGCCCCCTAACGAACCCCTCATCCCTCGCCGACTCCTCTCCCCTCAGGCCGTGGTTAAGGTGGCATACGACGAGATCGAGCGACAGTTCGCCGCTGAGCCTCACCAGAATATCAAGGAGGACGGTCGAGTCCACGCCGCCTGAGACGGCCACGCAAACGGTGTCGCCGCTCCTGAACATTCCGTGCCTTCTTATGGTTTCCCTTACCCTGTCGATCATGCCGGCCGGATTCTCTTGCAGTTCCTTAACACTGATCAATATCTGTCACCTGTCAAGACGTCCCACCCGCTGCGGGACGCTCAAATCATGAATATCTAAGGGAAATTATAAGTTATTTACAAGGAGTTTACAAACAAAAACACCCCTGAGGTATACCGCATGGGGCGGAAACGGAACAAAAGGTTGGTGTTTATCTGTTATGGCAGAGCTGGCAGCCTATGTTGGAGGGTATGCCGTTCGCGGTCTGATCGCCCGTGGCCACTGATGCGAGGTAGTCCCATCTCAGGTTATCGCGATACGGCCCGCCGTGGGCGAAGTGACAGGTGAGGCAGAAGACCTTGTGGTTGTCTCCGCCACTCACATCATCCATGCCGTTGAAGCTTGCTCCTGTGGTATCTGTTGGCAGGTAATAGCTGTTGGCGCTGTAAAACTTGCTCGCTGTTACAGGCAGACCCTTGCCGGCCTGAATCAGCGCATCATCATAGTTAACCCTGTCAAGAAGAGACACATGACATCCCGTGGCGCATCCGGCCGAGGCACCCCTGGGCATCATCGAGTTTACGGCGTGCCTTCTGGAGTCAAGGTCAGTGCTGCGGTTAAGGTTGGACGGCACTATCTCTTCGTGCCAGTTGTCGTGACATTGCGCGCACCACCTGGACATGGTGGCAGGAGCAGTTCCATTGGTCGGGTCGGAGGTGTCTGTACCGGTACCATAAGAGTTGCTGTTTGCGCTGTCTGTCACCGGATTACCGGTGAGTGTCCCCCTGTAGACGGGCCATATGACCTGGCCGGCTCCATCGGTCTCTGAGCCGCCGAAGTACGAACCATTGACACCACCAACATAACTTTTGTGTTTGTAGTATTCCTCTGTAGTCCCTGAGTAGAACTTTATCCCTGCGTTGGCGCCGGCCCCGGTTGCGTTGACCTTTAGGTTTCTGAATATGTTTATCTTCGCATCGCTCGGACTGGAGGCCCCGTGAGGGTCGTGGCAGCTTGTGCATGAAAACTCCGGTATCGATACGTCACCACCCGGCGGCAGCACGTTGGTCGCACCAAGCGAGTGTCCGTAACCCAGGTAATTCGCGGTGGTAGTATTCCAGTTTGAGTCAAGCTCCGTCGAAAAGTTGCCCCCGGCACCTATCTTGTTGAAGGGATCGTTCTGGGTCCAGGATGCGGTCGAGTAGACCTTTGGCGCTACAACGTTCTGAGGGGGATGGGTGTCATTTGCCATGGAGCCGTTGCTCGCGTGGCACTGCAGGCACAGCTTGTGGATCTCGGCCCTCGAGTTGACCTCGGCCCTCAGGAGGATGATGGACCCTCCTGAGGCACCGCCGAGCCCGCTGTTGCCCTGGCTGTTGTGCATGGTATGACAAAGTCCGCAGACGAGACCCCCTGCCCCCTTGTGGACCGCATCCGCCTTATGAGAGAAAAGTAAGAGTACCGTGAGGCAGACGGCAAGCGCTGCTATTAACACAATCGTCTTTGATGCGGTACCATGATGTCTCATCACAAGACACTGCCTGCCTGATCTTAAACAAAAAACGGACGAACACCGACCTACTCGGTTTCGTGCCGTCCTTGGCTAAACACTTAAATAATATTAACATAAAGTAACGTATTTTGTCAATATCGAATTTGATTTGGGCGCATCCGAAAAAGCTAACCGACAGCACCTATCCTTTAGTCGTGCTACTCCTCTAATGGCGCATATGGGGTTGTGTTGCAGGCCTCATGGTTTTGAATCGGCTTTGGAAGGCATTTCGCTTATAAAACCGTAAAGACGCACCTTTGGCTTTGGAACCTTCAAAAAAAGATATTGAACGGATGCGGCACAAAACAAGACATTGCATGGAATATCCGGTGGCGTGAATGGAAGCCTACGGTCGACTCTTGGCTTTACTTGTCATGTCATGGGCATCCCGGTTTTTCGAAAAAATCCTTCCAACGCGACCTTCAAAAGTATAAAATATCTGTTACCAATCTGCCGTATCTGGCAACATCTTCAAAACCGTGCAGGTCTGGAAACGACAAGCAACCCCAGGCGTTACTTAACCGCCTGGAGGATGTTAAAGATGTAAAAAAGAGAGTTATCGAAGCTTATGCCGATGTAAGTTGTAAAAAAGCTTCGATATGCAAGGATTTCTTACTTGCAATCACGCTTCACCAGCCAACTCATCAGAAAACGGGGAACATGTTCGCCATGCATCTTCAGCAGCCCAACCATATCTGCGTCAGATCCAATAGAGACCGCATTGTACGGGGCCTCTGTTCCGTGGCGGCCGTAATCCTTTTAGTCGGCTGTAGCACCCGGATGATCGAGAAAAAGGCTGTTGAGCTCGATGCAGTGAAGCTCGATGTGCTTGGAGTAAGGCTCTTTCTTTATCCCGGAGTCTATCCGCCGGACATGAGCTCCGTCTTTTTACTCAAAAACGTCGAGATAAACTATGGTGACGAGGTACTCGACCTCGGCACCGGTACCGGAATTCAGGCGATCTTCGCGGCCAGAAGGGCACGGAGGGTCGTTGCAACGGATATAGATCCACTGGCAGTTGAAAACGCGAGGGACAACGTGGCTTACCATGGCCTTGAGGGTAAGATCGAGGTGAGGCAGGGAGACCTCTTTGAGCCGATAAGCCCCGATGAGAGATTCGACGTGATAATCTTTTCCCCTTGTTTTCCAAGAGAGGTACCGGAAGACACGAATGAAATCCTGAACGGCACCTTCACCGACCGGTGCTGGGATGTCACTTTGAGGTTTTTTTCAGGAGCCGAAGGGCACTTAAAAGAAGGAGGCAGGATATTCTACCTCATGGGGTTTGAGGCCAACATGCCTCATGTGAGGAGGATAATAGCCGAAAACGAACTACGGATAAAAGATTCGAGCGCGGTGTTACTCGATGAAGTGATGTACGCGGTATTTGAGTTGACACCTTTGAGGGCAGGCGACTGAAGTCACTCTGCAGGCAGGACGGCTATCCCCCGCGGATACCGCCAGACCTTGATCCTGTCTACCTCCTCCAGGGTTTCCACATCAATGACCGAGATGCTGCTGTCATTGCTACCCTTACCGTAATTGGTCACGAATACGAACCTGCCGTCCGGCGAAATAGCCGATGAACCGGGCTCGGTTCCCACCTCTATAGTCTTCAGAACGCTACGCCCGTGGAGGTCGATGACCGAGACTGTACCTGAAAGGGCGTTCGAGACAAAGGCTAGCCCGCCGTCCGGCGTGAGTGTAATGTAGTTGGGGGTGTCCCCGACCTTTATGTGTCCCACTATCTCGTTCGTGCGGGTATCGAGTATCGAAACCCTGTCACGGTGGCTGCAGAAGTAGGCGAGATGGCTTCCGGGCGGGGTAACGATAGCTATGGCACCAGGGGCATGGATCGTTGAAATACGCTCCATCCTTCTCAAGTCTATTACAGATATATCGTTAGCGTATATGGAGGTGACATACGCAAATCTGTTGTCATTGGTTACGGCCACACCTGATGCGCCGAGCCCGACCCGGGGTTCCGAGACGACCGCATTCGATTCAAGATCTATAACCATAGCCTTGCCCCCCTGATTGGTGGCTACGATAAGGTACTTCCAGTCGCGGCTGAAGCTCATGAAGTTTGGGTGAATCCCCGTCTTTATGACAGTCTTTAGGCTGTTGGTTCCGGCATCAATGACAGCTATCTCATCGTGGCCTCTCTTGCTGACGTATAGAGTCTTGTTGTCATGGAACGGAAGCACCTCGACAGGGTTTGCACCGAATCCCAACCCTATCCTTGCCATCTCCTTGCCCGTGGCGCTGTCGAGGACTATAACGTCACCGTCCATGAAACGGGTAACATACAGACGGTATCCTGCCGCCTTGCCAGAGGCGAAGACCGAAACGGCCTGTAAAAAACAGGCCGTTGCCAAAATAAAGATAATTATTTTACTTCTAATCGACTTCAATCGTTGCATGTATCGGTTGTTCCTTCGGTGATGGAGTGGCTGCAACTGTAGCTATAGGCCATGGAAACCCCGTGGCAGTACAGATTACAGTACATTGCACCGCCGGAGTAATACCAGGCAGGCTTGGAGTAGCTGCGTCCTGTTACCACGCCGGGGGCGAAGTTGACAAGGTGCGTATCGCCGTCCGGCGGCAGGGAGCCGCCTCCGACATAATCGGTGTTTGTCGCCTGCACATTACTGTGGACGTTGTAATGACAGGTCATGCAGGCTTCGTAGGTTCTGGCCCACATCATGCCGCCCCCTACACCCCTCAGGTGATATGCGTGCAGGTTGTTGGGCCCCATCCCTCCCCTGTAAAAGTTCGTATCGTTGTTGTTGCCGTAAAAGGTGTTCGAGTCGTGGCAGTTGAAGCAGAGCTTGAAACGATCCTCGAAGTCGGACTGGTTGGCCGGCGAGAAGAAAGGCTTGTCATTGGTCGGTATGTTTCCGGTGAAGTAGTAGTCCCTCAGGATGCTCCTGTCGTTGTTGTCGGTCGCACCGTCGAAGTCACCGGTTACCGATGCAGGCGTTGGTATCCTCGATCCGTGCGGCCCCACTGGGGCAGAGCCGGTATACACGGATGTCTCGTCCGTGCTCCTCAGGTTCGACTCGGTCACAGGCCCCTTGGGTGTGCCCGCCCCACCGCCTGTCTGCTCGTTGTTGTGGCAGTCTGTACAGTTTATGGTGAGGTTCGCAAGCGACGGCGACGGGTTGCCGCACGTAAGGTTAGGAAAACCGCCGTTCTTCAACTGAACGCACAGCGCAAGCGAGGTGTTCCTGCCTGGCGCGGCCACGGGATGGTACGCGCTGTTGAAGGTCTGGTTCGGACCACGGGCAGGGTCATACCCGTTCGGATCAAACTCCAGCCTCTTGTTGCTCAAACCAGGAGGCCTCGACGTCGTGTTG
>WGEY01000037.1 GCA_015492495.1 Deltaproteobacteria bacterium | reverse complement strand
GATGCTATCCGAAAGAGTTCCAGGAGCGGACGGCCATGCGGGGATGAGCGCTTTATTTGCAAGATGGAGGGGCTTCTCAATCGAAGGTTGCGTGCCCTTCCTTGGGGAAGGCCGAGAAAGGAAGCCCAAAAATAGGCGCTGTCCCTATTTTTTCTTAAAATAGGCGCTGTCCCTATTTTCTCTGTCTAACAAAAAAGAGGAGGCGTCTCAAGCGGAAACCCCGCCTGTACGCAGGGTCAGCCTAGGACCGTCACCGTACATTTCAAGAGACAACCGCGGTAACAGAAAAAAGTGTCGGAAAAATTTACACTTTTGAACTTTTTTGTGGATCCTGAAACACCAGTGGAAAAATTTGATCAGGCAAATCAACGACTTAAAAGTGTGGCATGCAGTTTGCATATTTTAGTTGGACAACCGAATGGTTGAGAATGTTGCACTCATTAATATGCCTTGATACATAAGCGCATATCGACAAATCAGGATCCGGCAATTCTCGGTCCGGGCTCTACGGCTTGCCCGTGCATGTGCAGCACTCCCCTTTTCAGGCCTTTTTATGTCGGAACCCAAAGATAAGGAAGGAGGACAAAAACAAACATGAGGAAAATTTCATCTTTGATCTTTACGATAGCCTTGGTTTTTATCCTGGTCCCTAATGCCGGAGCGGTCGCATGGATTGACTGGCAGTCAACCACTTCCGGTTCGCTTACCATCGGCGGCACAACCATTAACGTTTCTCTCACGGGCAATCCATGGGATTTGGTTAATGGCGATTACTATTATAACAACTCATACACAGGAGGCACCTCACCATCCGGGACTTACGGTGGTCTCGAGCCTTCGGACCTTATTCAGGTTACCGGGACAGGCAACTTTACACTTACCTTTGATACTCCGGTCGTCGACCCTTACATTGCACTTGTCAGCGTAGGAGCTCCATGGGCATCTGTAACCTACAGCTTTGATACCCCCTTCACCGTCATATCAACAGGTCCAAACATCTGGGGATACACCGGTTATTCTGTCAGCGGCAACGACTTTACGGGCATAGAGGCTAACGGCATACTGCAATTCCAGGGGACGTATAATTCCTTCTCATTCGATATTCTTCAGCCCGAAAACTGGCATGGCTTCAACATCGGCGTTGCAGATGCGGCATCTCCGGTACCAGAACCCTCTGCATTGCTCCTCATGGGCTTCGGTCTTGCCGGACTGGCGGGATTCAGGAAGAGGTTCAAAGCCAAAACCTCTTAGTCCATGCTTCGAAGGCTTGAGGAGATGATGCCACCGTCCTGACACAGTGAGACGGTGGACATTTACTTTTCTCTACCAGGATGTTAGTTAAGGTGTTTTCCCGATGGTAAGTCTGCGTTGATACTGGCGACGGCAAGGCTTCGCCATATAGCCGGTACCAAGTGGGGTATGAGGCAGTATATTTACGAGGATGAAGAAACAGGAAATGGAGAGCCGGGACCCTGACTCAGAAAAATGTGCGAAAATTCTGGACACTGCCTGTGCCTGAGCCTGGCCGCTACAAGCATCAAGCCCGAGTTCCCGTCAGGAAAAGAGCCCGCTTCGACTCCAGCCGGAAGCCCGGATGTGCCAGCCGGTATCGGAGGCTCCTGGGCATGATACAGAGATCACCTAAAACAAACCCGTGGGACAGGACCTCGTAAGGCTTAGCGCAGGGTGGCCTAAGAGCAGCTTTGTAATCCCTTCCTCACTGCGCTCCGGAGTAGCGCAAGAAGTCGGGGGGTGAGCAGGGGTATCTCGGCAAAATCAATGGAGATTGCAGGGAAGCGTCCCTCTGTGCTCCAGGCACTGCGGGAACTGGTAAAGGCCAGCCACACTCAAAGGAAGCAGCCGCCACGCTGCACCCGGCAACTAAAAGCTGTACCTCGCCCTCAGGTACAGGTTGTCATTTCCTTCCAGTTGCCCGAACTCGGTGTGGTCGAAGCTCCCGGAGAAGATGTTGGCACCGGCGGTTACCCCGAGGGCGTCGGTTACGTCGTAGCTGATCGACGGCCTCAGGTACACGTCCCTGTCAGAGGGGCTGTAGAATGTGAAGAGCTCCATCTTCAGGGTCTGGCTCAGGAAAAGACGCGTGAGCCTGAGCGTCACAAGATGCCTGAACTCGTCCCTTGCGGGCGTGCCGGCGGAAAGGGAGTCCCTGTAGCGGTCGTATAGGAGCATCTCCTCGACCATGTATTGAACCCCCACGCTGAAGTCACCCGTGAGCTCCCTCGTGTACCCTGCAAGGTACTTGACGGACGAGTTCTCGATGTTGCCGTTCCGTCCCTTCGTGTCCTCCCTGGAGTCGTAGAAGCCAACCTCTATGCTGCCTATGCCGCCGAGCAGGGGCCCCCTGAGGCTTGCGCCGTAGACGTTGAGCCTGGGGTAGAAGTACTCTTCCCTGTCAGAGTCGAGTATGCCCCGCGGCTCCTTGTAGAAGCCCCTGAAAAAGTAAAACTCGAGCTCGCTGCTCCGGAGCGTCCTGCGCACCCTGAGGGCGAACTCCATGTTCTCTGCGGTATTTTTGGGCTCGACAAAGGTCCTCCCGTCCTCCCTGCCTATTATCCTTCCCTTCAGGCCGTCGTAGAAGGAAAGCCTCTTGCCCCTAACGCTCTCGTTCGGGGTAAACGACGGTATAATGACAAGGTCGAGGTCCGCGTACTCGGTAAACACCCACAACCTCAACGCATCGCTCGGGAGCTTGAGGTATTCGTCGTCCCTGCCCGTAAAGAACGAGACATAGTCCTTGGGGAAAAGATCGTTTACGAAAAGAAGGTCGCCCGTGCCCCATGTGAGTATCTGCCTGCCGACCTTCAGGTCCATGAACTCGAACGGGGTAAACGAGAGGTTCAGCTCCCTGAAGTAAAAAGACGTATCCCCTTCGTACCCGTCGATGAGGGCCTCGCCCTTCCAGGCGACCTCTCCGGAAACTGCGTCAAGGGCCTCCGGTAGGTAAAGGCCCTTCAGCTGGACCCTCAGCTCCGAAAGGTTGTAGGCGTTCTTCTCGGCCCTCTCATCGCCGAGCTTCAAGCCGTGGGCAGCTTCGACGAAGCCTCCGATCTCGACGCCGAGGACCCGGTCCGAAAGACAAAGGGCCTGCGCTAAAAGCAGCACGCACGCCAGGAGAATTCGGCGTCCTTTCACCTTATCCACCTTCTCGGCGGCCTCCTCAGGTACCTTTCACTGAAGATGCGCTCCTTCAGCCCCACGTTGTACCTCACATCCATGAACTCTATGACCGTCTCTCCCCCTTCCACGGCCTTGGCACGCGCCTTGACCACCGTCGGTATGTCCTGTACGTTCTCGATCTTCTCGACGGTTATGATCCTCGCAAGCCTTCCGGCCTTATCGTAGTACTCGCCCTTGAGGGGGAGGAAGTTCTCCTTGTCTATCCACGTCTTGTAGAAGGAGAACTCGACGAGGTCCTTGTCCCTGGGTATGTTCTTCAGGACGTAGGTCTCCCTTCCGTCGAGTGTATCTTCCCCTATGAGCTCGTGGACGTCGTCGCCGGGAAGCCTTCCCGACACGTCCTCGTAGGTGAAGTTGGACCCCGCGAAGCTCGAGCGCTTGTCCCTCTGTGAGACCCTTTTTATGAGGTCTATGGCCGGTATGTATAGCCACCTGTCGTCGTCCCTCTCCGGATTCTTCCACACCATGTAGACCATGCCCTCGACGTCGGCCGGCCTGTGGAAGTACACGTAGAACTTCTGCCTGCCGCCGTCCTCCACGTCGTACCTGAGCATGGTGAGCTCCCTCAAGCGCTTCCTTCCACGGGTGTCCGTGATGGTCATCCTCACCTTGGCCGCACCGTCGGAGCCTGCATAGTAGTAGGCGAGGTTGGCCTTGTTCACTATCTCGTCCGCCGAGAGGGCGAGGGCCTGCAGAGGGACGAGGACGCCGCAGACGATCAGCACGAGGCCGTACAGTACAGATCTCTTCTTCATGGCAAGCCTCCCTTTACGGTCGTTTAAAGTTTGAGCGGCCTTCTTAGAATGACCATCAGCGCCGGAAGGACAAGGAGGGTCGTAAGGCCGCTTACGGCCATTATGGCCGCGAAGAAAAAGCCCACTGTCTGGTACGGAACAAGGGGGGAGAAGAAGAGCGGGGCGAAGCCCATGGATATGACCACCATGTTCCTTATTATGGCCCTAACTGGCTCGTCGAAGACCCTCTCCACGGTCTCCTCCCATGTGGCCGACTCCCTGCGGATCTGGCGCGTCCTCTGAAGAAGGTGTATGGCGAAGTCCACGGAGATACCGAGCGTAAGGGATGAAAGTACCGCAACCGGCATGTCGTAGTCCTTGCCGACCATGCCTATTAGCCCGTATATGAAGGCTATTGTAATGGAAAGCGGGACTATGGATATGAAGCCCCACAGCGGCGAGCGGAAGATAAAGACCATCATCAGGAATACCACCACACCCCCTCCTGCAAGCGACTTGAGCATGCCCCTTACCATCTTCTCCTGCCACACCACGTTCAGGTAGGTGAGGCCCGCCCACTTTGTCTCCACCTCCGCCGGCGGAGGGTTGTCTCTCATGTAGTTGTAGACAAAGGCCTCCACCGCCTTCATGTCCTGATTGTCCCCCCTTCTGAGCTGTATCCATACGTTAAGCTTTGAATAACCGGGGTCAACGAGGTGGTACAGGTCATCAGGGTCACCTGTCATCTCGTAGAGGAAAAGATACTGGGCCACCTTCCTGGATGTGTCCGGGACCCTGTTGTAGGCCGGGTCTTCGTCGTTGAGCTCGAAGGAGATCTTCTTGACCACATCAACGACCGAGGTGGTCTTTCCCACCACATCAAGCGACGAAAGCTCACCCTGGAGCCTGTCGACGTACTCGAGCATCCCGGGTGTCTTCATAACGCCGTCCCGGCCCTCTACAACGAGGTAGGCCATGTAGGTACCGCCGAAGAGTTTGTTGAGGACCCTTTCTGCAACGCGCAGCGGATGGCCCTCGTGGAACCACCTTGTGGGGTTGTCGTTTACCCGGGTCTTTGTTATGCCGTAGACCGAGACCGCAAACACGACGAGACACACGACCGCTATGCCCCTTGCATGCCTCACGGACAGCCACCCGAGGTACTCCTGCGCCCTGTAAAGGACGGAGCCCTTACTGCGGCGATGAAGCCTTTTAAGGAAGCGCTCCGGCAGAAGCATTATGTAAGCCGGTATGAAGGCCATCGTAAGAAGCCATGCAACTGCTATACCCGCTGCGACGAAGCCGCCGAAGACCCTAACGGGAGGGATCGGCGTAAGGACGAGGGATGCGAACCCCGCCGCAGAGGTAATGGAGGTAAAGAGCATCGGGGTGAAGAGCTCCTTCATCACCATGAGGAGCGTTTCCTTCTTGTCCTTTACAGAGGGAAACCTGTCGCTGAACTCGCTCAGGATGTGGATCGAGTCGAGGACCGCTATGGGCATGAGGAATATGGGGATCATCGAGCTCATGATGTGCACGGTGAATCCCGTACCCACGAGGAAGCCCATTATCCATATGACCGTTATCATGGCGACGACCATGGATGAGGCGACCAGCACAACGCTTCTAAAGAAGAAGAGCATGAGGATGAATATGAGGAGCCCGGCGAGTGGAGCGGACACACCCATCTGCCTGAACATCTCCACGCCGAATGTCTCCTCGACCACGGGGAGTCCGGTGATGTAATACTCCTCGCCGCCCCCGTGCCTTTCCACTATGGACTCTATCTCCTTGGCCACCCTGTAGCTGAGCTTCTTTTCCTTTATGGGGACAAAGAGGTTTACGGCCTTGCCGTCTCCGGAGACGAGGAGGTTCTTGAGTATGGGGTTTTCAAGCGCCCTCCCGCGGATCCTTTCCGCGGTCTCCTGATCCGGGATCCTTCTTCCCATGAGCGGCTCTATGGTAAGCACACCGTCCACGGCCTGTATGTCATCCGTTGTAAGTGGGCTTATGACGTCCTTTGCGACAACGCCGTCTATCTTGAGGATCTCGTCGGTGATCCTCGCAATACGCTCGAGCGTTTCAGGCCTGAAGACCCCCTCTTCGGAAGTATCGTCGACCACCCCGACTACAAATGAGTCGTAGAGGCTGAACTCCTTCTTTATCTCCCTGTGTGCGAGGCGCACGGGTTCGTCGGCGGGGAGCATGTTCTCAGGGTCCGTATCCACGGTTATACCCGGAAGCTGTGTCAGGAGGATGACGGTGATCACAACCGTCAGTGCCATTACCTTTCTGGGATTTTCGATGGAAAAGTGCACTATCCGAAGGAGCGGATTCTTCATACCCTGCCTCTCCCCTCACCGCACGGTCTCACACCCGTCCTTTTCAGGATGGACATCATAGGGCACCAGTCCGTGAAGCCTGACTGCAGGAGGTTCAGCCCTACAAAGGCGGTAAATATCAGCCAGTACTCTGTGTGGACCCTCGATAGCACGAGGCTCAGAAGCACAAAGAGCCCGGCTATGAGCCTCAGGTATCTTTCGATGCACATGGTTCTTCCTTTCTCAAAAGTTTTTTCCCGGCGGCTGCAGTCAGTCTCCCGGGGCTATAAAAATAAGGCTACGACTATAAAAAGCGTGGCACGGGCCGATGTACCTGTCAAGGCCGCATTGGAAGCTCACTGCAGCAAGCTTGCATGTTTCAACCTGCGCACACCGGATCGGACGCACCCCCAAACAAGTTTTCATCTTTTTACCGGAACCGCGCCTTGCTGCGGCAGCTGACAGCCTGTATCCGCCGAGGCCCCATTTGTATAATGCGGCCGGGATCTGCACAGTCGGCACGGATCCGGCGGTATCGCTCACAGCGGGGTTTCGCCGACCGCCACATCGAGGCCGCGCAAGCGCCAGTCAAGCACACCGTCTTCGAGGTATCGGGCGCTGAACCCCCTCGTGCGGAGCACCTCGACCGCCTCGATGGCAAGGATGCAGTAATGACCGCGGCAGTAGGCCACTACCTCCCGGTCCCTTGGAAGCTCGTCCAGACGGCCTTCGAGCTCCTTGAGCGGTATGGAGATCGCCCCTGGTATATGCCCTGCGCGATACTCCTCCTGCGGCCTGACGTCGAGGACTATAACGGCCCCCTCGCTTAGCCGCTCGAGCAAGGTATCCAGATCCACCGGCTCCAGATCTTCATGGTCTTTGAGGAACTGCCGCACGATCTGGTCGATCTCCGCGAGCCTCTTATCGGCAAGGGTCCTCATCCCACGGAGAAACGCGCCTACGGACTCGTCTGCGAGCCGGTACCTGACGTAAAGACCCTCCTTGCCGGCCTCGACCAGACGCGCCGAGCGCAAAAGCTGCAGATGCCGCGAAGCATTGGCAACGGTCATGCCGGTCTCCTCGGCCAATGCCTCGACGGTCCTCGGCCCCTGGACGAGCAGGTCCAGCAACTCCAACCGCTTGGGGCTTGCCACGGCCTTGCCGATACGGGCCAGCTGCTCGTATATGGAATCCCTGAAGCGCCTGTTTTCATTCATTACCATAAAACACCCCTGATGTATTCAATTGATTAATTGAATAGTATAATAAAATGCCCGAAGTGTCAAGTCTTATCTCACGGAACACCTTTTGTGACCATACAAGGACCGTTATCGAAGCCCCCCCGGAGAAAGCCCATGGAGTCTCTTCTCATGCATGGACTCGTCCGACCACGCTTCACCCGCAAGGCGGCGTACGCAGCAATGGAACCGTACTCGTAGAACAAACGGCAGCCGCAACGACCGCACGGCCAACGGAAAGACGCTGCAAAGAGGAGGGTTGAGGAGGATTAAAGGGATCCGTGGGATACGGGGAGGATGAAAGGGGGTTTACCGGCCGTCGCATGCTGCCGGCCATGTAGCCCAAGCCCTGTCAAGGCCGCTGGGGATGAGAGCCATGCATCTTAAACGACCGCACGCCCGGGCACTGGAACAAGCGCAACATGCGGCGTCCGGCACGGTTAACAGCAGGGATGTACCGGGAACCGGTCTCAGAATGTCAGGATACCTGACCTTGCACAGTGTACAGGGGTTTGCGCACTGTGGGGGCTTTCCTCATCCACAAGCTTAACGGCCGCACCCGTCAGCAGCAGCCTCCGCCTGCGGTATCCGAAGGAGCGCATCCAACGGGTTCCTCTCTTTCGGCATCCACTATCGTGAAGAACCTGTCGTAAGGCGGGCTGGTAAGCTTTTCCAGCGTGTCCGTGCATATCTCGACAGGAACCCCGGCCGGATACTCGTGTCCGTCGTCGTCACGGACGCTACGGAACGGACCGTTGTATATGGCGTAGTGCCCCCTGTAGACGCACTCCGGACCCTTTACGAACTTACGGCCCTCGAGCGTGATCGAATAAAACCTTATCCCCTCGACCACCCTGTAAAGGCTCCTGGACCTTATCTCCAGCCCGTAGGCCCCTGCCTTCCTTGCGACATCAAGGAACTCTTCCTCCCTGAGCGCCCCGGATATGCACTCACCCCAAAGGGTCCTGTCGGCGCGCATATCCTCCGGCACATCCTTCTCGGCCACTATGTCGGAGATGCAGAAGCGCCCCCTGTCCTTCAGCACCCTCATAACCTCGGACATCACCCGGGGCTTGTCATCCGAGAGGTTCACCACGCAATTGGAGAGGACGACATCCACGGAGGAGTCGTCGAGCGGGATCTCCTCGAGGAAGCCCTTCTTGAAGACCAAGTTGGAATAGCCGAGGTTCCTGGCTACATCCACGAGCGCACCTTTCGCCCTCTCAAGCATCTCGTCCGTCATGTCGACCCCTATCACCATCCCGCTTCTGCCGACCTTCCTGGAGGCCACAAAACAGTCTATGCCCCCTCCGCAGCCCAGGTCCAGCACGGTTTCGCCCTCCTTCAGGCCGGCAAGGGCCACCGGGCTTCCACACCCGTAGGAGATATCAAGCACCTCTTTAGGGATATGTGCTGTATCCTCGTCGTTGTAACTCTCCGTACAGCACAATGCGGCCTGCGGTTGTGCGGCTGCCCTTGCGTAGAATTCCTTGACGGCATCCCTCGTCACCTTTTTCATAACTCCTCCAAAGACCTTGATCATACATTTCGCTCGCCAACCCTGCAGCTTGCTGGAGGGAGCTTAAATGTTTTGAAGTAAGATTTTAACAAAGATTTCATGTGTTTCAAGGAGTTTGTGGGGTATTCCCCTTGACTTTTAGCCGATATTTGAGTATTGATATTATGGTTACGGCACAAACGAATAAAGGGGCGGAGAAGCAGGACCGCCACGACGGTTGACGGAATCTGATGAAGCCGAGGGGGTTTTGTCCCGGCGAGGCACCCGGTGTGGCAGGGGTGATAACCGGGTCCATAGACACGCGGACGTTGAAGAAGGCCAAGAACCTTGGTGCCGACCTTGTTGAAGTAAGGCTCGATACGTTCAAGGACAGGAACCCCTCCAGGTTGAAGTCAGGTCTTGCAAGGATCAAGGACCTCGGCCTCCCGGTGCTCCTTACAATAAGGAGCAGGAAAGAAGGGGGGCGGTATAACATCACCGATGCAGAGAGGCTTGATCTCTTCAGCGAGCTCATCCCATACGCAGACCTTGTCGACGTCGAGCTCGGCTCGAAGGGGCTCCTTAAGGAGGTAAAAGGATCCACCCGCAGGCACAAAAAAAAGCTCATAGTCTCTTACCACAACTTCAAAACCACACCCCGTATGAACAAACTCCACGATGTAATAAAAGACGCCCGCCGGCAAGGGGCCGACATCGTGAAGGTAGCCACACTTGCAAGCGGCAGAGAGCATCTTAGAAGGCTTGCACATATTCTTGTAGACGGTAAGGACATGATAGTGATAGCAATGGGTGGTTACGGGGCCGCCTCAAGGGTGTTTTTCCCGTTGCTCGGCTCCATGATAACCTACGCCGCCCTGACCGAGCAAACGGCACCCGGGCAGCTGCCCCTGGGCAAACTGAAAAAGATGCTTTCTCTTTTCGCCGCCTGACCGAATCTTCTAAGTCAAAAATTCTCTGGAGGTACAGTAGATGGCCGTCAAAGTAGCTATCAACGGTTTCGGACGTATCGGGAGAAACATTCTGAGAAGGGCCGCAAGGGACGATGAGATCGAGTTCGTTGCGATAAACGACCTGACAGATGCCAGGACACTCGCTCACCTGCTGAAGTACGATTCCATATACGGCAAGTTCGACTCCGGCGTGGAGGCCGCGGACGGCTCCATCAGGATCAACGGCCGCGACATAAGGATATTCGCCGAAAGGGATCCCTCGAAGTTGCCGTGGAAGGACTTGGGGGTGGACATAGTGCTCGAGTGTACAGGCATATTCAGGACGCGTGAAAAGGCATCCGCGCACCTCGATGCAGGGGCTAAAAAGGTAATCATATCCGCGCCCGCAAAGGATGAGGACATAACTATATGCATGGGGGTCAACAACACCCTCTACGATCCGGACAAGCACCACATAATCTCCAACGCATCCTGCACCACCAACTGCCTCGCACCGGTGGCAAAGGTGCTGCATGAGAACTTCGGCATACGCAAGGGGCTCATGACCACGGTCCACGCATATACCAACGACCAGCGCATCCTCGACCTCCCGCACAAGGACCTGAGAAGGGCGCGGGCCGCCGCCATCTCCATGATCCCCACAACAACCGGGGCGGCAAAGGCCGTCTCTCTGGTGCTCCCCCAGCTCAAGGGCAGGCTCGACGGTATGGCCGTGAGGGTTCCGGTCCCCACGGTCTCGCTGGTTGACCTTGTCTGCGCGCTCGAAAGGGAGGCCTCTGCCGAGGAGGTCAACGCGGCGCTCAAGGAGGCGGCCTGTGGAAGCCTCAAGGGGATACTCGAATACTGCGAGGAAGAGTGCGTCTCGGTGGACTTCAAGGGCAACGGCCACTCGTCTATAGTCGACGCCCTCTCCACCAAGGCCATAGGAGGCAACATGGTCAAGGTCCTTTCATGGTATGACAACGAATGGGGCTTTTCCTGCAGGATGAGGGACCTTGTGGTGTACATGGCATCCAAAGGGATATAGTCAGGGACAGAACCTGGAGGTGCACACTGGACAAGGATCTCACATACATAGACGACCTGGACATAGCGAAAAAACGCGTCCTCATAAGGGTGGACTTCAACGTGCCCCTCGATGAGAAGGGCAACATAACGGACGATACGAGGATAAGGAGCGTTCTTCCGACCATCAACTATGCGCTTGACGAGGGGGCGAAGATAATACTCGCATCCCATCTGGGACGCCCAGAGGGCAAGCGTGTTCCGTCCCTGAGCCTGGTGCCGGTTGCAAAAAGGCTGTCGAGGCTCCTGGAAAAGGAGGTCAAGCTCGCGCCCGACTGTATCGGCCCTGAGGTGGAAAAGATCGTAAACGAGATGAAGCCCGGGGATATCGTGCTCCTTGAAAACCTCCGGTTCCACCCGGAAGAAGAACAGAACGACGACTCGTTCGGCGAAAAACTGGGACGTCTCGCGGACGTTTACATAAACGACGCATTCGCCACCGCACACAGGGCGCACGCATCTAACGTCGCCGTCACAAAGTACGTCGACACCGTCGGCGCCGGGTTCCTGATGAAAAAGGAGCTGACCTACTTCAGCAGGGCACTCGAGAACCCGGTAAGGCCGCTCGTCGCGATAATAGGCGGCAAGAAGATATCGGACAAGGTAGGGGTGCTCGTCAGCCTCTGCGAAAAGGTGGACAAGCTCGTAATCGGCGGAGGCATGGCACTCACCTTCTTCAAGGCCCTCGGCTACGAGATAGGCACCTCGTTCTGCGAAGACCAGGCCCTGGACAAGGCCAACGAGGTGATCAAAAAGGCCCGGGAGAGAAAGATAAAGCTCTTTCTGCCGGTCGACTTTGTAGTGGCCGACAAGTTCAGCCCCTCGGCAGAGACGAAGGTCGTGACCTACCAGGAGATACCCAAGGACTGGATGGCCCTGGACATAGGCCCGGCCACC
The DNA here is from genome assembly GCA_015492495.1 of Deltaproteobacteria bacterium. Classification (GTDB taxonomy): domain Bacteria; phylum Desulfobacterota; class GWC2-55-46; order GWC2-55-46; family DRQE01; genus S146-62. The sequence continues at coordinate 9,283 of WGEY01000037.1, read as the reverse complement.
GTCACCCTCTTTGCCGAGGCCATACAGAACGCGAAGACCATCATCTGGAACGGGCCGATGGGTGTCTTCGAGATGGACGCATTCAGCAGGGGGACCTTCGCGATGGTGTCGAACGTCGCGAACTCATACGCAATGACGATCGTCGGCGGCGGAGACACTGATGTCGCGGTCCACCGCGCCGGCGAGTACGCGAAGATGAGCTATATATCGACAGGGGGCGGGGCGTTCCTGGACCTCCTGCAGGGCAACGACCTGCCGGGAATCGTAGCGTTGAAAAAGAAGGCAGCCAAGGCAGCAAGCTGAGAACACGAAAGGGTTGAAGACCATGCACAAACCGCTCATCGCAGGCAACTGGAAGATGAACACCACCATCGACCAGGGTGCACAACTCGTGATGAAGCTCCGCGAGCTTCTCAAGGGCATACAGGATATAGAGATAGTCATAGCCCCGCCCTTCACCTCGCTTCAGCACCTCAACTTCCTCCTGGCCGACACGGCCATAAAGCTCTCAGCACAGAACCTCTTCTGGGAGAAGAACGGCGCCTACACCGGTGAGGTCTCGGGCGAGATGCTGAGGGCCGTGGGTTGTGAGTACGTGATAATCGGGCACTCCGAAAGGAGGCGGTACTTCGGAGAGACCGATGAGACGGTGAACAAAAAGATACTCGCCGCACTGAGAGAAGGGCTCAAGCCCATCGTATGCGTGGGCGAAACCCTCGAGGAGAGGGAGGCAGGAAGGCCCGTGGAGAAGGTATCCGCACAGGTAAGAAGCGCCCTCAACGGGCTGGGGCCGGGGATGGTCAAGGACCTCGTTGTGGCATACGAACCGGTCTGGGCCATAGGTACCGGACGGAACGCGACCCCTTCCCAGGCCGAAGAGGTGCACGACTCCATAAGGGAGCTTCTGTACGAGGAATACGGCATGGCCGCGGTCAACGACATGCGTATCATATACGGAGGAAGCGTCAAACCCACCAATATAGACAGCCTTATGGCCCAGCCCAACATAGACGGAGTGCTTGTGGGCGGGGCAAGCCTAAACGCCGAGGACTTCGCAAGGATCGTAAAGTTCGAGAAGTCCCCGGAACGATAACAGCAAACCCTGGCACCTCACCACAATCACAACGGCCGCTTACGGAATTTTTTCCTTGCTTTTTAACAGGGGATGTTCTTTAATAGTAAATCAAGGTTTTTACAGACACAGAGGCTTACCGTCCATGTATACGGCGATCATAATACTGCATGTCATAGTTAGCATATTCCTTGTGGCCACGGTGCTGCTGCAGGTGGGCAAGGGGGCCAGCATCGGCTCCACCTTCGGCGGCACATCGAGCCAGGCGCTCTTCGGAAGCGCCGGGCCGGCTACGTTCCTTACAAAGATAACCATCGCCTGCGCGGTGGTCTTCATGTTCACATCCCTGTATCTGACCTACCTTTCCGGCAGGACGGATACCGGGTCCCTCATGAAAGAGGTTCCTGCTGTCAAGGAGACACCGGCCGCACAGCCTGATTCGGAGAAAGGTGCGCCGGCCGGGGCGGCACAGGAGGAGGGCTCCGCCCTAAAGGCGCCTTCGGGCGATACGGCCGAAAAGGCGCATCCAAAGACCACTGTAAAGGAAGGGGCCAAGAAGGCGGCACCTCAACCGTCCGAGTAGGAGCATCCGGCCGGTCAACGGCCACTGCGTGCAACCCGAAGGTCCCGCTCCGCAGCCAGTGCCGAAGTGGTGGAATTGGTAGACACGCCATCTTGAGGGGGTGGTGGGGAAACCCGTGGGGGTTCGAATCCCCCCTTCGGCACCATGAATTAAGGCTCCCTGCAGCAAGCTGCAGGGAGCCTATGTATTTTTGGTGGAGGATTCGCTTACTCTACGTCTCCGGCGGTCAAATGACAGCCGATCCTTCAGAGCTTTCCTGATTTTTTGGAGGTATCCGGGGCTTCGAAAGCCGGGCAGGAACGAGGACGAAGGGGGCACAGAACCGTCGGCGCAGGAAGCCCTGTCAAGAACCGGAGGATGCCACTGCCTTGTCCCCGTAAAGATAACTCAACACCCTCCCCGCGGTCTCCTCAGCCTCCCTTGCGGTATCGCTTATGCCTATGCCGTGGTAGGCGCTCCCGGTCAGATAAAGCCCGGGATGGGACGATGCCATCCCCTCTATCTCTTTTACGCGCTCGGCGTGTCCTATCGTGTACTGGGGCATGGCCTTCCTCCACCTGAATATCCGCACCAGCACCGGTTCGGCCTCGATACCCATTATGTCCCTGAGCTCCTGCCTAACCATCTCGGTCATCCCGGAGTCGTCGAGAAAGACCAGATCCTCGTTCCTCGCCCCTCCCACGAAGCACCTTATGAGGACCGAATCCTCCGGCGCCCTGCCCTCCCACTTGACCGAGCTCCAGGTCGCGGCCATTATCCTGCGCTTCTCGATCCCGGGCACGACGAAGCCGAAGCCGTCGAGCGGATGCGCTATATCCTTCTTTTTGTAGCCGAGCGAGACCGTAGCGGTCGAGGTATACGGGATGGTAAGAAGCCTTTCGGAGAGCCTGCGGTCCACCCCATCGAGGATCTCCGCCGCAACATAGGCCGGTGTGGCCACGACCACTGAGTCGGCCTCCATGGAAGAGCCGTCGTCCATTAGAAGTGTGTAGCCCCGTCCCTTCTCCCTGATCGAGACGACCCTGGTATTGGTCCTTATGGAGACATCCTTTATCTTCTCCAGGATGGCTTCGATGAGCTCCCCGAGCCCGCCCTTGAGCGTCATGAACATGGTCACACCGGGGGCCTTTCCGCCCCCTCCAGCCTTCATGGCGCGCATCCTCGCAAGCATCCCCCTTATGAGGCTACCGTACCTCTCTTCGAGCTCCACGAACCTCGGGAAACTGCTCCGTATGCTCATGGTCTCGGGGTCTCCTGCGTGCACGCCCGCAACGAGCGGTTCGGCGATCTTGTCGAGCGCCTCCCTGCCGAGCCTCCTTCTGACGAAGTCACCGAGGCTCTCGTCCCCCTTGGAGGGGTCCCTCCTCGGCACGAAGACCTCGAGCGCCATCCTTATCTTTCCTGGCAGGCTTATAAGAGAGCTTGTAAGGAGCGGAAGCATCCGCGTGGGGACCATGAGGATCACCCCTTCGGGCAGGAGATGGAGCCTGGAGCCGGAAAAAACGAAGGTCTTGCCCCTGGGCCTGGAGGTGGGTAGGAGCCTCGGTGCCAGGCCGAGCCTCTTGCAGAGCTGCATGGCCCATGGCTTCTCCGAGAGGAAACAGTCCGGACCTCCCTCTATGAGAAACCCCCCGATTCTCTCGGTCCTTATATTTCCCCCGACCCTGCCGCCCTTCTCAATGAGGGTTACCTCAAGGCCTGCACACCCCCTTTTACGTGCGCCTTCAAGGAGATGGTAGGCGGTGGCAAGTCCGGCGATACCCCCGCCTATTATGACGACCTTCTTCATGCAGGAATTCTTTTGCCACTGCGCACCACGTCGGCCAGCATCTCTATGAACTTGGGCGAGTCGTTGAGCGATGGGGACCTCGCGAATCTGAGGTTCATGGACTCGGCCTTCTCCTTGTAGAGGATGTCTATGTCATAGAGGGTCTCGACGTGGTCCGCAACGAACCCTACGGGCACGACCAGGACCCCTTCTTTTGCCAGCGCGCTCGCCTCTATTATGATCTCCTCGACCTCCGGGCCGAGCCACCCGTCCCCCCTTCCCTTGCTCTGGAAGGCTATCCTGTACTCGAAGTTGATCCTGTCTGTGATCTCTCGTACGGTCTCGTGGATCTTCCTCACGTACGGGTCGTTGACCAGGAGGGCCTTGGGAAGGCTGTGGGCCGTGAATATCATGTGCGCGTCCTTGGGCGAATCAAAGGCCTTGAGCGCCTCCCTCATCTTCTCTACCACGGCCTCTATGAACAACGGGTGCGTGTGCCATTCGCCGGCGAACTCGATCTTCGGCACACCACCTGTCTCCCCGAGCGCCTCCCTGACCGCCCTGCGGTAACCGCCTGTGGACGCCTCTGTCGCATGGGGCGCCATGATCACCGCAACCGCCTCCTTTATACCCTCTTCCTTCATCTCCAGGATGGCATCCTTTATGAAGGGGTGCCAGTTGAGCATACCGACAAAGACCTTGTAACGCCTGCCGTCCTTCGCGAGCAACGCCTCGAGCGCCTCTGCCTGCTTCTTCGTGATGGACAGTAGCGGTGAGCTCCCGCCTATCTGCCTGTATCTCTCCCTTATCTCGTCAAGGAACTCCGGTGGCACCGGCCTGCCCCTGAGCACGTTAGAAACGAACGGTGCAACATCTTCCAGCGAATCGGCCCCTCCGAATGCAAGAAGAAGCACGCCCTTCACATCTTGGGATCTCTCCGTCTTCTCGTTATCTTCCATCTATCCTCCTCTGCTGCTTTGCTCGTGCACGAAGTCAACGAGCCTTTTGACGTTATCCACAGGGGTGCCTACGATGACCCCGTGACCAAGGTTGAATATGTGGCCGGGCCTGTTTGCGGCCATCTCAAGGATGCGCCCGGCCCTTTTCTCGATCTCTGATGCAGGACCGAAGAGTGTTACAGGATCAAGGTTTCCCTGTATGGCCATATCATCCCCGACGACCTCCCATGCCCTGTCCAGCCTCACCCTCCAGTCCACCCCGACCACGTCACCCCCGGCCTCCCTTACGAGGTCCAGGTAGGTACCTGTGTTGGTCGAAAAGTTTATTACCGGCACATCGCCCCTTACGGACTCTATGACCTTCCTTGTGTAGGGCAGAACGAACTCCCTGTAGTCCTCGGGTCCCAGGCAGCCCGCCCATGAGTCGAATATCTGGACCGCCTGCGCACCGGCTTCTATCTGCGCGTTGAGGTAACGCACGATTATCTCCGTGATCTTCTCCATGAGCCTGTGCCACTGGGCCGGCTCCCTGTACATGAGCCCCTTTGCATGCACGTAGTTTCTGGACCCCCCCCCCTCGATTATGTAGCTTGCAAGGGTGAAGGGGGCCCCGGAAAAGCCTATGAGGGGTAGTTTCCCCTCCAGCTCCCTGCGCACCATGCGTATCGCCTCAAGTAGGTACGGCACGTCCTCCCCGGGCTCGATGATGCGTATCGCATCGATGTCCGCAGGCGTCCTCACCGGGTTGTGTATCACCGGCCCCTCGTTCTTTGCGAACTCGAGCTTGATCCCCATGCCCTCGAGCGGCAGCAGTATGTCCGCAAAGATTATCGCCGCATCCACGCCGAGCTTTTCAACGGGCTGGAGCGTCACCTCGCAGGCAAGCTCCGGTGTCCTGCACATCTCGAGAAATGAGTGCTTCGACCTTATGGCCATGTACTCCTTCATGTAACGGCCCGCCTGGCGCATGAGCCACACGGGCGTGTGCCCTGCCGGCTCTCTCCGGCAGGCCTTCAAAAAGGTATCGTTCACCACGGACGCTCCTTTCCCAAAGGAAAAATCTAAAGATTTTATATTATATTAAAAAAGGCCTGGATCTTGCAAGGATTTCCGAACAGAAAGGCGGGGAACCGGGACGGCACACAGGGGGTGGTCATATGCACCGCTACGTGCATCTTCGGCAGAGCAGAAAAGGGCTGGCAGGGCCTTGCCGGTCGTCCGTGCGAGCAGAAGCCCGGGGGGACCCGAAGCGGCGGTCCGGTCGATACGCTTGGGGACGGGACAGCTTCACCTCGTTCGCAACCATTCGTGATTAAGGAAAGCCGAGGCTTGCGGGCACAGATACACCTTCATGCAGACCTGCTGCGTCCCTTGGAGGATAGCCTCTCCTCGATACGCGTAAGAACGCCTCTCACCATATTGACCTCCCTGGGCATGAGCGCCGTCCTGCCGAAGAGCTTCCGGAAGTTGCGCATCATGCTCCTCAGGAGAAACTCGCTCCTCTTTACAGCATCGCCGTAGCCGAGGAGCCTGAGCGTCCTTTCGAGGTGTTCGTACATCATCTCCACATCCTCCCTCGATGCGACCGCCATGGAGGGCTCGGCCGGGGTCCGGGCGTTGAAAAACGCGTGGCACACCGCGAAGACCGCATGGGAGAGGTTGAGCGAAGGGTACTCGTTGTGCGTGGGTATCTCGACGAGGAGGTCGCATAGCGATATCTCGTCGTTCCTGAGCCCCTTGTCCTCCCTGCCGAAGAGTATGGAGACGGTGTTCCTGCGGGCGAGGGAGAGTATCTTAGGGACCGCATCATACAGGGTCAGGATCGGATAACGCGTCTTGCCCTTCCTCCTGGTCGTACCCACGACCACGCCGGAGCCCTTTACGGCCTCCTCCAGGCTCTGAAAGACGGGCGGGCCGAGGAGCATCTCCCCCGCCTTGCACGCCATGGAGAAGGCCTCGTCGTTCCTGAACTCCACAGGATTGACGAGGACGAGGTCCCTGAAGCCGGTGTTCTTCATGACCCTGGCGACACTGCCGATGTTGCCCGGGCTTCTGGGCTCGACAAGGACTATCCTTATCTCTCCGGCCTGACCGCCTTTATGTAGCTCTTCCATGTGTACGCCTCAGTATCTCCCTTGCCGCAACCACCCCCGAGACGGATGCCTGCACAATGCCCCTTGTAACACCCGCTCCGTCTCCCGCGGCGAACAGGTTCGCAACCTCGGTCTCCATCGTCGGCTCGATCCTCAGCCTCATGGAGTAGAACTTCACCTCTACGCCGTAAAGGAGCGTGCTCGTTGCGTTTATCCCTGGGGTCACCCTGTCGAGGACGCAGAGCATCTCGATTATATCGGTGATGTAACGGTAAGGTATGACAAAGGAAAGGTCCCCGGGGGTTGCGTCCGTGAGGGTCGGTTTTACCGTGTTCCTGCGTATCCTGTCAGGGGTCGACCGCCTTCCGTGCAGAAGGTCCCCGAGCCTCTGGACGATTATCCCCCCGCCGAGGAGGTTGGCGAGGTTCGCTATGTACCTCCCGTACGCTATGGGTTGATGGAACGGCTCGGTGAAGGTGGTGGAGACCAGTATGGCGAAGTTGGTGTTCTCCGACTTTCTTACCGAAAAGCTGTGGCCGTTGACCGTGCAGAACCCCTCGTGTCTCTCCTTTACCACCACGCCGTAGGGGTTCATGCAGAAGGTCCTAACGCTGTCGTCGAACCTCCTCGAGTTGTAGGTGAACTTGGCCTCGTGCATGATATCGGTGACGGGCCTCAGTACCGACGCGGGCACCTCCACCCTGACGCCGATATCAACCGGGTTGGTGGCGGTTGCGAGCCCTATCTCGCCGGCCACTGTTTCGAGCCAGTGTGAACCGGCCCTGCCAGGCGCGAGTATCACGAACTCCGAGCCGAAGACCGCGCCGTCGGTGGTTCTCACCCCCCTTACCCTTCCGCCTTCGACCACTATGTCGCGCACCTCGGTCCTGAAGCGCATATGGACCCCCCTCGCCTCAAGCGCGGCCCTGATCCTTTCGAGCACCCCTACGCACCTGTCTGTACCAAGGTGCCTTATTGCGAAGGGCACAAGCCTCAGCCCGGCCCTTGCAGCGGCCTCCTCCACCCTGACGGTCTCCTTCATGTCAATGCCCTTGAGCTCTTTCGGTGCCCCGAACTCGAGGTATAGCGAGTCCACGTAATCGATGAGCTCTTTGAGGGAGACCTCGTCCATGTAGTCGATAAGAAAGCCCCCGACCTCGGCGGAGAGGTTGAGCTTTCCGTCGCTGAAGGCGCCAGCACCGCCCCAGCCGAAGAACAGATCCTTCCTGCTCCTGTCCGGCAGATCGGCACCCTTCTCAACGATAAGGACCTTGAGCCCCTTCTTCCTCGAAAGCTCGAGGGCCGCGAATATCCCCGCCGGACCGGACCCGACTATTATCACATCGTAATCAGCCACATCTTCCTCCCTGCATGCTTGTGAGTATAACAGAATCAGGGGCGGCTTGAAACAGTTTTCCCGGTTTCCGGAAAGCTCCGGCAGGTAGGCATGGAGCCGGTCCGGAGGTATCCGGCAGGATGCGGGACAAGAACGGGCGACTTCCTGCACCAGGCGGTACCCTGTCAAGGAACCCTTCCAGCCGGACCATGGCTTCACCGCGCCGCAGCCTGGGCCATCGAGTAGGAGGCGGGGTCGCCCCCGCCGTCCTCTCACACCACCGGACGTGCGGTTCCGCATCCGGCGGTTCATGAAGCACACTGGAGTCGTCGCACGGTCTCAAGCAGCGACACCAGCCCCAGACGATCAAAGTAAGACTTGCGGAACGCCTGGTTCATGTGGCTCGCGCCACTGTTCCACCAGGGTCCGCGCTGGTTGAAGGCCGAGCGAAACGCCCGTTCTTCCTCCAGCCCCGCTTTCATCAGGTTGCGTGCCCGTGTGTACGGCCGTTTCCATTGCCGCCACAGGATACATCGCAGCCTGCGTCGTATCCAGCCGTCCAGCTCCTCCAGCGCTCCCTTGGCCTCGGTCAGCTTGAAGTAGGCCGCCCAGCCGCGCAGGATCGGGTTGAGCTGGTCGATGGTATGGCGCAGGCTACGTCCACGTGCCCCCTTGAGCACCATCCGGATCTTTTGCTCCAGCCGTTTCCGGCTCTCCGCTCCGATCCGGCGTCGCGGGGCCTTGTGCCAGCTCAAACTGTAGCCCAGAAACTTCCGCCGCCACGGCGGGGCCACCGCGCTCTTGCTCTCATTGACCTTGAGCTTGAGTCGCTCCGCCAGGAACCGGGTCAAACTCGCCAGCAGCCGTTCCCCCGCCCGTTGACTGCGCATATAGATATTGCAGTCATCGCCGTAGCGGCAGAACTTGTGCCCCCGGCGTTCCAGTTCCCCGTCCAGGTCGGTCAGCAGGATGTTCGACAGCAGAGGGCTGAGCGGCCCGCCCTGAGGCGTGCCTTCCCGCCTCGGCGAGACCAGCCCATCCGTCATCATGCCCGCTTCCAGATAGCGGCGGATCAGTTGCAGTACCCGGCGATCCGCGATCTTCTTCGCCAGCCGGCCCATCAGCAGGTCGTGGTTCACCCGGTCGAAGAACTTCTCCAGATCCAGGTCCACGACCACGCGGTGCCCTTCGGCCACATACCGCCGGGCCTGGAGTACCGCCTGGTGGGCGCTCCTTCCCGGCCGGAAGCCGTAGCTGTGCGCCGAGAAGGTCGGCTCGAAGATCGGCTGTAGCACCTGATGTAACGCCTGTTGGATCAACCGATCCGTCAGCGTCGGGATGCCGAGCGTCCGTACCCCCCCTTGCGGCTTGGGGATATCCACCCGGCGCACCGGCGAAGGCATGTATTCCCCCGCCAGCAGTCTGGCCCTGATCGTCGGCCAGTGCCGTTGCAGGTGGGCCTTGAACTCGGG
>WGEY01000036.1 GCA_015492495.1 Deltaproteobacteria bacterium | reverse complement strand
GTAGTAAACGCATTGTATCACAGAGGCACGGTTCAGGCTATTTTTATCTCATGTTAATGGGACAGCAGTGACGCTATGTATAAGTGACAACTGTCTGGGGCCCTTGGAGTTGCGTGGAGAGCTCTATCTGAGGCGCGATGGCAGAGGATGAGCCTGTCATATTAAATCTTTCGACTATCTAACCTGAAATCAACATAACTCGGTCGTCGCCACGAGCCGATTGAGGTCTTCCATTCGAGTGCACCGGCAGGTCAACTGGCGTTTCACGGCAAAGAATATCGTATCGCGGCCGCACATCTTTGAACTTCTTTGTCGAGTTTGTCTTTTAATCTGTCTTTTTCTGTTTCCAGATCATAGCGGGACTGGAGGTTGATCCAGAATCTCTCGGACGGCCCGAATTACCTGGATAGTCTCAATGCCGTGCCCGGAGCTGCTGTACGGTCCTTTTCTTTTACTGCTCAGCTTTTGAAACTTCCTGCAGCTTGCTGCAGGGAGCTTCTATCACAAATCAGCGAAAGGCAGCGCCGTCACACCTGCGGCGAGCGGGAGGCGTATGTCTCCGGTGTGTAACACGTAGCCCGGGGCTGCCTTGTCCATAAAGTCCTCTCTAAATGTTTCCAGGCTTTTTGCCATGGCCGGTCTGGGCGTAGATGTAAGCTTGATCTCCAGGGGAACAAGCCTGCCGGCGGACTCGACCACTATATCCACTTCCGTTCCGGCCGAAGTCCTCCAGAAGTATATCTGGGGATCGACACCACGGTGTATGAGTGTCTTGAATATCTCCGAGACGGCCGCGGTCTCGAATATGGCCCCGCCCATGGGCCCGGAGGCCGCATGCTCCGGATCCCTGAGCCCGGCAAGGTAGCAGAGCGTCCCCACGTCGGTAAAGTATACCTTTGGTGTCTTCACAAGCCGCTTGCCCACATTGGCAAAATAAGGACGCAGCACTATTATCTGGTACGTGGCCTCCAATACCGAGAGCCATGCCTTGGCCGTGTTTACGGCTATGCCAAGGTCGCGAGAGAGATCTGAAAGACGCAGAAGCTGCGCGCTCCGTGCAGCCAGAGCCCTCAGAAAGTTCTGGAACTGCGTGAGATCACCTACTTGTCGAAGACTACGGAGATCACGTTCCAGGTATGCCTGTATGTACGACGAGTGCCAGAGGGTGATATCTCGCTTCGGGTGTACCGCAAGTTCGGGATAACCTCCTCGCAAGAACCCCTTCCAGAGCTCTTTTGGAGATACGGCCTTCTTCTCATGTACCGGCCTTCTTATCTCCCAGGGAAGTTTTTTCTGCGGACACCCTTCGGCCTCTCGACGGGCAAGCGGAAGGAGCCTCAGCATCGCGGCCCGTCCGGCGAGCGACTCCGTGACGCGCTCCATGAGCAGCAGGTTCTGAGAGCCCGTAATAAGGTATCGACCGTACCTTTCCCGTGCCGCATCTATCTTTTCCTTTATGTAGGGAAGGAGGTCCGGGGCGTACTGTACCTCGTCGAATATCACGGGCGGCGGGTACATCTCGACAAACCCGCGCGGGTCCTCTGTCGCAGCCATCCTGATATCGGGCGGCTCAAGCGAGACGTACCTGTACCTCTTGCCGAAGAGATGCTTCAGGAGCGTGGTCTTTCCCGACTGACGGGGACCGGTCAGCACCACCGCCGGGAATTCTTTTACCGCCCGCCGTATGACGGGCTCCAGGGATCGTTTGATGTACCGATCGGGCATGGATACCTCTTGCGTGTATTTTTGCATTTCAAATGCAAATTTGCAAGTAAATTGTCGGGCGCAGCATGGCGGCTCCACACCCCGGCACGCCCGCCCAGCCGTTCACCTCCGCTTGCGAAGTAAGAAAATCTCAGGGACCTCCCGCTTAACCCACCGTATCGGTTAAAAGATGCGGGCCCCGGTCCTTTCCGGACATTGGTGGTCCCGGTCCGGTCCTACAAGGTTTCGCATCAAATAGAGACGGTTGATATCCTACGACCCGACACCCTTTGGCGCGGCCCTTCAAAGCACGAACCACGGATAAACAACGACACCCGAGCGTTTAAAGGGCTCCTCTCCCCCGTAGACGAGCGCGGCCGGGGCTGTTTCGTCGCCCGATAACTTCCGCCAGTAAACAATGTTGTCGAAAAAATCAGGGGCTATCGTCTGGGCCGACTTGGTTTCCAGGGGTATCCGCTGCCGCCCGAGGTCAATGATCATGTCGACTTCGTGGCCGGAGGCATCACGCCAAAAATAAATGCTCGGTTGCTCGCCGCGGTGCATGAAGTTCTTGTAGAGCTCCGCAACCACGAAGTTTTCGAAGATCGCACCGCGCTCGGCCCGAAGGAAGAGCTCCTCCGGGGAGCGGATCTGAAGCAGGTAGCACAGGAGTCCGGTATCCAGGAAGTAGAGCTTCGGGCTCTTGATGAGCCGCTTGCCAAAGTTTTCATAATACGGCCTCAGCAGTGTCACGATGAAGCCGGCCTCGAGTATGGAAATCCACCGCCTGGCGGTCGTGTGCGAAACGCCGCAGTCGGATGCCAGACCCGAGAGGTTCAGCAATTGCCCGGTGCGGCCGGCGCAGAGCCTGACGAACCTGCCGAAGGTCTCGATATCGCCAACGTTGAGCACGCTGCGCACGTCCCGTTCCACGTAGGTTTGGTAATAGGCGGCAAGCCAGACCTGCGGGGGAAGATTTTTGTCATGTATCCGGGGATAGAAGCCGGTAAAGATCGTTTCCATCAGGCCCTTCGCCGGCCGTTTTGAAGCCTTGGGGGCGCTCTTCCCCAGCGTGGCGAGGTCTATGGGGCTACGCCCTTCGACTTCGGCCAGGGAGAAGGGAAGAAGGTGAAGCACTGCGCACCTTCCGGCAAGTGACTGGGATATGCTCTGAAGGAGAAGGAAGTTCTGCGAGCCCGTCAGGATGAACCTGCCCGTCCAGTCCTTGTTCTCGTCCACAAGCACCTGGAGATAGGAGAAGAGCTCGGGTGTGCGCTGAACTTCGTCCAGGATGACCGGGCCGTCGAACTGGTTCAGGAAACCTCGCGGATCCTCCATGGCGAACAGGCGCTGCTCAGGAACCTCGAGGGATACGTACCGGTGATTGCCGAATACGGCCCGGGTCAATGTTGTCTTGCCCGACTGCCTGGGACCGGTTACGGTGACTATGGGAAACTGAGTCGCCGCTTGCTTCAGCCTGTCGGTCAGGGTTCGCCTGATCATGTCTGCAGCCTTGTTTGGATGATTGAACAATTAAAGCTCCCCGGAGCAAGCTCCGGGGAATGCGCTCGCGATGGATGCATGTTCATGTTCAGGTTACATGTCCGGACGATCCCTGTCAAGTGCAAATTGAATATTGTATGTTCAATTTGTATAAACGTGGGTGCGATAAAGAAGAGAAGAAAGAAGCGGGGTATGGGGTGGGCGGCGATGATCCCTTCAACCTGCCCGGATTTTTCCGTAGATTGAAGCTCCCTGCAGCTTGATGCAAGGCAGGGAATCTTCTCATGTAAGGAATTATACGATCACACTTCCACACTTCGCTCACATTACCCGAAGCGGGCTTCGGGTAATGCCTGCCTGTGCCGTAGTCGTGGCAGACAGGCGCTCGCGATGCATGTTCACGGTGACCCCGATCCGGCGCAGGTATCTCTAAGCATTCTCCCCTACCGGGACCCAAACCTCCCCCTACTTCCCTATGCAGAAGCTGCTGAATATCCTGTCGAGGATGTCCTCGGTCGTCGTCTCGCCGGTTATCTCGCCCAGCCTGTCGACCGACCACCGGAGATCCGTTGCGATAAACTCCCTTGCCAGGCCGTTTTCCACGGTGGCCCCTGCCCTTTCCAGACCCTCGAGCGCACGCAGGAGCGCTTCCTTGTGCCTGAGCGATGTGACAAGCTCTCCCGGGTCGGCCTCCGTCGCAGCATGCCGCCGGCCCACCGCCTCCTCCACGATCTTCTCTTCAAGGTCCCCTATGCCTTCCTCCCTGAACGCCGATATGAAGACAACCGGCCGGCCGGTGAATGCCTTTTCCACCTCTCCGCGGATCCTTTCCTTTTCCCCGACCAGGTCCATCTTGTTTGCAACGACAACGACCTTCTTATCCGGCGACATCCCGAGCGTAGTCTCAAGGAGCTCCCGGTCCCCGGAAAAATCGCCACTCGAAGAATCCACGACAAACAGAACAAGGGCCGCCTCCTTGACGCGCTCCCTTGCCCTCTCCACCCCTATTGATTCGACCTCGTCCACGGTATCCCTGAGCCCCGCGGTATCCATGAGCCTTACGGCAAGCCCCCTTATGACGACAACCTCTTCGATGACGTCGCGGGTTGTGCCGGGCACGTCCGTCACAATGGCCCTCTCTTCCCTCAAGAGGATATTAAGAAGGCTCGACTTTCCGGTGTTCGGCCTGCCGAGTATCGCTGCCTTCACACCCTCCCTGAGTATGCGCCCCTGCTCATAGGTCGCGACAAGCTCCTCGATCTCTCCACGTGCCCGCTCGATCCCCTCTGAAAGTGTTCCGGACGGGGTCTCCTCGATCTCGTCTTCGGCAAAGTCGAGCTCCGCCTCCACGCGGACAAGGAGATCGAGGAGAATCTCCTTGATCGAGTTTACCCTCCTCGAAAGGCCGCCCTTGAGCCTGCCCCTGGCCGAGCGCATGGCAGACTCTGTCTGCGCCCTTATCAGGTCGCAGACCGCCTCTGCCTGGCTTAGATCGAGCTTTCCGTTGAGGAAGGCCCTCCTTGTAAACTCGCCCGGTCCGGCGGTCCTTGCCCCTGCGGAAAGGACCGCCTCGAGCACCTTTTTGGTAACCAGCAGGCCGCCGTGACAATGAAGCTCCACCGTGTCCTCACCGGTAAACGAGCGCGGTCCCTTCATGTAGACCATATAGCCGTCGTCCACGGCACGGCCGGTTGAAGGATCCTTTATGGTTCCGTAGTAGAGGCGAAGCGGCCTTATTTCACAGGTATCCCTTGCCGGCGCAAAGACCGCCTGTGCGACATAGAGGGCCTTGGGGCCGCTTATCCTGACGATACCGACCCCGCCTTCGCCAGGAGGGGTCGCAACGGCGGCTATGGTGTCTTCGGGATACATGATGACGGAAAAAGGTCGCTTCAGATCCGGCTCAGGCCTTGGCAGGCTTGCGCCGCGAAGAACGCGCCGGCTTCGAAGGGCCCGCGGCCGCTCCGCTGCCGCCTGAGCCCGTGCGATGGATCTGATACTGCTGCATGATGGAAAGGATGTTGTTTACAAGCCAGTAAAGGACCAGGCCCGAAGGGAAGTTGAGAAAGAGAAAGGTCATAAGAACGGGCATGAAAAGCATCATCTTGGCCTGGGTCGGGTCCATCGCCGTCGGGGTCATCTTCTGCTGGATGAACATCGAGGCGCCCATGAGAAGAGGGGTCACATAATAGGGGTCCTTTGCGGAAAGATCCTGTATCCAGAGGGCGAACGGCGCGTGCCTAAGCTCGATCGCCACGGCGAGGACCTCGTAGAGCCCTATGAAGACCGGTATCTGGAGGATCATGGGCAGGCATCCACCAAGGGGGTTGATCTTGTGGCGCCTGTAGAGCTCCATCATCTCCTTGTTCATCTTCTCCTTGTTCTTCTTGTACTTCTCCTTTATGGCCAAAAGCTGCGGCTGGATCTTCTGCATCTCCTTCATGGAGGTGAGGCTGTGCTTGGTGAGGGGATAGAAGGCTATCTTTATGACAATGGTCAGTAGTATTATAGCGATACCGTAGTTTACGACGAAGCGCTGGAAGAAGTTGAGCACCACCAGGAGCGGTTTGGCTATGAACGAGAAGAAGCCGAACTCGATCGCCTCCTCGAACCGCCATCCCTCGGCCTTGAGAAGCTTGTATTCCTTGGGCCCCAGGTAGGCCCTGTATCCCAGAAGGGCCTCATCACCCGGCCCGAGGTCAAACGGTATGCCAACGGAGACCCTGGCCGCATTCTTCTTATCGAGCGTTGTGACGGTGCTCTCCCAGAGGAGGTTCCCGGTATCCCTCTCGGGCAGGATGGCGCTTATGAAGTACTTGTCTTCAAGCCCTATCCAGCTTATGTCTTCACTGCCCTCCTCCCTGCCGGCCTCGAGGGGCTGGCGCTTCACCTTGCCCTTCACCATGATGACCGGACCTTCGTGGTAGGCGTAGGCCCCGCTCTTCTTTTTTTTGGCCGCCCTTGCATAGGCCCAGGTGACGTCCGTCTTGATGAAGCCCTCCACCGGACCGTTCGAACCGTTTATTACCTTCACTTCACTTTTAACGGTGTAGTTGTCGCCGCTAAAGAGATAGGTCTTTACGGTCTTCATGCCGTTGGGGGCTGTCCAGGTGAGGGTGAGACGCTTCCTTTCTCCCTTGTCGAGCGAAAGGCTCTTGGCGGAGGGTGTAAACACGGCCAACTCAGGCAGCCCCTCGGCCTCGAGGCGGCTTGCAAGCGGGGTCAATCCGTTCAGCGGTTTTGCGACGTCTATGAGTGGTGAGTCCTTTTTTCTGGTCTTTCTGTATCTTTTAAGCTCCCAGCTCCTAACCCCGCCGCCGTAGGTCGTAAGCACCGCCTTGTAAAGGGGCGTCTCTACGGTTATGAGCTCCTCTTCCACCGGAAGAACAGGGGCTGCGGGCGCCTTATCCTTTAGAGCCGGGGAAGGCCGCTTCTCCTTCACAGCGGCCACAGGCGCCTCCTTGGCCGCCTGCTTCTTTACCTCCTTCTGCGGGTAGAGCTTGTTGAGCACATAGGGGTACACTAAAAGAAGCACCACGGAAACGGCTACGAGTATCAATATACGCTTATTGGAGTCTTCCATCCTTGTCTCTCAATTCATACATGTTACGCGGCTTGGAGATTGCTTCGCTGCGCTTGCAATTTTCTGGTTACGTTTAGCCAGCCGTGCATGTCCAACATTAATCAGAAGTTCCCTCGCGCGGCAGGCCCTTTTGCCGTCTTTCCCGTGGGCGGCGGCACCGGATCATAGCCGCCGGGGTTCAAGGGGTGGCATCTAAGGAGCCTGCGGGCGGCCAAAAGAATACCGTTCAGCGGACCGTGCAAATCTATTGCAACGGTCGCGTACTCGGAACAGCTCGGATAAAACCTGCACGAAGGAGGCAGCACCGGTGAAATAAACCACCTGTATGCTGCTATTAACGATCTCAGAACCTTTTTTACCATGAGATCTTAACCGTCATGTTTACGCGGATCCAGCGGCTACAACCTGCCAAGGTGTTACACCTTCAATCTCCTCAACAGCGGCGCAAGCTCCCTCTCCACGTCCTTGTACCTTTTCACCGCGGTTCCTTTTTTAACGGATATAAAGATGTCTGTGGATTCAGGGAAGAGGTTTTTGTTGAGCCTGAAGAACTCTCTTAAGAGCCTCTTGATCCTGTTGCGTCTCACAGCCGTGCCTATGCGGCTGCTCACCGAAAGTCCGAGTCTTCTTGTACCAAGTCCGTTACCCAACACGTAGACGATGAAGCTTTCGGTGTGGTGTCTTCTTCCTTGTTTTCTTACCCTTAGAAAGTCCTTTGTCCTGGAAAGTCTTTCTTCCTGAGTAAAGGAAGCCTTTAGCACGGTGTTATTTATTCGTACTTATGTCTACGGCAAGACGCTTTCTGCCCTTTGCCCTTCTTCTGCTGATGACGGCCCTTCCACCCGGTGTAGACATCCTTTTAAGGAATCCGTGGGTTCTCTTCCTCTTTATGTTGCTCGGCTGATACGTTCTCTTCATCTATCCTTCCCTACCTTCTCCTTTGTTCTTTTTTAGGTAAACTCTGATTAATTCGTCGTTGCGAGGCTAAGCGGCGAAGTAATGACGAGACAGGCATAAATCAGAGTTTCCTTTAGTTTTAAATAAGCTCCGTCTGAACTCAGACGGAGCTCCTTGAAACTGGCACGTCAGATGAGGCCTCACAGCCTCATCGGCATTATTACATAGCAGTAGCCCGATGCTTCGCTGTTTACGGGTTTAAGTATACCGGGGCTCAACGAGTCCTTGAGCCATAGCACGACCTTTTCGTCATCCATTGCATCCAGCGCCTCAATGAGGTACTTGGCGTTGAAGGCGATATCCATGTCATCGTATCCGTACTCTACCGGCAGCTCCTCCGTGGCATCACCTATGTCAGGACTCGACGATGATAGGACCAGCCTGTCCTTTGAAAGCGAAAACTTGACCCCTTTCACCTTTTCGGATGATAGTATAGAAACCCTCTTCAAGGACTCGAGAAGACCGGTCCTTGGAGCTATAAAACTTTTATCATTGTCCTTCGGAATGACTTGCTTGTAATCGGGAAACTCACCATCTATGAGACGGATGTTTATGACCGTGTTGTCCCTTTTCATTGTAGCGCTTTTCTTCGTTATACCGAAGTAAAAAGTTCCTTCCTTTTCCTCAAGTAGCTTCCTTATCTCCGTGACACCCTTTCTCGGCAGTATCACTCCACCCGCCTCTGCGGGTATGTCCGTCTCCTTCTCTATTATGGCCAGCCTGTGGCCGTCTGTGGTAACGATCCTCGTGCGGGAATCATCCCTTTCAAGGTAGAAGCCGTTTATGTTGTACCTCGTCTCGTCGGTGGATACGGCGAAGCTTGTCTTGTCGATCATCTCCTTGAGCGTGTCCGGGTCTATCCTCGTAAGGCTGTCTTCCTCTACCGCAGGAAAGGCGGGAAACTCCTTTGCCGAAAGACCCATTATGTTAAACCTGGCCCTGCCGCTCTTTATCGTCACCTTGTCTTCGTTGCCCACGCTTATATCAACGGATTCATCCGGCATCTGCCTTACGATCTCAAATAGCTTGCGTGCGTTCACTGTGACGGCGCCGTCCCTTTTTACGCTGGACGGGCAGTTGTCCTTTATGAATATCTCGAGGTCTGTTGCCAGTATATCGATGCTGCCCGAATTCGTCTCTATGAGGACATTTGCGAGTATGGGCATTGTATTTCTCTTTTCAACGATGCCCTGTATCCTTTGAAGGACCTTTATGAATTCGTTTTTATCGATACTGAACTCCATCCCGCCTGCTCCTTTTAAAAATAAAAGATTAGTATTCGTAAGTAGAAGGTCCTGTTGATATGTTTATAATCAAGTAATACCGTTAAGAATCAAGGAACTTTGCTGTTTGTTGCCGGTTGATATGTCACCGGATTATCAACATTTGTACAGCTTAAATAATCCACGCGGTAAATGGTGCAACTTATGAACACCCCATAAACCGCTTTCAACACCTAACCAACACCGATGCTGTTGATAATCTTGTTGACCGCGTGATACAGCTCGGTATTTTCCTTCAACGCCTTCTCTATCTTCCTTACCGCATGAATGGCGGTGGAATGGTCCTTGCCGCCGAATGAAGAGCCTATCTCTGGGAAGGAGAACTTGCCGTACTCCCTTGCAAGGAACATCGCGACCTGCCGCGGCAGGGCAACAGTCTTGTGGCGTCTCTTTGACTTTAGGTCGGACTGCTTGATATTGAAGTGTGCGGCAACGGCCTTCTGTATCTCGTCTATGGTCAGAACCCTCTCTTCCTTCTGCTTGGTCAGGTTCTTCAGGGCCTCCTTTGCCATATCAAGGGTGATCTCCTTGCCGGTCAGGCTTGAGACGGCTATGACCCTGTTCAGGTATCCCTCGAGCTCCCTTATATTCGATCCGCTTACGGACGCAAGCCACATGGCGACATCGTCTGGCAGAACGATCCCTTCTGCCTTCGCCTTTGTCTTCAGTATGGCTATCTTTGTCTCGGTATCCGGAGGCTGGATGTCCGCCACGAGACCCCATTCGAATCGGCTGCGCAGCCGCTCCTCTATGCCGTCTATATCCTTGGGAAACTTGTCGCTCGTTACAACGACCTGCTTGTGCGCCTCGTACAGCGCATTGAATGTATGGAAGAACTCTTCCTGGGTCCTTTCCTTTCCGCTCCAGAACTGTATGTCATCTATCAGGAGAAGGTCCACGTTCCTGAACCTCCTGCGGAACTCCGTCATCTTGTGGCGGCTGACGTAGTTTATGAACTCGTTCATGAAACGCTCGGAGGTGTAGTAGCATATGTTGATAGAGTCCGAGCCCTCAAGCACCCTGTTTCCTATGGCCTGAAGGAGGTGTGTTTTGCCCAGCCCCACGCCTCCGTATATGAAGAGCGGATTATACTTGCTGCCGAGGTGGTTGGAGACTGCGAAGCACGCTGCATGAGCGAACTCGTTCGCCTTTCCGACCACGAAGTTCTCGAAGGTATACTTCGGGCAGAGGTTGTGTTTCGTGGTCCTCTTTCTGCCGCCTGAAGCCGAAGCCCTCTGTTTCGTTTTGGTCGACTGCCTCCCGGCCGCTGCGTCCCTCCGCTCCGCCTCGGAGATCTTCCACACAAGCGAATAATCCCTGTTGGTGATCTTTCGCAGAACATCCTGGATCAACACGAGGTAGTGATCCTTTATCCACTCGAGGAAGAAACGGTTCGGGACCTCCAGCTCCAAGGTGGACTCGTCACCGCCAAGCACCTTTATCGGACGGAACCAGGTCGCAAAGTGCTGGGGACTTATGTACCTGCCGACGTCGTTCAGGCAGTCTTTCCAAATAGTCGCTGTATCCATAAGAAGGTCGTGCAAACAGATATATTCACAGGGTTATCAACAGGTGTGAACAACCTTGGCTTCGTTTACAGATGAGAGGTTACTTTAGCAGAGTCAACCCCGATTTTCAAGATTTTTTTCTTTGAGACACCGGGTGTATGGTTCGAGGGAATTCCCTAAGATGCGGAAGTTTAAGTTGTTTTTGGCTCATGTGGATACCGGGGATCGTGGCTTGTCCCGGGTCGGTACCGACGCACCCGTGTCCTCTACGGGTAGAGGCCACGGGTGCTCACGGCCTCGGCGACCCTGCCGACACCGACTATCATGGACGCGGTCCTCATATCGACATTCTTTTCCTTGTGCACCTTGAGCACGTCTGTAAAAGCCTTTTTCATGATGGATTCAAGCTTCCTGTGGACCTCGGCCTCGTCCCAGAAGTACATCTGTAGCGACTGCACCCACTCGAAGTAGCTTACAACGACCCCGCCAGCGTTCCCCAGCACATCCGGTATCACAAACACCTTTTTGTCCCTGAGAACCATGTCGGCCCCCAGTGTAGTGGGGTTGTTTGCTCCCTCGGCGACTATCTTCACGTTTAGCTCCTCGACGTTATCTTCGTTTATCTGCCCCTCCAGGGCTACCGGTATGAGAACGTCAACCTCCTTCCTGATAAGGTCATCGAGCGTGATATCCTCGGCCCCGGCAAAACCTGTCACGGATCCTGACTCCTCCTTGTGTCTGGAAAGCCCTTTTACGTCAAGCCCGCCGGGATTGTAAACAGCGCCCTTTGAATCTGCCACACCGATTATCCTTGCGCCCAGTGCTGACAGGAACTCCGCGCACGGCGCCCCGACCTTTCCGAAGCCTATAATGGATACCGTAAGGTCGTCCATGTTCATGCCGAACTCCCTGGCCGTCTCCACCAGTAGTGTTACAAGCCCGGCGGCCGTGGCCTTTTTCCGGCCCAGTGACCCGCCGATACACAGGGGTTTACCGGTCACCACTCCCGGCACGGCACAGCCCTTCATCATGGAATAGGTGTCCATCATCCAGGCCATGGTCTGTTCGTCTGTGTACATGTCCGGGGCAGGTATGTCTGTTTCAGGACCTATGACGAGCCCTATCTCGTAGGTATAGCGGCGCGTAAGCCTCTCTATCTCACCTATGCTCAGCTTTTTTGTATCGCATGCAACCCCGCCCTTGGCTCCGCCGAAGGGTATGTTGGCTATTGCGCACTTCCATGTCATGAGTGCGGCAAAGGCTGTTATTTCATCGAGGGTTACGTCGGGATGGTAGCGTATGCCGCCCTTGCTGGGTCCCCGGGCCGTGTCGTACTGCACCCGGTAGCCCTGGAAGAACTCGATCCGTCCGTCATCCGTCCTCACCGGGACCGATACCGTGAGGGAGCGCTTCGGATGTATAAGCCTCCTGTAGATCTCCTCCGGCAGGTTCAGGTATCTGTTCGCCTCGTCGAGCCTGGCGATAACCTCCTTAAAAGAGCTCCTTTCGGGTCCGGCATCCATAGCCTGCAGTCCTCCTTGAACATACATCGCGAGCGCCTGATCGCCGTAGTTACGGCACAGGCGTTCCCCGTGGCGGGCTTCGGGGTTAGCGGGCGAAATGCAAAATGTAATAAGACAACTACTTACATGAGAAGGTTCCCTGTCTGCTACAGGCAGGCCTGAGCCATCTGCAGGTAGCCTCAAAATATCCGGCCGGCACAGCCCATGTGTCTCCTGATCCGCGAAACAGAGCCTGTCGAGGGATGCCCCTTCCTAATTTAAGCTATAGGGGAGCCGCTTCCCTTTGTCAAGTGGATCGTCCGCCAGGCCGGGGCGAGGGCGTCCCCTTCAACCCCTCCATGATCTTGAGGTATATCTCCCGTGTCCTTTTTGATCTTGCCATGTAATCCGTCAAGAGCCCTTCCTCGGGCCTCTCGCCGCCGTAACCGGCCCTTCTCGCAACCCCCCTCAGGGCCTCGTCACCCGGCCTCAACACACAGGCTGCCGTATCGTGCATGATCCTGAGCCTCGTTTCAAGGAGCCTGTAGAACCTGTAGGTCTCGACCAGGAATGCATGGTCGTCTTCGGAGATTATCCCCAGCTCGAGGAGCCTGTTGAGTGCTGTCAGCGTATGGGGCGTTCTCAACGCGGGACGGCTCCGGCCGAAACGCAGCTGAAGGGCCTGCACGAGAAACTCGATATCCACAACGCCGCCCTTGCCGGTCTTTATGTCGATCCTCTGCGGGCCTTCACGGGCTATCTCATCCTCCATGCGTTTCCTTATCCTGAGGAGCTCCTCCACCTCCTCTGCTGCGAGCGGCCTCGAGTGGATGATCCCGGAAAGCTCTTCGAGCACCTCCTCTCCGAAGGCCCTCCGGCCGGCAACGACCCGTGCCTTGAGCGCGGCCTGCCTCTCCCAGACCGTCGCCCTTTCCCTGTGGTATCTAAGAAAGGAGGTCTTCGATACCACGAGAGGGCCCGAGGTGCCCGAGGGCCTGAGCCTCGTGTCCACGGTGAAGACGATCCCGCCCTTTGTCCTCAGGGAGAGTATGCTAATGATCCTCTGGGCCAGGCGTACGTAGAACTCATGGTTCGAGATGACCCTGGGTCCCGTGGTCTCCTGTTTTTCCCCTCGCTCCGAGTAGATGAAGAATATGTCGAGGTCCGAGCCGTAGATCATCTCTCTGCCACCGAGCTTGCCCATCCCCACGACAAAGAACCTCTCGTCCCCGGGCCTTCCGTACCTATGGATAAGTGCTTCAAGGGCCATATCCAGCGCCACATCGATCGCCGCCTCTGCGAGCGAGGTCAACTGGCTGGAGACCTCTTCGGCCGGGAGAGAGCCCAGGATGTCGTTTATGCCTATCCTGAGGAACTCCTGGTTCCTGTACCGCCTGAGGGCTTCGAGCTTCTCCTCGTAATCAGCGGCTCCGCCGAGCTGCTCCCGGAGCTCGCTGAGCTGTTCTTCCCGGGCCTTCACCGGTCTCGACATCTCCTTGTCAAGGAGGATGTCGAGGTTTTCCGGGTGCTCTATGAGGGAGTTTGCGAGAAAGGCGCTTGCACCGAATATCCTGAGCAGCTGCTCCGTGAGCCCCGGGTTTTCTGCGAGCAGGGCGTAAAGGCCGGTCCTTGCGCCCATGGCCGCTGTAAAGCGCTCCATGTTGGCCAGCGCCATGTCAGGATCAGCCGTTCGGGCAGCCTTTGCCACGAGGTAGGGTGCAAGCCTTTCCCTCAGGGCCCGGGCCCTTGAAGGCAGGCGCAGGTGCGCGGGGCCGTCCCTGAGGAGGCGTGCACATCTCAGGGCCGCAGTTGTGTGTACAAACCCCAGCCCCTTCAGCATGGCACACGCCTCCTCGTCCGGGACCTCCCTGGAAAGAACAAGGGCCACATCCTCCGGGACCCCCTTTTCAATGACGTCCGAGGGCGAATAGAAGAGCGTGCGGTAGATCCCGTGCACCTTGCCCGTAAGATCCCTGTATGCCTGCCAGAACCACTCGGCCGCACCCCTGCCCTCCCTGTCCGTAAAACCCATCATGCGGGCAAGCCTTTCGAGCTCTTCGGGCTTGGCCGGGACGGCGTGGGTCTGGCGGCCGTCTATTATCTGGATACGGTGTTCGAGGTTACGCAGGAACACGTAGCCCCCTTCGAGCACCTCTGCATCGGCCTCCTTCAACAGGCCTTCCTCGCAGAGCCTCTCTATGGTCCTCAACGTGTTGCGTTCCCGCAGGGCCGGGTTCCTGCCCCCGTAGATGAGCTGCAGCACCTGGCAGAAGAACTCTATCTCCCTTATCCCCCCTGCGCCGAGCTTTACATCGATTGTATCAGGCCTTCTGCGGAGCCGCTCCAGGTCGATCCTCTCCTTCATGGCCTTTATCTCCTCTATGGCCGTGAAGTCCAGGTACCTGCGGTATACGAAGGGCTCGATCATCTTAATGAACCTTTTGCCGAGCTCCTTACACCCTGCCACAGGCCTTGCCTTTATCATGGCGCTTCTTTCCCAGGTCTGTCCCCATGACTCGTAGTAGACCTCGGCGCTCCTGAGGGAGTTTACAAGCTCGCCGTTACGGCCTTCTGGCCTGAGGTCCAGGTCCACCCTGAAGACGAAGCCGTCCTCGGTGACGGACGAGATGAGCCTGGTAAGCCTTTCTGCGAGCTTCTTGAAGAAGACGTGAAGCGGTATCCTGGTGTGCTCCTTTCCTTCCGCCCCGGTGGTCTCGCCCTTTTCGGTAGAATAGATGTAGAGTACGTCGATGTCCGACGAGAAGTTGAGCTCCCGGCCGCCGAGCTTGCCGAGCCCTGTGACCGAGAAGCCGGCCTCCCGCTCTTCCCCCCTATCGTTGCAAAGGGGCCTTCCGTATCTCTGCACAAGCTCGGCCTTGCAGAACTCGAGCCCAGCTTCGAGTGACGCACAGGCAAGGTCCGAGAGCTCGGCGGTCACACCCCTCAGGCCGTCGAGGCGGAGGAGGTCCCTGAGCCCGATCCTTATGTACTCCCTGTTACGGTACCTCCTGAGGGCCCTTGACATTCCGTCGAAGTCCATGACCCCGCGGGTCCGCTCCTTGAGCTCCTCTGCGAACTCCTCGAGCCCCTTTTTCCGGCCGAGCGCACCCCCGATGAAGAGTTCTTCGAACCAGGCCGGGTTTTGGGCGAGCATGTTGGAGAGGTACGGCGAGGCGCCGCATAGAAGTGCGAGGTTCTTAAGGTTCTGCCTATCGGACAGGAACATCTTGAGGACCTCCCGATCCACAGCACCGAGCACCCGCTCCATGTTCACAAGCGCCTCGCACGGCGAGGCGGAGCCGAGCGAGAGTTCCACGAGCTCTTCGAGGAGATCCTTGAGCGGTCCGCTGGACAGTGAGGAGAGGGCCTTGAGCGCCTTGCCGCCGTCTGTAAAGCCGAGGCCTGCAAGTGCGTTACTGGCCTCGGAAGGCTCCTTCCGGAGTATCTCTTCTATAGTAATAGTTGGCTTGGACATAACCGTTACGGCTGGACGGCCGGCAGGGCGCGGAAGAGGTGTTCCGAAACCTCTCCATGCGGCGAGCCGGAGCCACGGGTGAAGCAGACCGCGCAAGCGGTGATCACCGAAACCTTATATCATCCTTCCACGGCCGGGGAAAGCATAACCTTATGAAGTCCGGCTCTTCCGCTCAGGGAAAGAAAAGATCCGATCGAACGCACCTCCTGACTGTCATATTGCGAGGCGCATCCCGGGAAAACGAGGAATATCGATACCTGAACGGCCCTTTTCCTGTCATTGGGAGGGCCTTTGGCCCGAAGCGGTCCCGAGCAATCGGCTTCAATCCCGCAGGGCGCAACTAACAGGGGTTTTTGGTGCCCCGCGGCTTACGGCGAGGTGGTTCAATGAGCCACCGGCTTACTTCAATGCATCCTCAAACTAACCGGCCCCGTGGGATTCGAGCGCCGAGAGGGCCCCGATCACCTCGTCCACATGGCCCTTGACCTTTACCTTGCGCCAAACCTTCCTGACCGTCCCGTTTTCGTCGATCAAAAAGGTCGACCGTATTATCCCCTTGGTAACCTTGCCGTACATCTTCTTTTCACCGAAGGCGCCGTAGAGTGCGGCAACCCTTTTGTCCGGATCACTCAGGAGGGGAAAGTTGAGGCCGTGTTTTTCACGGAACCTTTTGTGCGAGTCCGGTCCGTCCGGGCTCACACCCAGTACCGTGCACCGCGGGGCAAGCCGGTTCATGCTGTCCCTGAAGTCGCACGCCTCGGTCGTGCAGCCGGGTGTATTGTCCCTCGGGTAGAAGTAAAGTACCACGGCCTTTCCCCTGAAGTCCTTGAGCGAGAAGTCCCTCTCGCCGCCGTTTTCATCCGTTCCGGCCAGTGTGAAGTCAGGCGCCCTTTCTCCTTCATGTACCATCAGCGTAACCTCCGGGTATGGGAAGGTGTAGAAGATGCACGGCGTTTACCCTCTCCGCAGCGGGCCGCCGGGAAGGTGCCCGCGATGCATCTTCATGGTATGTTTTTTCCTCGCAGGGTGTTTTCTCCGTTATTCCTTGAGCCACCGTCTTTGGGCATGCACCGCATCCAGGTCTTCGAACTTCACGGCATGGTTCAAAAAGCTGTGCTGGGCCACCCCGGCCGTACCGTCGCTTCTTGCAACGACAAAGGTGGCACGGTGCCTTACCTGGCAGGGGCAGAGCTCTATCGGCGAGTTGCACCGCTTGCAGACGGTCCTTCTGTATATGAAGACTATGACATCCGCGTTGTACTCCCGGGTGTAGCCTTCGCTTACGAGAAAGGTCGGATGGGGTACGACCTTCTTGTGCTGCCAGCTCTGAGGCAGCTGGTAGAGGGCCACGACCGGGATATCGAACTCCGTGGCAACACCCTTGAGCGAGGTGCATATATACCTCAGCTCCTCTTTGTCCATTATAGGACGCTGGCTTTCGGTCAGGAGCTGCAGGCAGTCCACGATGACCAGCCCGGGCCGTGCGGGACGCTCCAGCCTTGTCAGGGCCTCTTTTATGGTGTGGACGTTGTGTTTCGTGGCGTCGTCGATGAGGATGGGAGAGCTGTAAAGCGTGAGAACGGCCCTGTCGAGCAAGGTCCTGTCCGCATCCGTCAGGAAACCGCTGAAGATGTTGTTCAGGCTCACCTCGGAACGCGACGAAACGAGACGGGCCAGAAGCTCCTGCCTGTCCGTATCGAGCGAGAAGACGGCGACCGGAGCCCCGGCCTTTACAGCGACATGGTCCGCCATGTTGAGCGCAAGTGATGTCTTGCCCACTCCGGGCAGCCCGGCTATGATCGTGAGCTCACCGGGCCTGAGCCCGCCTGTGAGTTTGTCGAGCCTTTCAAAGCCCGAGGAGAGGGGGTTGTTACCATCCCCTTCTTGGCCGTAACCTTTCGTCCTGCCGCCGGTGACTTCCACACAACCGGTGCCCCTGTCATGGGCCGGTACCCGAACCACCGCGGTATCCGGCGCCGCTCCGGTTTCCTGCATCTCCCCGAAGAGACCCCCGAATGTATCGTCGATTATATCCTTGATCGTACTGAATGCCATGTTCATACCTTGATGAAGACGTCCGGGCCGCACTTCATCCTTCCCTATCGGTTCGGTGATCGAAGCCTCTCTGCGGGAAGCTTTGAATGCAGGGCTTTCCCGGGTGTTCGTTTGCCCCGCATCTTTATTCATTCTACCACAGTTTCATCCTGCATGAAAATGCACAGCGAGCGTATTCCCGCAGCTTGCTGCAGGGGGCTTCAAAGCCGCTTCAGGCGAACCACGGCTTGGCCGGGAATCTCCATTTCTTATCGTCGGTTTATCGTCTCCCTTAACCTTTCCACGATTCTCACAAGAGCCAGCGTATCCAGCCTGCAGTATTCGAGGAGGTCCCTTCTTATGCCGAGGGCCTCCTCCGGATCGTCCACGGACTTCAACATCAAGTATGCGTTCGATGCGTCTTCACCGTTTGCGATCGCCATGCCCTCGTAGCCGAATCCGGGCAGGAGGGCCGGCAGCACCGCCTTGAGGGAGTAGCTGCCCTTCATCTCCCTTGTGTAGTAGTACCTGCGTTTGAACGGGACCATGAGATCCACGATGTTGTCGCTGATCTTCAGAAGCTTCTCCCTGTAGCGGGGAAAGAGCCGTGCAAGCCTCACCAGGACCTGTTTTTCAAAGGCCATGTTGTATACAACCACACAGGCGTCATCCGGTATGAGGGACGAAAGCCCCCGGGCAAGCTCTTCCCTCTGGTCGACACCCGCCTCTGCAAGGAACTCGTGGTGCTTCAACCCGGAGGTTTCGCTCTCCAGGCAGTGGATGGAGTACTGGAAGGGTATCTGCTCATAGGGGTGCGTGTGGTCGAAAGGGGGAATGGCTTCACTGAAGGTCTCGAAGTCGAGAAAGCACAGTGGATAGTGAAGTGAGTCCAGAAAGGCCTTTATCCCGCCGGGGTTTATGAAACGCCTGCCCGTGAGCTCCGCCTCGACCTGCATGATCTGGTTGGAGTTGAGCTCACCGGGGTCCAGGTCGCTGAACCTAACCTTGCCGTTCCTGTAGAGCGAGAATTTGTCTATGCCCCTGCCCCTGAGGTCGAATACCGAAGGTTCGGGCAGATCCTTCCAGCAGAAGGCGATGAAGTCGCACTCGTACGGCTCCCTGCACTGTGCGCCTATCTCGACCTCCGGGCATCCGCCGTCAAGCGACCTTCGCATCTTTATGACCTCTTCTTCAACGAGGCGCCTGTTCGCCCTGACCCATGTCGTGATCTCCGCCATGCGGAAGAGCGCATGGACGTCTATGGCACCCACCCTCTCATACTCCTTGTTGATATGCACGATCGATACCCTGGAGACCCTGAGCCCCGAGGTCGAAAGGACATGATACTGTATGGCCGCATCAAAGAGGTGTACGTCCTTGAGATCGGTTGCCCCCTTTACCTCGTATATCTCCCAGCCCCCCTCGCCCCTGTGCAGGATGTCCACCATGCACAGGACGCCATCGGCAGAGAAGGTGGCCTCGTAGATGGTCCCGGTGGAGGGGTCCTTTAGGAGCCTTCCGGTGTCCTTTATCATCCTGCCGAAGACGTCCTGTGCGAACGGGACCGCAACCCCTCCGGGAAAGAGCCTTCGGGCGAAGAGGCCGACCTCCTTGCCCATTGAAAGGGCTGCAAGGCGTGCCCTACAGGGAAAGGTTCTCAGCCAGGGCCTGTTTTTCAGAAGCCACAGCGCCTTGTGGCACTGAAGCCCTACGATGCACTGGGACTTGGAGAGGGTATGCTTCACGTTTCTACGGTCCGGTTGATACGTGCGGTGCCGCGGCCGGGTAGGGCCTGCACCCGTTACTTTGGTATCCATTTAAATTATAGAGGTAATACGCCGATAATAAAATATATTTCATTACCGGACACACCTGTATCCAACTCAACAGGACTACCTCGACATAAACCCCTGCGAACCATCGCAGGAACGGTGTGGGGGATGGAGAAAAAGCTGGACCTCAAGGAGCTCATCGGGGAAAAGGATGTCGCGGCTGTACTCAGGGCGGTCGCCGATTCCACGGGCTCGTCCATAACCGTACAGGACGCAAAAGGCGGTCGTCTGATGGGGGAGGGCCGCCCTGGCGGCGACAGGAGGTTCCCGGTAGAGGTCAAGGGTGAGCTCATTGGCTGGGTCAGGGGTAACGGCGGAGCGGCCATGGCTGCAACACTTCTCGGGTGCCTGGCCGCAAGCAAGCTCAGGAGAAGGGGTCTTGCCGAGAGTGTCCGCGCGGAAAACGAGAAGCTAACCCGCCTCCACGAGATCGCAAGAAGGATGTTTGACGGCCGGGATGTAAGGGAGATCGCCGGGCTGGCGGTCTCCGAGGTGGGCCGGTTCATAAAGGCGACGAGCGCATCCATAATGCTTCTCAACGAAGAGACGCGAAGGCTCGAGATCGTGGCCGCCCAGGGACAGGAGTATCACCCCAAGATATCCTTGAGGCCCGGCGAGGGGATAGCCGGCGACGTATTCGACTCAGGAAAGGCCGAAGTGATCAACGACGTCCGCTCGGATCCCAGGTACATAGAGGGCGCCATGCTGTCGTTTTCGCTCATGTGCGTGCCGCTGAGGCTCCGGGACAGGGTCATCGGGGTCTTCAACGTAAGCAACGAGCAGGACGGCTATTGCTACAACGAGAGGGACGTCGAGGTTCTCGAGATACTGGCCCTGTATGCGGCCGGCGCAGTACAGAACGCCCTGTACCGTGAAAACAGGCTGGGCGAGATGCTGGCCAGGACCGGCCTCGGACGCTACATTTCACCGAAGATACTGCAGGCGGGGCTGGACGGAAAAAACGGCGTATCGCTCGACCCGGTCAAAAAGGACATAGCGATACTCTTTTCCGATATCAGGAATTTTTCCGGTGTATGCGAAAAGCTCCCGCCCGAGAGGATCGTGGAGTACCTGAACGAGTACTTTACCTGCATGGTGGATGTCATCTTCGGCTACGGCGGGACCCTGAACAAGTTCGTAGGTGACATGATAGTGGCGCTCTTCGGGGCCCCTGTAGAGACTATAAACAACGAGAGGCTTGCGGTGGAGACTGCCATCGACATGCAGAGGCGGCTCAGGACCATCCCGGTTCCGTTCATCAGGGAGCATTTTTCAACGGGCATAGGCATCGGCTCCGGAGAGGTGATCGTGGGAAATATAGGCTCGCCCCAGCACATGGATTACACCGCCATAGGGGACGAGGTCAACGTGGCAGAGAGGCTTCAGGCGCTGGCGGGCGGCGGTCAGATACTCGTGACCCGCCGTGTTTACGAGTACACCGCGGATTCCTTCAGGTTCCGGGAGGTCGGCTGCATGAGGGTCAAGGGCAGGGAGAAGCCGGTGGAGATATTCGAGGTGGTGTATTGAGAAGCCCCCTTCGACCCGGTGCCGCACATAAAGGTCGACCAAGCGCTGCACCACCTTGTTCAGTCCTGAATCTCTTTGCCGGATCAGCTAAAAGAATCGATACGTACCCGGCGTGGAGGGAAAGCGTAATTCGGTCCCGAGGGGCTCGATCCGGGGGACCCCATGATGGTGGGCGGTACTGGGTTCGAACCAGTGACTTCCACCGTGTGAAAACGAAGTAGCCAAAAATCGTAACGCCTTGATTCGTGGCTGGTTTTCCCGTTTAGCCTGGAAGAACGCGGCGTTATGCGCTTTGCGGCGGTCTTGCCCGTTTTGTCCGGGCCTGTCAATGGCGTCTACGCCAGGGACTTTTTGGCCCTCCACTCGTGTTTAACAAGACGACCGCTTGGCCAGACCTCCTTATACCAGTTGAACGCCCTATCCCAAAAGAAAATACGGTCGACGCCAGCTGAACTGCAAGCGTCCAGGAGCTCTCTCAATCCCCAATCAACATGCTCAGTACGAGCTCCGGCCAAATTAAAAACCGTTGCCCCCGATGCGCTTATGAGAAGCCAGCGCTCACTTACGTCATACCACTTATATTTTGGAAATTTTTTGGCCTTGTTTTGGATGATTACGGCTATTTCTTCCGCAGAGACGCCGATGCTTGAAACGTTTGCATCCGCGCATTCCCATGACACACAGCGGGCCGAGCCTGTACCTGCAAGTTCGACTTTCCGCACATAGTCCCTTAACAAAGGAGACTCATCCAAAAACTTGCGTATAGTTTGCTTGCCGTTCGGGGCCAGTTTAGAGTCCAAAGCCAGTTTAACCAATTCACCAGCCAGGTCTTTGGCTAAATTTTTTGCTTGGGAAGTTTCAGGGTCAGGCAGGCAATCTTTTTTATTCCCTTTGAGAAAAACCAATCCGGTCATATGTTGAATCTTGGGGCGTTGTCTCACGCGTCTCCTAATGCTGCTTTGGACAAGACGCCAGAATCCGTAAGTTCTTTTGCCTAATGAAGATTCGCCCGGTGGTGCATCAACATGGTATTCGGTATGCTCTACACCGACTTTTTTCCGTTTGCCTGCCTCTTCAATAATCATAAAGGCGTCTGGCTTTTCATTTGAGGTCATCCGTAAAACCTTACAGCCCATAAAACTCTGAAATTCCCGAATAATTCTAATTTCTATGCTCTTTCTACTCTTTTTGTCCATATTCATCCCGCCTGGGGTCCTTCCGGCGACTTCGCCGCGGGTGGTTCGGACGCCGCCTGTTTTTTAGCATCGAGGCGTCGGGCCAAGTTTCGGGTTTCAACGGGGAACAAGCATTTTTG
>WGEY01000035.1 GCA_015492495.1 Deltaproteobacteria bacterium | reverse complement strand
GTTCGAATCCCTCTCTCTCCGCCATTTTTCATAAGATGCCGTTGGCTGGGAAGTTGGGAATCGGAGGGTTCGACCGGAGTGTGCGTTGAGCCGAAGGCGAGACGCACGATATTGAAGATACCGACCATACCGGGTCCGCCGCAGGCGGACACCGGAGTGTGCGTTGAGCCGAAGGCGAGAGGCACGATATTGAAGATACCGACCATACCGGGTCCGCCGCAGGCGGACAATCCCTCTCTCCGCCATTTTTGAGAGGTATGGAGCGTGCTGATTACGGTTACTGTTGATAGCCGGGTCTTGCGCAATGGAGGGGCGTGAAACCCGCCAGGTCCGGAAGGAAGCAACGGTAAGCGCCTTTATCCATGTGCCGC
This sequence comes from Deltaproteobacteria bacterium, assembly GCA_015492495.1. Lineage (GTDB taxonomy): Bacteria > Desulfobacterota > GWC2-55-46 > GWC2-55-46 > DRQE01 > S146-62. The sequence goes on along the minus strand of WGEY01000035.1, from coordinate 55,547 downwards.
AAGGGTGCCTGGCTATCAACAGTGTCCGTAAGGTAGAGGTCTTTTCTTGATCCCGCAAGCGGCGGCCCCGGTCTGCCGGAGGTAGATAGTATCTGCAGCGGGTTGGAGGAATTCATATAGTGCATTGTATCGTCCGATTAAAACCTGTTTACGCTCCGCCAGCCGACCCCAAGGCCAGCAACGGGGTTGCCGCTCGTGACGCATACTCAATATGTCTTATCAAGTGATCGCCAGAAAGTGGAGGCCCTCCGCCTTTGAGGAGGTCGTGGGTCAGGACCACGTGGTCAGGACCCTCTCCAACGCAGTATCTTCGGGGAGGATAGGCCACGCCTACCTGTTTTCAGGGCCCAGGGGGGTGGGCAAGACCACCGTGGCGAGGATACTCGCAAAGTGCCTCAACTGCTCCGAGGGGCCTACTGCGACCCCGTGCCGCGAATGCGCCATGTGCAGGGCGGTTGCAAACGGGTCGTCCGTCGATGTGCTTGAGATCGACGGCGCATCCAACACCGGTGTGGACAACATACGTGAACTGAGGGAGAGCGTAAGGTATGCGCCGAGCCACGGACGGTACAAGATCTACATCATAGACGAGGTCCACATGCTCTCGGAGTCGGCCTTCAATGCGTTGTTGAAGACACTCGAAGAGCCGCCACCCCATGTCATCTTCATCTTTGCAACTACCGAGCCCCACAAGATTCCTCTTACAATACACTCCAGGTGCCAGAGGTTCGACTTCAGGCGCATACCGCTTAAGAAGATAGGCGAACACCTTGGGAGGATCATCCGCGAAGAAGGCGTCAAGGTTGAGGAAGATGCGCTGTATCTTATAGCGAGGGAGTCGGAAGGGAGCCTCAGGGACGCCCAGAGCCTGCTTGAGCAGGTCATATCCTTTTCGGGTTCCGAGGTCGGGGCAGGTGACGTGGTAGACGCCCTCGGCCTCATGGACAGGTCCGTGATATTCGAGCTTACCGAGGCCGTGCTTGAAAAAGATGCGGCGCGGTGCCTTAATATTGTTGAAAAGATACATGACTTCGGTTATGATTTGAAGAAGGTCTCGACCGAGCTTATAGAGCACATAAGGGATCTTGTCGTGATCAAGGTCTCTGGTGACGGGGCCCTTGCGGGGCTTCCCGAGGGCGAGGCCAAGCGGCTCGAGGCCCTCGGCGAGTGCGTTGGACTTGAAAGGTTGCAGATGCTTTTCGGCATCTTTACGAGGGGGTATGAGGAGGTCGTAAGATCATCTACCCCCCGATTTTCATTGGAGATGATGCTAGTAAGGGCCAGCCGGCTCGAGGATATGAAGCCGGTCGGTGAGCTTATAGCAAGGCTTGAGGGCCTGAGGCACCGCTCAGGCGGACAGGGAGGAGCGGGGGCGGCAAAGGATCGACCGAAGGTTGAAGGCCGGCCACAGCGGACGTTACCCGGGTCAGAAAAAAAGGACGATGTATCAGGCCGGGATATCCTGAGTTACATAAGGGAGAAAGACGGGCTTCTTTACACAACGCTTGAGTCCGCCGATCTCTCCTTTGACGGTTCGGTCCTCAGTATTACGCTGGATGCAAAGAGCGCCAACTTCCTTCTCGGCGTGAAAAAGGAGACGCTGGAAGGCCTCTGCAAGGACTTCTTCAAGCGCAGGATAGAGATAAGCATCAACAAAAAAGACAAGGAAAAGGAGTGCGCCGGTGTGCCGGCCGGACAGAGGCTTGAGGGGGCGGATCCGGTCCTTAGAAAGGCTTTGACCACCCTCGGAGGCAGGATCGTGGAGGAACGGAGGAGAACAAATGTCTAAGAATCTGGGAAATCTCATGAGACAGGCCCAGAAGATGCAGGAGAAGATGGCCGAGATACAGAAGGGCCTTGCCGAAAAGACCTGTCAGGCCTCGTCCGGAGGTGGGATGGTCACCGTAACGGTGAACGGGGCCCTCAAGTTGGTCGACATAAAGATAGATCGCTCGGTGGTCGACCCGGAGGATGTCGAGATGCTTGAGGATCTGGTGATGGCGGCTGTGAACGAGGCCTTCAAGAGGGCCCAGGAGATGGTTTCAGAGGAAATGAGCAAGGTGACCTCAGGGCTCGGTATAAACCTGCCGCCCGGCCTGTTCTGAACGGCCTTTGGGCCGCATCGCGGAATAAACAGCCGTATAACACATGGACCATGAGCAACGGCCGCAGAGCTTTTCCGATATGTTCGGAGGGGCTGTGCGGGGTTGAGAGGTACGGCGATTTTTCGTCTATAAGGCATGCAACGTTACGCGGAACCGATTTCAAGGCTCATTAAGGCCTTTTCAGGGCTTCCAGGCATAGGGGAGAAGACGGCCTCAAGGCTCGCCCTCTATGTGTTGAATGCAAAGAACGGATATGTTGAAGAACTATTAAGGAGTATACGTGACGTGAGGGAGAACGTGAGCCTCTGCTCTGAGTGCATGACGTTCTCCGACAAGGATCCCTGCAGCATATGCGCCGACCGGTCAAGGGACGCTACGACCGTATGCGTGGTGGGGGATTACAGGGATATGGTCGCGCTTGAGGCGACCGGCTCTTACAGGGGCAGGTACCACGTGCTCCACGGCCTGCTCGCTCCCCTCAAGGGGATCGGCCCGGACGAGATAAAGGTGAAGGAACTCGTGGACAGGATCAGGCGGCCTGCGCCGGTTACCGTCAGGGAGGTCATCCTTGCGACGGCATTCGATGCCGAGGGCGAGGCGACCGCCCTTTATCTGAAGAAGGTGCTCGCCCCTTACGGGTTGAAGCTTACGCGTATCGCGGCAGGCATCCCTGTGGGCGGCCACATAGAATACATGGACCCCTCCACCCTCGGACGGGCCATGCAAGGGAGGAAAGAGGCCTGAGTCTTTGGCGCCCTTCGCAGTTGATGCGGGGATGCATTAAACAATGCATCTTCAACCCCGCTCTTGGTCCGGTCTGCGGGGTATAAAAAAACTAAGGAAGAGAGAGATGGCTGAATACACCGAAGTAAGATGGCACGGAAGGGCTCAGCAGGGTGTGGTTACCGCTGCAAAGCTCCTTGGAGAGGCTGCGTTGAGAGAAGGCAAGTACGTTCAGGCCTTCCCGGAGTTCGGCCCGGAGAGGATGGGTGCGCCGGTAAGGGCCTACGACAGGCTCTCGGATGAGCCGATCAGGCTGCACTGTCAGGTGAAGAATCCGAACATAGTCCTCATAGTGGACCCCACCTTGATCGGAACGCTCAGGGCGGATGATTCGGCATCAGGGCTTACTGACGGCACATCACCTGACGCTGTTTTTATAGTTAACACCACGCATTCCGCTGGCGCGATGCGCAGGGAGCTCGGGCTCGGTAAGGAGGCGAAGGTCTTTACCGTCGATGCTTCGAAAATATCGATGGAAACCATAGGCAGGCACATGCCCAACACCCCCATGCTCGGCGCCCTTGCAAAGGTAACGTCAATAGTGAAGCTGGATTCGCTCATAGACAACTTCAAGGAGAATTATTCCAAAAAATTCAGCCCCAGGGTGATAGAGGGTAATGTGGAGGCCATGAAGAGGGGGTTCGAAGGGGTGAAAGGGGAGTGACGATGAAGAAAGATTGCGAAGAAAAGAAAGAGGTCCCTCTCGGGGGTGTCATACATAAGGCGGGCAATGCACACGACTATGTGACCGGCGGATGGAGGAAGCTGAGGCCCGTCTTGGACAAGGACAAATGCACCAACTGCCTCATATGCTGGGTCATGTGCCCTGACTCGGCTGTTATAGCAGAGGACGGTAAGATGGTCGGCTTTGACCTGGAGCACTGCAAGGGCTGCGGCATATGCGCCATGGAGTGCCCCGACAAGGTCAAGGCCATAACAATGGAAGAAGAGGAGGCATAGAGATGGCGACACCTCTTACGGATAAAAAGAAACAGGTTGTGCTGACCGGGAACTCAGCGGTCGCCTATGCCATGAAGCAGATAGACCCTGACGTGTGCGCGGCCTACCCGATAACCCCCTCCACCGCCATCATGGAGGAGTTTTCGAGTTACTACGCTGACGGCAAGGTTTCTACAGAGCTTGTAACGGTCGAAAGCGAGCACTCTGCGATGAGCGCATGCGTGGGGGCCGCGGCCGCCGGGGCCAGGGTCATGACCGCCACGAGCTCGCAGGGGCTGGCCCTCATGTGGGAGGTCCTCTACATCGCATCCGGAATGCGCCTTCCGGTTGTCATGGCTGTGGTCAACAGGGCCCTTTCCGCGCCAATAAACATACACTGCGATCACTCGGACTCCATGGGCGCGAGGGATTCCGGCTGGATACAGATATATTCGGAGACGGTTCAGGAGGCCTACGATAACCTCTTTCAGGCCGTAAGGATAGCCGAGGACCACCGTGTCCTTACACCGGCCATGGTATGCCTGGACGGATTCATAACGAGCCATGCGATAGAGAACCTCACGCTCATAGAAGACGGTGATGTCAAGGACTTTGTCGGTGAGTTCGAGCCGAAACAGTCCCTTCTGGATACGGGCCACCCGATCACCATGGGGGCGATGACGTTGCCCGAGTATTACATTGACTTCAAATACGAACAGTCCAAGGCTATACGTGGTGCAAAAGAAGTCGTTATTGAAGTTGGAAGGGAGTTCGGCGAACGCTTCGGCAGGGAGTACGGGCTCATGGAGTGCTACAGGCTCGACGATGCGGACGTGGCGATAGTGGTGTTGAGCTCGGCTGCCGGCACAACAAAGGTCGCCGTGGACAGGCTGAGGGATCAGGGTAAGAAGGTCGGCCTCCTGAGGCCGAGGCTCTACAGGCCTTTCCCGCACGAGGAGATAGCCTCTGCGCTCATGGGTGTAAAGGCCGTCTGTGTCCTGGACAGGGCGGACTCGATGAGCGGCTTCGGCGGCCCGCTCTTTACCGATGTGCGCAGCGCCCTCTATGGCCGAGATAGCGCGCCGAAGGTCATCGGCCGCATATTCGGACTCGGCGGAAGGGACTACAAGGTGGAGGACGCAGAGGCGGTCTTTGACGAGCTCTACAATGTTCTTGAGACCGGAGAGGCGGGGAAGCTTACAGGTTATATAACCATATAATAAGGAAGAGAGGTTATGGCTACGCTAAAAGAACTTTCTGCCAGGGAGGAGCTGTTCAGCGGGGGACACCGGCTGTGCGCTGGCTGCGGCATACCTCCCATCATGAGGCTGCTACTGAGGAGCGCGGGCGCACCGGTCGTCGCCACAACGGCCACCGGGTGCCTTGAGGTCGGGACGACCATATATCCGTACACATCGTGGAGGATATCTTGGATACATTCGGCCTTTGAAAACTCCGCTGCCACCATAAGCGGGATAGAGTCCGCTTACAGGTCGTTGAAGAAGAAGGGAAAGATAGCGGCTGACAAGGACATAAAGTTCCTTGCCCTCGGCGGAGACGGCGGAACATATGATATAGGCTTTCAGGCGCTCTCGGGCGCGCTGGAGAGGGGACACGACTTTCTCTACGTCTGTTACGACAACGGCGCGTACATGAATACCGGCATACAGCGCTCAAGCGCCACCCCGCTGGGCTCGGCCACTACCACCTCGCCGGCCGGCTCTGCACATCCTGGAAAGGGACAGTGGAGGAAAGATCTTACGAGGATAGTTGTGGCGCACAACATACCCTATGCCGCACAGGCATCCCCGCACAACTGGAGGGACCTGGCCAAGAAGGCCGAAAAGGCGTTCAACACCGAGGGGCCGACGTTCCTTAATGTCGTATCCCCGTGTCCTCTCGGGTGGTATTCAAAGCCGGAACTTTCCATCGAGACAGCGAAGCTCGCCGTGGATACCTGTTACTGGCCTCTCTACGAAGTCGAGGACGGCATCTTGAAGGTTAACTACAAACCCAGGGAGAAGAAACCCATCGAAGAGTGGCTCAAGCTGCAGGGCAGGTTCAAGCACCTCTTCAAGGAAGAAAACAGGTGGCTTCTGGAGGAGACGCAGAAGAGGATCGACAGCGAGTGGGAAAGACTCCTTGAGATGGATGGAAAGAGGGTCTTCTAAGGGGTGCACCCTTCCGCCTTACCGCCCGTACCTGCCAAGGGGCGCTGGATCCGCGGGGCCCCGTCCCGGCGGCCGGGTACAGGGCGGACCTGTCCTTTGACACGCCCTGTATTTGTTTTGTAATATATAAGACAAGGGTGTCTGTCATGGTTCAATCTTCACTGGTCATGTTCGAGGAGGAGTCCCGGGAGATATCCAGGATAATAGAGCACCTCCTTGCCGATGCCAACGCAAAGAGCGTCTTTCTTGTGGACAAGGACGGCCAGCTCATCGCCTCCAGCGGGGATACGAAGGATATAGATTCGACATCCCTGGCATCGCTCACCGCTGGAAATATCGCTGCAACAGGGGGGCTTGCCAGGCTCATAGGGGAAAAGGAGTTCTCCATACTCTTTCACGAGGGGGAAAAGGACAATATTCATATCTCCATCGTCGGTCAGAGGGTCATACTCGTTGTGATCTTCGACGACCGTTCTTCGCTCGGGCTCGTAAGGCTCAGGGTCAGGAAGGCCAGCGAAGAGCTCGACGACTGCGTTCAAAGGGTGCTGAGGCGCATGGAGTCCTCGGCCCCGAAAAGAAGCCTCCTCGAAGAGATTACGGATGAGGATATAGAAAAGCTCTTCCAGTGACCTCTTCCCCGTAACACAAAATATGGAGAATCCATACCCGCGCTGTATCGGCCATGTCTTTTATCAATTACTCAGCAAGAGAGATAAACTGCAAAATAGTCTACTACGGGCCGGGGCTCTGTGGTAAGACCACCAACCTGACCCACATCTATAAGAAGACAAGACCCGAGTCAAGGGGCAAGATGATATCCCTTGCCACCGAGACCGAAAGGACGCTCTTTTTTGACTTTCTTCCACTCGCCCTCGGCGAGATAAGGGGCTTCAAGACACGCTTTCACCTTTACACGGTCCCGGGCCAGATATTCTACGACGCATCCAGAAAGCTCATCCTCAAGGGGGTCGACGGTATAGTCTTTGTCGCGGATTCACAGGTGGAAAGGATGGATGCGAACATAGAAAGCTTCGAAAACATGAAGGAGAACCTTGAAGAGCACGGCTACAGCATCGACAAGGTCCCTTACGTTATCCAGTACAATAAGCGTGATATACCCAACTGCGTGCCGATAGCCGAGCTGAAGAAGATCCTCAATGTCGACGGTGTGCCGGACTTCGAGGCCGTTGCCACGGAGGGCATAGGTGTCTTTGAAACGCTCAAGGGCATAGTGAAGCTGGTGCTCCTGGAGCTTAAAAAGGGTGCTTGAGCTTGCCGGACCGCGTCGAGGACGGTCCGGATACCTTCTGCGCTTCGCCGCCCGGTAGAGGTGATCTTGTGATGCCAGGTTGTGTTATTGGATCGTATCCCGAGTGATGCATGCGGCTTGGTTCAGCCGCCAGTGTTTGTGAAAAAGATGCCTCCCGCGGTATCATGTCGAAAGAGGCGGTGATTGGAAAGGAGCAAGGACGATGGGCCTGAAAGAAGAGATAACCGGTAAGATGAAGGAGGCCATGAAGGCGGGGGACAAGCCCACACTCTCCACGTTGAGGTACCTCCTTTCCGCCGTCAAGAACAAGGAGATAGAGAAGAGGAGGGAGCTTGCGGACGAGGAGGTCTTGCAGGTCGTATCGACCCTCGCGAAGCAGAGGCAGGACTCCATAGAGCAGTTCAGGAAGGGCGGAAGGGATGACCTCGTGGAAAAGGAGGTGAGGGAGCTCGCAATCCTTAAGGCCTTCATGCCGCAGCAGTTTTCGGCCGAAGAGATACAGGCCGTTGTGGACGAGACGGCCGCCGAGGTCGGCGCCGAGGGCATGAAGGACATGGGCAGGCTCATGAAGGCCGTGATGGCCAAGCTCAGGGGGAGGGCCGACGGCAGGACGGTTCAGGAGATCGTGAAGAAAAAGCTCGGCGGATGAAGATTCGCATGTACGCCCGTACGTTCGGCAGCGGCGTGCGGAGTCTGTGCCCGTGTGCATTCTTCAGATATAAAACCCGAAATTAACGGAGTGCATATGAAACTGAAGGAGATCTACGAAAAGGCGGTGAAGAGGGGGATGGAGCTCGACCCCAGGGGCAGGGAAGAGGTCGAGGAAGACCTGAGAAAGGCCAAGAGGGAGTTCGAGGAGCTCAAGGAAGAGGACAGGAGGTGGTTCGATAAGGAGAAGCTTACCAATCCTTACGCAGATACGAGGATACTGTACGGCGACCCCGCCACAGAGGTCAAAAGGGTGATGGTGGGTATAGACATAGAGATCGGCGAGGTCCTTCTGGCGGACAGGCTGAGGGAAAAGGGACAGGGCGTGGACCTTATCATAGCGCACCATCCGGAGGGCAGGGCCATGGCCGCGCTTCACGAGGTGATGGACATGCAGTCCGCCATACTGCTCAAGCAGGGTGTCCCCATACATGTCGCCGAGGACCTCATGGCGGAGCGCATAAAGGATGTTGAAAGGAGGCTCCTTCCTGCAAATCATACAAGGGCGGTGGATGCGGCGAGGCTCCTGGACATACCGCTCATGTGCATGCACACCCCGACGGACAACGCCGTTTCGAGTTACCTGCAGAAGATCTTCGACGAGAAGACACCGCGGTATGTGTCGGATGTCCTGGACATACTGCATGATATCCCTGAATACGGCTGTGCACGGAGTGAAACGGTGGGCCCAAGGGTGGTGGTCGGCTCCAGGAAGAGGAGGGCCGGAAAGGTCTTCGTCGACATGACCGGTGGCACCGGGGGCAGCAAGAAGATATACGAGGGCCTTTCAACAGCGGGCGTGGGCACCGTAGTCGGAATGCACATAAGCGAGGACCACCGCAAGGAGGCCCAGAAACATCACATAAACGTCGTCATAGCCGGACATATAGCGAGCGACAACCTTGGGGTGAACCTGCTCCTCGACGATGTGCTCGCCGGTGTGGAGATTATCCCGTGCTCCGGCTTCAGAAGGTTTTCAAGGAAGTAACGGAAAAGCCCCGGGGCGATATCTGCAGGAAACTCTGATCAATCGGCTGCATCCTGTCATTGCGAAGGACCGCAGGCACGCAGCGAAGCGATCTCTCCAAGTAGTTGGTTCATAGCAGGAGATGCTTTGTAATAGCTTCCACACGGCTTTGCTTGCGGCTTCGGTTCCTCACAATGACGAATAAATCAGAGCTTCCGGCATCTTTAACCCCCGGAAAGGTACATTGCAGTACAGTCCTTACCATCTCTTGGAGTATCGTGGATGAGACCACCTTTGATGCCCTGGAATACCATGCGGTACTGAAGGAGCTCGAAACCTTAGCCTCGACAGCACTTGGGAGAGAGCTTGTCGCGGGGTTGAGGCCCTCGAGCGACTTCGTGCAGATCCAAAGGGCCTATGACGAGCTCCGAGAGGCCGTAGAGTTCACCGGCCGGCACGGGACCCTCCCTCTCGGCGGTATCAGCGACATACGCGGTCTCATGTCGAGGTTAAGGCCGGGCGGGGCCTACCTCTTGCCCGACGAGCTTCTTGAGGTGAAGCACACCGTAGAGAGCATCCTTTTATTGAAGGGGGTCTCCGACCCCGCGCTCAAAGGCTCCTTCCCCATTATGGCCTCGAGGCTCGATTCCCTCTCTACGCCACGTTCACTCTTCGATGCGCTTTCCGGTATACTCGATGAAAGAGGAGAAATAAAGGACGATGCCTCCGGCAGGCTCAGGGAGATAAGGGAGGATCTTGCTGCCTCAAGGCGGGGGTGCAGGCGCATAATTGAAGAGCTCGTAAAGGACAGGAGGGTCAGGGAAAGCCTGCAGGACGAGTTCTTCACCATCAGGGACGACCGTTACGTGCTGTGTGTAAGGGCCGGTTTTCACACCCGTTTCCCGGGTGTAGTCCACGGCAGGTCCTCCAGCGGGGCCGCGTACTTCATAGAACCCTTTCAGGTGGTGGAGCTAAATAACCGTGTGGCGATACTCAAGAAGGAAGAGAAGCAGGAGGAGATAGAGGTACTCAAGCGGGCCTCCTCGATGGTCTTGAGCGTAAGGGACCGGCTCTACGCAGATCTTTCCATAGCGGCGGCGCTCGACTTTATACAGGCAAAGGCCCTCTTCAAAGGCCGCATACGCGGTGTCATACCGGTCATGAAAAAAGACGGCGGTTTCGAGCTCAGGGCGGCCAGACACCCGGTGCTGGTCTTCAAGGAGCTCAGGGGCGAGACCACCGTTGTACCCGTGGACATACTGCTCCGTAACGGTAAGAAGGTCCTCGTAATATCGGGTGCAAACACCGGAGGCAAGACAGTCGCCTTGAAGACCGTGGGCCTTCTGACCATCATGGCACAGTCCGCCCTTCCCGTTCCAGCAGCCGAGGATAGCGAGATCCTCTTTTTCGAGAGGGTCTTCGCGGACATCGGTGACAGGCAGGATATAACCGAGGACCTGAGTACATTCTCGGCACACCTTAAACGTACCGGCGAGATACTCGCCAAGGCCGGTCCCTCTACACTTGTGCTCATAGACGAGATCGGCGTAGGCACTGACCCGGCCGAAGGCAGTGTGCTCGCACTCTCGATCCTCGAGGCCTTCAGGCGCAGGGGGGCAGTGGCTGTCGTCACGACACACCTCAACCTCCTTAAAGCTCACGCGCAGGTTGACCGGGACTTTGACAACGCCTCGGTAGAGTTCGACGAAGAGACATTGAGACCCCTTTACAAACTGCGTTACGGAATGCCGGGCCCCAGCCTCGGACTCTCGATCGCCGGCAGGTACGGTATTCCCGATGATGTCATAGAAGCGGCAAGGCAGAGGCTCGAGGGCGGTGAGGGGGCCTTCGTAAAGTCAATGCGCATGGTGGAAGATGAGCGTAAAAGGCTCGAAGAGCTGCGTAAAAGGCTCGAGCGTACGGAGGAGCTGAAGCTCAAGGCGCTCGAGAGGTTGAGGGGCGACAGGAAAAGGCTCCTGGAAAGCGCGAGAAGGAATGTAGACAGGTTGGTCAGCAAGGCCGGCGAGGAGATAAGGGCGCTCGTTGAAGGGCAGAGAAGCGGAGCAGGCAAGAAGGCCTCCGAGGAGCTTGAAAGGGTGAAACAGAAGGTTATGCCGCTTCTGACCGAACACAAGACGGCCTACATACCGGCTGTGGGCGATGTGGTCGCCATAAGCGGGAGTAGTGCCGTTGGTACGGTCATAAGGGTCGATGACGGAAGGTCGAGGGCCGAGGTCCTGGCCGGAAACTTCAAGGTGTGGGTCGACTGGGCGAGGCTCGTGAAGGTGGAGGGGCGTGGACGAGACACCCGAAGGCGTGTAAGTGCGGCGGCCGAATGCGAGCCGCAGGTGCCGATGAGCGTGAACCTCATCGGCTCAAGGGCCGATGAGGCCGTAAAGACGGTTTCCAGGGTGATAGACGACGCGCACATGAAGGGGGTTGAAAGGGTCGAGCTCATACACGGCATAGGCACCGGGGCGCTCAAGAGGGCTATACATGAACACCTCAAGACAAACCCTCTGGTGAAGGGGTTCTCCCAAGGGGATGGATTCTCCGGAGGCGCCGGTGTAACCATAGTGGAGGTCGCCTGAACAATGATACCGCGCGAGAAGATAGAAGAGGTCAGGGAGCGTGCCGACATCGTGGAGGTCGTCTCGGAGTATGTTCCGCTGAAGAGGAGGGGGCGCAATCATGTGGGGCTGTGTCCGTTCCACTCGGAAAAGACCCCTTCCTTTACGGTAAGCGAGGAGAAGAACATCTTCTACTGCTTCGGATGCCACACGGGCGGGAGCGCCATAACATTCCTCATGAAGCACGAGGGCATGAGCTTTCCCGAGGCCGTAAGGTCCCTTGCAAGGAGATACGGAATACACATACAGGAAGAGTGGGCCGACAGGCGTGGCGGGGGAGGTGAAAGGGAGCGCATATACAGGCTGAACCAGGCTGCGTGCGACTTCTTTGTGGAGACGTTGGGCTCCACACCCGGGGCCAGGGCAAGGCATTACCTCAAGAAGAGGGGATATGATGGCGAGATAGCGAGCAGGTTCAAACTCGGCTACGCCCCCATGCGGAGTGACGGCCTGGTGGTCTATCTCAGAGACAGGGGATTGGACCTCGATCTCGCCGTGAAGGCCGGGCTGGTGGGTAAAGCTGACAATCGTTACTATGACCGCTTCAGGGAAAGGATAATCTTTCCGATAATAGATATCAGGGGGAGGGTGGTCGGATTCGGCGGAAGGAGCATAGACGCGGCAGAGCCGAAGTACCTGAACTCGCCGGAGACAGCGGTGTTCAGGAAAAGCGAGGTCCTCTACGGGCTGTACCAGGCGAAAGGGGCGATAAGCAAGGCCGGATACGTTATCCTGGTCGAAGGATACTTCGACCTCATAGCCCTGCACCGTTCGGGGTTGACGAACAGTGTCGCGACTATGGGCACGGCCCTTACACCGGGACACGTAAGGATTTTGAAGCGCTACGCCGGCTCGGTGTGCATGCTCTTTGACGCGGACGAGGCGGGAAGAAAGGCGGCCCTGAGGGGGCTGGACCTGGCCCTGTCCGAAGAGATGCCAACAAGGGTGGTGGTGCTTCCGGACGGATGCGATCCGGACGACTTCCTCAAAAGGGAGGGGAGAGAAAGGCTCGAAGAGGAGATCCGCGGTGCAGAGCCGATCATGGAGTTTTTCTTGAAGGAGCTCAAAAGGGTCCACGATACGGGCTCTGCCGACGGCAAGGCGGCGTATCTGGACGAGGCCGTGCCCAGGCTCGTAAGGATAAGGAACGCCGCATCCAGGGAGCATTACGTGGCCATGGTCGCGTCCGTTCTCGGTGTAGACGCAAGGGCGGTGTACGAGGCCATGAACCTTGCCTCGAGTCAGGGTTCAACCCCGTCGCGGATCCTGAAGGGTGTGTTGAGGCCGGATGGTTCGAGGCTTGCGGAGTCCATGGTGTTGAAGGTGATCCTCAGGCATCCGGAGCTCTACAGCGAGAGGGTGAAAGAGGCCTTCGCCCTTTTCAGGACCCCGCTCCTGAAAGAGGTCGCCAGAGTCGTAGCCTCATTGTACGAAGACGGGGTTACGGAGCCGGAAAAGGTGTTCGACCGGGTGTATGACGAGGATGTAAGGGGTTTCGTGGCAGAGACCATCTTCAGCGATGAAAAGGGCTTCATGGAGTCGCCAGAGAGGATGCTCGATGACTGCACGAGGAAGATACTGGAGGCAGGCAGGCCCAGAAGGGCGACCGTCGAGATGCTAAGGAGGCTCGAGGAGAGCGGCCATGAAGATCTTGTGCGCAAGATACTCGGAAAAATGGGCCCCGAAGGCGAACGGTAGCCCGTCTGTTCAGAAGACAGCATGATAGCCCACATACCATCAAAGGAGCATCGGTGATGAAACTGACCTCTCACGGTTCCGGTAACGGCGGTTCGCACAAGACATTGGAAGAAATGGATCACGTTGATCTCCACGAGGACCTGATGGACCCCGCCCAGGACCTCGAATGTAGCCGGGACGGGAACGCAGCGTTCGAGGAGGCAGACCGCCCCGATTACGTCGCAGGCGAGCTGGACCCTGTCCGGAGTTACTTCAGGGAGATGAGCAAGGGAACGCTTCTCTCAAAGCAGGAGGAGATGGAGCTGGGCAGGAGGATAGAGTGCGGCAGAGAGGAGATGATAAGGGAGTTTCTCAGAAGCCCGCTCCTTCTTGCGGAGCTCAACAGGCTGAAGGACGAGATACTGGCAAGGCATGACTTTTCGGACCGGTCGAGGGACGCCGCGGTGGAAGGCGAGGAGGCGTTGGCTGACGAGGAGGGTGAGCCTGAGAGGCTGTTGAAGGCCATAGCACAGGTTGAGCGGCGTTACAAGAGGCTTATTTCGTCCAACGGCCGCAGGGAGACCGCCAGGGTTGGAGATGAGGAGCGGCTTGTCGAACTTTTGGCCGGCATCGGCAGTAGGTCCAGGCTGCTTGAGAGGCTATACAAGGCATTCTGCGAATGTGCGAGGGAGCACAGGAGGTTGAGGAGAAGGGTCTCTTCGGTGGAGAGGAAGCTCAAGCTCCGCGAAGGCGAGATACTCGAGGTCGACAGGAGGCTTAAAAGGGGCGAGAAGGTGGATCTCGTGGTGGGGGAGGATGAGTTCAGAAGGGCGGTAAAGCGGCTCAAGGAGGCGCGCAGGGAACTAAGGGCCCTTGAGGCACGTACGGGACTGGACGGGGAAGGGCTTTCGAAGGCAGTGAGGAGGCTCGGAAAATCCAAGCTGCGCATAGACGCCGCAAGGGAAGAACTCATCAGGGCCAACCTCAGGCTTGTCGTCAGTATAGCCAAGAGGTTTCTCAACAGGGGGTTGCACTTTCTCGACCTCATACAGGAGGGCAATATCGGTCTCATGAGGGCGGTCGAAAAGTTCGAATACACCAGGGGCTACAAGTTCTCGACCTATGCCACGTGGTGGATAAGGCAGTCCATCTCGAGGGCCATCGCCGATCAGTCAAGGATAATCCGCATACCGGTACACATGACCGAGACCATAAACAGGCTCCAGCGTATCACGCGCCATTTCGTGCAGCTCAACGGCAGGGAGCCCACGCCCGAAGAGGTGGCCGAAAAGATGGGCATATCAGTGGACAAGGTCAGGAAGGCGCTCAAGATAACACGCGATCCCGTCTCGCTCGAGACCCCCGTGGGAGAGGAGGACGGCGGATTCTTGTGCGACTTCATACCGGACAGGAACGCCGCCTCTCCAGCGGAAGAGGCGATGCACTCCAACCTCATCGACCACATGAACCGGATACTCGCCACACTGAGCACGCGCGAGGAGGAGGTGCTGAGGATGAGGTTCGGGATCGGTGAGGCGACCGACTATACGCTCGAAGAGGTCGGAGAGCACTTCAACGTCACCCGCGAAAGGATAAGGCAGATAGAGTCGAAGGCGCTCGAGAAGCTGCGTCATCCCACCAGGATCAAGCTGTTCAAACACTTTGCCGACTGAGCGGATGCACCAAGGCGCGTGCCGACGGTAGCTTCCGGATACCCACCTGCGGTTTGCCGAAAAATACCCTTGACTACATTTTCATAAAGCTGATAGCCTATATACCTTGGATCCAGGTCCGTTCCAATTCCCAGCACAAGGTCTGATAACGGAAAGGCTTGCGGTACGCCGTCTTTGAGCAGATATGCCTTTCAGGTGTCCCGGGACGGGTTGTTGCTTGATAGAGATCGGAAAGGGTCCCCTTGATCCGAAAGCAGGAGACGAATGTCTGTGTGCGAGCGGGAGAAGTCGGTTGAAAAAAAACGCCTCAGGACCGGGCTCGTGCACGTGTACACCGGCCAGGGCAAGGGCAAGACCACCGCTGCCATAGGGCTTGCGGTAAGGGCGGCCGGACAGGGGCTGAGGGTCCTCTTCGTACAGTTCTTCAAGCTCAAGGACGACCCTTCGGGCGAAAAGGAGGTCTTTGAAAGATACCTCGACGGTGTCGAGCTCGTACGCTCGAACGTCAGGCACCCCTTGTTTACCGGTCGACGGACGGACCATCCGGCTGTGAAACGTTCGGTGGTCGATGCCTTTGAACTTGCCAGGACGAGGATGATGGAGGGCTGCTTTGACATGGTCGTCCTCGATGAGATAATCGGCGCGGTAAACGGCGGATACATCGATGTGGGTGATGTGATCGGCTTTCTCGATAAGCGACCAGAAGGGGTTGAGGTCGTACTTACCGGCAGGGACGCACCGACTGAGCTGGTAAGGATTGCGGATTACGTAACAGAGATGCTCAAGATAAAGCACCCCTATGACGGGGGAACTAAGGCCAGAAAGGGGATCGAGTTTTAGGGGTGTCTTTGAAGAAGGGGCTCAAAAGGTTCAGTTTCATACTCGGCGGGGCGCGCAGCGGAAAGAGCACCTTCGCCCAGAGGCTTGCCGAGACCGCTGCCAGGGAAGGCGGGCTTCGGCCTGTATACCTCGCCACCGCGAGGGTGCTTGACGGTGAAATGGAACAGAGGGTCGCCGCGCACAGAAAGTCGAGGGGAGGGGAATGGACGACTATCGAAGAGCCGGTGGACCTTGTCTCGAGGTTGGAGGGGCAACGAGCCCCCTCGGTGGTGCTCATCGATTGCCTCACACTGTGGCTTTCGAACCTGATTGAGGAGGGCCTTACAGACGACGCCATACTCCGGGCAACCGATAGGCTTGCCGATGCGTGTGCAGCCCTGGATTCATCCGTCATAGCGGTCTCGAACGAGGTGGGCTGCGCCATTGTCCCGGACAATCCGCTCGGGAGGCGCTTCCGCGACCTCGCGGGACTCGCCAACCAGAGGATGGCGGCAAGTGCGGACGAGGTCTTCTTCGTTGCGGCTGGTATCGCACTCAAGATGAAGTGACGGACTGAATGAGGTGCCCCCTGGCATGGGTGTCGGTCCTTCGCATCCCGATCCTGCTTCGTAGATGCGACGCGGGCCCATTCCCCGGTCTTCCGCGGGAAGAGGGGATATCCTGCGGTGTGAAGCACCCTGCAGGCTCAGGCCTGCCTGTAGCAGACAGGGAACCTTCAAATGTAAGGAAGTTCGTATTATATTCGCTCGCCAACCCCGAAGCGGGCTTCGGGGAATGCCCGTGCCGTAGCACGGCAGACAGGCGCTCGCTTTGCATTTTCAAGGAATCCCTGTGAGGAGGCAAGAGAATGTCGAACCTTTCATCAACGCTTGAATCCATCCGGCCGATCGACTCACGGCTCATCAAAGAGGCCCGCAGAAGGCTCGACTCACTTACAAAACCCTTGGGAAGCCTCGGACGCCTCGAGGAGTTCGCCGAGAGGATCGTGGCGATAACGGGCGAGATCAGGCCGCGGATAACGCGAAAGATGGTCTTTGTCTTCGCCGCGGACCATGGCGTGAGCGAAGAGGGCGTGAGCGCCTTTCCCAAGGAGGTGACGGCCCAGATGGTCTACAACTTCTTGAGGGGCGGAGCCGGAATAAACGTCCTTGCAAGGCATGCCGGGGCCGAGGTGAAGGTCATCGATGTGGGCGTGGACCATGACTTCGGAGCAGGCGGCCACACGGCCGAGGGGCTCATCTCGAGGAAGGTCGTCATGGGCAGCCGAAACATGCGCAAGGGTCCGGCCATGACAGAGGAAGAGGCCCTCAAGTGCATCGATGTGGGGATCGAGCTCGCCACAGAATATGCAGGAGGTGGGGTGGTCTTTGCCACCGGAGAGATGGGGATCGCCAACACCACGCCTTCGAGCGCCGTTATAGCGGCCTTCTCGGGCCTTCCGGTACGCGAGGTTACGGGCAAGGGCACCGGCATAGACGATCGTGCCTTTGAGCACAAGGTGAGGGTCATAGAGGAGAGCCTCGAGGTGAACAGGCCCGATCCCAAGGATCCGCTCGACGTCCTTTCAAAGGTCGGCGGGCCGGAGATCGCGGCGATCTGCGGGCTCGTCGTGGGTGCGGCGTCGAGGCGGGTGCCGGTTGTCATAGACGGTTTCATATCAACGGCCGGTGCGCTGGTGGCAACGGAGCTCGAGCCCGGTATAAAGGACTACATATTCGCGGCGCACGTCTCTGTAGAGAGGGGGCACAGGGTCATGCTCGACAGGATGGGGCTCAGACCGTTCGTGGATCTGGACCTCAGGCTAGGTGAAGGAACAGGCGCGGCCATAGGCATGACGCTCATCGAGGCCGGTGTGAAGATCTACAACGAGATGGCAACCTTTGACGAGGCCGGGGTTTCAGAGAAAAAGTGAAGCCTCTAAGACGTCTTATACTTGCCCTCCAGTTTCTTACGCTCTTCAGCGTAAAAAAGAACATCACCGTGGAACCCGAAGAGCTCTCACGGTCGATGGCCTTCTTCCCGGTCGTCGGGGCGTTGCAGGGTGCTGTAGTCGCAGGCGCAGACTATCTTCTCCGTGACATGCTCCCTGCAGGACCGGAGAGCGCACTGCTCCTTGTCATACTGTTTCTTACAAACGGCGGGCTTCACCTCGACGGGTTCATGGACACAGTCGACGGGCTCGCGGGGGGAAGCACCCCTGAGCGGCGTCTCGAGATAATGCGTACGAGCTCGGTGGGGGCCATAGGGGTTGTTGCAGTCGTTCTCCTGATTCTGTTAAAATACCAGTGCGTGGTCTCTCTTACGGCCGATATCAGGAGCCGTGCCCTGTTCCTCTTCCCGGTCGCCGGCAGATGGGCGATAGTTCCCATGGCATGCTGGGCACGTTACGCCAGGAGCGGGGCGGGCCTGGGAAGGGCGTTTTCCGGCAACTCAACCGGTACATTCGTTATCGCAGCGGTCTTTGCCGCTGCAATGGCCGCATACCTCATGGGTGCTGCCGGTCTTGCGGCGATGGCGCTCATCGTGCCGGCGGCATACATTTCGACGGTCTTTTTCAGGGCGAAGGTCGGCGGCACGACCGGGGACATAATGGGTTTTCAAAGTGAGATAGGGGAGGTATTGTTTCTTGTCTTCATCTTTCTGATTTATGGACGATTATGAATGAGACGAGGATATATCTTGTGCGTCACGGCCAGGTCGTAGGGCACGACGAATTCCGTTATAACGGCCACAGTGATGTGGACATAACGGAGCTGGGACGCATGCAGATGGAACGGCTTGCCGACTTCCTCGAGGGCCGGGAGATCAGGGCCGTCTATTCGAGCGACCTACAGAGGGCCTGGAAGGGCGCCGTTATAATCGCCGAGAGGCTGGGGCTTGAGCCGATAACGGTTCCCGCGCTCAGGGAGCTTCATCTCGGCAGGTGGGAGGGGCTCACGAGGGACGAGGCCATAGAGAAGTACCCCGAGGATGCGGGCTTCAGCTTCCAGGACATAGCCAACGCGAGGATAAAAGGCGGAGAGAGCTTGACCGAGCTCCGAAAGAGGGTACTTCCGGCGCTTGAGAGGATCATAGACAGGCACAGCGGCGAGCACGTCTGCATAGTGGCGCACGGAGGGGTGAACCGTGTGATACTGGCGGATGCAATGGGGCTTGGGCTTGAGAACTTTTTCAGGATAGAACAGGACTACGGCGGGCTCAATATAATAGATTACTTCCAGGACGGCCTGAGGGTCGTCAAGATGCTCAACGGCGGGCCCAATCAGGAGATGGAAAGGACGATCATCTATTGAGACGGTCCCGTCCATGCCGGTCGTGTACGTTGGAGGCTCATCCATCACCTCTTGGCGGCGCGGAAGTACACCCGGGTCGGCTCGCGCGTGGCAGGGCCTGGGTACCCGTCCTGAAGCGGAAGTCGAATACAGTCGGTTAAAGGGAGGTTCTGAATGACGCAGATAGAGTGCGCCAGGCAAGGCATCGTCACGAAGGAGATGGAGGAGGTCGCCGGGGAAGAGTCCAAATCGGCGGAAGAGATAAGGGAGCTTGTAGCCGCCGGCAAGGCGGTGATCCCCAACAATACCAACCGCAGGGCCAGGCTCGTCTCAATAGGCGGGGGGCTCAGGACCAAGGTCAACGCAAGCATCGGCACCTCATCCGACATAGCCGACGTCTCGGCCGAGGTGGAAAAGGCTATAGCGGCCGAAGAGGCGGGGGCGGACACCTTGATGGAGCTCTCCGTGGGGGGAGACCTCGATCTCATAAGGCGCGAGGTGCTTTCTGCGACGAATCTTTCGGTCGGAAGCGTCCCTTTGTACCAGGCGTTTGCAGAGGCCATAAGGAGGTACCACGACCCCAACAAGCTCACGGAGGAGCTCCTCTTCGACGTCATAGAGAGGCAGTGTGCAGACGGCATATCCTTCATGGCCATACACTGCGGGATAACGAGGCTCACCATCGAGAGGCTCAGAAAACAGGGCTACCGTTACGGGGGGCTGGTCTCGAGAGGGGGCTCGTACATGGTCGGATGGATGCTCCACAATGACAGGGAGAACCCGCTTTACGAGAAGTTCGACAGGGTGGTGGAGATACTCAAGAGGTACGATTGCGTGCTCAGCCTCGGCAACGGGCTGAGGGCGGGCGCTGTCCATGACAGCCTCGACAGGGCACAGGTACAGGAGCTTGTCATAAACTGCGAGCTTGTGGAGATCGGCCAGAATATGGGGTGCCAGATGATGTGCGAGGGGCCGGGCCACCTGCCGCTTGACGACATCGAGGCCAACGTGAAGCTTCAGAAGCGGATGAGCATGGATGCCCCGTTCTATGTCCTAGGGCCCATCACGACCGATGTGGCCGCAGGATATGACCACATATCCGCCGCCATAGGTGCCGCGCAGGCCGCAAGGTACGGTGCGGACCTCATATGCTACGTGACTCCGGCCGAACACCTGGCCCTCCCTTCAAAGGAAGATGTGGTGGAGGGCGTCAGGGCGGCCCGGATAGCGGCCCGCGTGGGAGACATGGTAAAGCTCGGGGATACGCGCCGAGACATGGAGATGAGCAAGGCCAGGCGCGACCTCGACTGGGAGGCCCAGTTCAGGCTCGGGCTCTTCGGTGAGAGGGCCAGGGAGATAAGGGACAGCCGGATGCCCGAGGAGCCGGACACCTGTACCATGTGCGGAAGCTTCTGCGCTCTCGATAACGTCAATGACCACTTCAGCCGGAGCCTTGCAGCGGGCGCAAAGAAGTGAGGGTGCCGGGCGCATGTGCCCGCAGCAGATTGTGTTTTGAACTGATTCCAGGTATTGCCATCAAAACGCCGCCGTAGCCGGCGTCTTTGTTTGAACGATGCTTGCCAAGGTCCTCAGCAGCTCTGTCCTCGGGATAGAGGCATATCCGGTCGAGGTGGAGGTGGACTCCACAAGGGGGCTTCCCGCCTTTTCCACCGTGGGGCTTCCGGACAATGCCGTAAAGGAGAGCAAGGAACGCGTAAGGTCTGCTGTAAAGAACTCCGGGTATCCATTTCCCACCGGAAAGATAACGGTCAACCTCGCGCCGGCCGACATAAAGAAAGAGGGTACGACATTCGATCTTCCCGTTGCGGTTGGGATACTTCTTGCCGAAGGTATCATAAAGAATGAAGGCCTTTCCGAGTTCATGATCCTCGGCGAACTCTCCCTGGACGGCGCCATAAAGCCCGTAAGAGGGGCCCTGCCCGTGGCCGTTCTGGCCGGAAGGCTCAAAAAGAAGATCATACTGCCCGTCCAGAACAGCCGGGAGGCGGCCGTCGTCGAAGGGACGGAGGTCTACGGGGTCTCGTCCCTTGCGGAGCTCGTGGAGTTCATGAACGGCAGAAGGGTGCTTCAACCCGCAAGCGTGGATCTCGCCGGTTGCTTCAGGCAGGATCGCTGTCCGCACTTCGACCTGAGCGATGTCATGGGGCAGGAGCACGTAAAGAGGGCGATCGAGGTTGCCGCGGCAGGCGGCCACAACGTCCTCATGATAGGTCCTCCGGGCTCGGGCAAGACCATGCTCGCAAGGAGGCTTCCGGGCATACTGCCGGATATGACGCTCGATGAGGCCATCGAGACGACGAAGATCCACAGCGTGGCCGGCATGCTGTCCGAAGAAGGTGTGCTCGTTACCGAGAGGCCCTTTCGTGCGCCCCACCATACGATTTCCGACGCAGGGCTCATAGGCGGGGGGCAGGTTCCGAGGCCCGGGGAGGTGAGCCTTGCACACAACGGGGTTCTTTTCCTCGACGAGGTGCCCGAGTTCAGGAAGAACGTATTGGAGGTCCTGCGCCAGCCGATCGAGGACGGCCGTGTCACCATATCGCGGGCCGCCGTCTCCCTTACCTATCCGTCGAACTTCATGCTCGTCTGCGCCATGAACCCTTGTCCGTGCGGATACCTGGGGGACGAGCAGAAGGAGTGTCTCTGCACCCCGCCGATGGTGCAGCGTTACAGGGCGAAGCTCTCCGGGCCGCTCCTCGACCGGATAGACATTCACTGCGAGGTCCCGAGGGTCCGCTTCAGCGAGTTGAGCGGCGCTAGATGCGGCGAGGGTTCCGTCGAGGTCAAAAGACGCGTGGACCGTGCGCGCGGGATCCAGAAGGAACGGTTCAGGGGTACGGGGATATTCTCGAACGCCAGGATGACCTCGAGGCAGACAAGAAGGTACTGTGAGATCGACGGTGAATCGACCGCGCTCCTCGAGGCCGCGATTGAGAGGCTCGGGCTTTCGGCAAGGGCCTACACGAGGATACTCAAGGTGGCAAGGACCATCGCGGATCTGGATCAGTCCGACAGGATCCTCTCCCACCACATAGCAGAGGCCATACAGTACAGGGCATTGGACAGGGCAGTGGTGTAAGGATTCCTCTAAGTCTCTCACAGAAACCCCGCCTCAACTTGTAATCCACCCGGCCTGGGATATACTTTAAGTTCAGGCACTTGTCAATCCCGCAAGGCGGGCCTGTCCGCAGACGGGTGAAAGCTTCGTACCGCGCCGCGGAATGGTTGACGGAAAGGGGGCTGCAGTTATGCCGAAGAGAAGACCCAACAGACTGATAAACGAAAAGAGCCCCTATCTTCTCCAGCATGCCTACAACCCGGTGGACTGGTATCCGTGGTGCGAGGAGGCGTTCGAGAAGGCCAGGAGGGAGGACAAGCCGGTATTCGTATCATCCGGGTATTCGGCATGCCACTGGTGTCACGTGATGGAAGAAGAGAGCTTCAACGATCCCGAGGTGGCCTCGCTCATGAACGAGACCTTCGTCTCCATAAAGATAGACCGTGAGGAGCGTCCGGACCTGGACAACGTGCTCATGGCCGTCTCGCAGCTTATGACCGGCACCGGAGGCTGGCCGCTCAATGTCATAATGACCCCTGACAAGAAACCTTTCTTCGCCGAGACGTACATACCCAAGGAGACAGGTTTCGGAAGGGTGGGCATGATCGCGCTCGTTGAGGGCATAAGGACCATGTGGCGGGAGAGGAGGGAGGAGCTCTTGAGATCAGCGGAGGGTGCGGTCTCTGCGCTCAAGGAGGTCTCTGCCCTCGATCCGGGCGAGGCCCCGGACCGTTCCGTAATGGACGAGGCGTTCGTGGATCTTCTCGGGCGTTTCGACCGTGAAAACGGGGGATTCGGCGCTGCCCCCAAGTTTCCGGTCCCTCACTACATCTTCTTCCTTTTGAGCTACTGGAGGCGCACGGGCAACGCCGATGCGCTCGCGATGGTGGAGAAGACACTGCGAAAGATGCGTTTCGGCGGCATATACGATCATGTAGGGTTCGGTTTCCACCGTTATTCAACGGATGAGCGCTGGATCGTCCCGCACTTCGAGAAGATGCTCTATGATCAGGCCCTTCTCACCATCGCGTATACAGAGGCGTATCAGGCCACCAAGAAGGGCTTCTACAGGGATACGGCCCGTGAGATCCTGAGCTATGTCCTGAGGGATATGACCTCCCCCGAAGGGGGCTTCTATGCGGCAGAGGACGCAGACAGCGAGGGCCGGGAGGGTGCGTTCTATCTATGGAAGGCAGAAGAGATACGCAAGGTGCTCGGCGCTGATGCGGATCTCGTAATGGAGGTCTTCAACGTCGAAGATGAGGGGAACTTTCGTGACGAGGCCCTGGGTATGAGGACAGGAAAGAATATCCTGTACCTTGGAGCATCCATCGAGGATCTGGCACTCAGGACCGGTGTCAGGGCAGATGTGCTGGAGGCCGAGGTGGAGTCGGCGCGGCAGAGGCTCTTTGCCTGCAGGGAAGGCCGCGTGCATCCGGCCAGGGACGACAAGATACTCACAGACTGGAACGGCCTAATGATAGCCGCGTGCGCAAGGGCCGGCGCCGCCTTCGGGGTCGGGGCGTACACGGATGCGGCCCTGAGGGCCGCTGACTTCATATTCGAAAACATGGTTACCGCTTCCGGGCTCAGGCACAGGTTCAGGGACGGCGAGGCCGCGCTCGATGCCAACCTCGACGATTACGCCTTCCTTATATGGGGGCTCATCGAGCTCTACGAGGCCACCTTCGATGCGAACTGCCTCAAAAGGGCTCTCGACCTGAACTCCATACTTCTCGATCGCTTCTGGGATGAGGCGGACGGCGGCTTCTTCTTCACACCCAGGGACGGTGAACGCCTCATCATACGCCAGAAGGAGGGCCGGGACGGCGCCATGCCATCGGGCAATTCCGTTGCGATGCTAAACCTGCTGCGCCTTTCCGGCATAACCGGTGACACTGCGTTCATGGACAGGGCGTACTCCATAGCACGCCTGTTTTCATCCCCCGTACGGCGTTCCCCGGCGGCATTCATACACCTTCTCACCGCCCTGGACTTCGCCCTCGGTCCGTCCTTCAACCTGGTCATCGCCGGGGACTCTAAAAGCGAGGACACGCGCGAGATGTTGAAGGCACTGAGAAGCGAGTTCATACCAGATATGACCGTGGTCTTCAAGCCGGAGGACGAAGGCTGTTCGTTCCTTTCCAGTGTGGCCGCGGTGGATCAATACAGGAGCATCGAAGGAAAGGCCACGGCCTACGTGTGTACGGGCGGAAGCTGCGGCCCGCCGGTTACGGACAAGGAGAGGCTCGTTGAGATGCTCAGAAGGCCGGAGACGGTCCGGCGGTAGCGGATCGGCCGTCATGGAGTGAGCTTTTTCAGCCGTTTGAGTATTATGGAAACTCTGATTCACTTGTCAATAGCTGAATCCACAGGCAAAGCGCGGCGGGCGGGCCTTCAGGTCGTTACGAGGGCCTTCGGCCCTTCGCCCGCAATGACGGAATGACAGCCGATTGCTCGGAAGTTCCCTTATCTTATAAAGTTTGACACAGTAGCAACTCTGACCACTGTGCCAGGCACGATGCCGGTTCGGCCTATCCGGCCTGTTTCCTGGAACGATAACGGTACCCGATCAGCCCGGCTATGCCGGAAGCGAGGAAAAATACGGTGCCCGGTTCCGGAACAGGGTTTACGGGATCCGCGGCAAAATCAACGGCGTTCAGGATCAAGGCCTTGTTGTCGGCATAGCCGAGATAACTGTTGATCGCCAAGCCGCCATCGGAAAAAAGAACGACACCGCCGCTTGTCGGAGAAAGAAGCCCCTGCTCGATAACAGCAAGGAAGGGTTTACCGTTTACGTTCAGTGTGGCCAAGGATGTTGCATTTGTGCCGAGGTTGTCAAAGTAGCCGGGATAAAGTAGGCTCAGCGAAGAGACCGTGCCGAAGGGACCGCTCGTAACCGGGCTGCTCAACGGATCGGTGACCGTAGCCGGGTAAGTGCCGTAAAAGGTCCCGGTAACGTCGAGACCGAAGGGATCGATGAGGCTCTCGTTTACGGTGTCGGCTATTCCCGTGGCGAGATCGAAGGTGTCGTTGTCGGCGAAGATCAACGCCCCGCCTCCGGCATTGACAAAGTCGGTCACGGCCGCCTGCTCTGCCGGAGACAGCGGCATGGTCGCTGAACAGCACCCCGTGATGCTGAAGATCACGAGCACATCGAGGCCTGAGAGAAATGAATCCGTAAGCACATCGGATTCCTCGAGCACAACCCCCGGAAAGGCTGTCGCCAACTCTCCCCTGAGGCTGCTCAGGTCCGTCCCTGACTTGAGGCTTAAGGATCCGCCCCTAGAGGCATCGAAACCGCCGATCGTGACGGCGGATGCGTCGGCGTACCAGAAAAGAGCGAGGACAAGAATTGATAGAAGCCGCGTGAGTCGTTTTCTCATCGAGATTCTCCTTGCTGATTGATTAAGGAAGGTCTGATCGACTTCGTTTTTCGATGTCATTGAGAGGCTTGTCCCGAGCTAAGCGAGGGAATGCGGTGCCTGCCTGCGCGCCGCACGCAGACATGCGGCAATCTATAACCTGTTGATCCGCTCAAAGACGGGATGCTTCATTTTCTGTTCGCAATGACGATCCGACGAATAAATCAGAGGTTCCCTTGGTATTAAGCGAGTAGCGTTTAAAGTTCAAAAAGATCAACGCGCAACACTATTTGCGACTTGTTTAGTTTATGCAAAAAACACGCCAAAAAATTACCTCTTTGTATCTTCTTGATTTAAAAGGTCTTTTTGTTAACATCAAAAAAACCGGATTTTTAAACTGCAAAAGTGTAAAGTTTTCCGACACCTTTTGGTCACGGTCATGAAAACCGAGCATACCCGTACCGGGTTCTATTACAGCCCGGTCGGCTTGAAGAGGAAGGGACAACTTGACCTGTGGGCGGACGCTAAAACCAAGGTGGGCGCTCGATGGAGTGAGAAAATTCGTTGTGCCTTGTGGGGGCCTTGCCGTTACAGATCGTCCAGCACTTGCTTTCAGGTCTCTGTCACGGCTCATATTCATGTCCGGTGTTATGTACAATCTCCATAAATACGGGATTTATTGGTATTCAGGTAACCATGTGCTCGAATCCCTGCCAAGGCATTTTCCGGTATTTTTCTTGACCCGAAGATGCGTGCTTCATATACTGATGGCAGGTTGCGACCGCAGACCGCTGTTGGCGCCTCCTGGTGGATAACGGCGCGCATGGTATCAGTGGGGGAACGTGAAGCATCCGGCTAAGGGAGATTTTGTGTGGAAGAATAAATTCGATGTAGTAGAAACTAAATGGAACTGGATACAAACGCTCACCAACGTCGAGAGACATTTGCTCGCTACGGCCTTGCGATGTGCGACAGGCTCAGTGCCACGCCCAGTGTGTCGAGAAAAGTCTTGCGATCCTCGTTTCTTCTGTTTGTAATTAAGTAATGAGTCCCGTATCAGAGCATAAATGGAAATGAAAAGGGAAGACACACCTGAGAGGTTTCCAGTTGACAAGTTGTCACAATTTGATTTTAGGGACATAGATGCGTTCCGTGATATGTGGTTTAATGCTTTTTGTTATACAGATTTTGTTGAGCCATTGAGTTGTTGACCGCGACGGCTTCCATCGCATCCCGCCATATTACGGGGTGAACGTATATATGCGCAGTTCAACAAATCATAATGGAGAGAGCGTAGTCAAGGGGAGATAGAGAAAGTTCTACATGAATACCGTTTGCTGGAAAGGAACCGTGAGCTCTTATCAACCGCCCTCGATAATCCTCTTCGCCTCTTTTAAAAACCCATCGGCGTTCTTAACGGTAGTTTTAGCTCCGTCCTCGGAGAATTCACTTGAGTAATCGGCGTCCTCTCTCATGCTCATAGCATTTCTGAGGGCCCTTGCCCACTTCATGTCAAGAAGGCCTTCCTCGGCAAAGAGGTGCTCTATGCCCACCATGACGCAGTAGTGGCTTCTCTCGCGGTATCCTCTGGAATACAGGAGCGCCCTCGCGGCATGGAACATTGAGTAATAGGCCTGGATAGTCGCCCACTTGAAACGTCTCCCGGCGAGACTCAGCCTTGCCTCCTCCAGGTCGTCTCCTGCCGATATGAGTTCATTCTTCGAAAGACCCTTTGCGTCCTCGGACCTGTAGAGACTTTTTTTCTCAAGACATTTTTTAAAGTCTCGACTCATCTATCTCCTTTTCGTAAAGGGCGATCCCCTTTATGATCTCGTTGTAGAATACCGGGTCCTTATCTTCAAGGGCCGCCCACTCGGCCGGGGTTTTTACCACGGCCCTGATCTCCGAGAATCCGTAGTACGCACTGGCCGGAAAGGCAGAAATTATCTCCTCCACTTCACCCTTCCTGGCGCTTACGACGAGGAGGTCGAGGTCGCTTTCTTCTATATTCGTACCGCTGGCACAGCTTCCGTAAAGTACGACCCGCTTGCTCACGCTCCTGAGGCTTTCGACAAGAGGTTCTATGGAGATGATCGTGTTAAGGACCTTGAAAACCCTTAGCGCCGGATTGTCGAAGACGATGCTGTAGAGCTCCGTCCTACCCTTGCGCTCCATCTCAACGAGCCCTGCCTTCCTGAGGTCTCCAAGGACCTTACTTATCTGCCCGATGCTTATTTCTGTCTTATCGGATATCTCTGCGCCGTAGAACTGTCCGGTCGGACGGGCAAGAAAGAAGGCTATGACCTTCTGGTGGCTTGTCTTTACGAGGAGGTCGGCAAGCGGGTTATTAGCCTCCAATGTTTTCACTTTACTGAACATATATTCATTGTAATGAAATTGATGCCGCTGTCAATGGTTTTCAAGGTAAAGTCAGAACACGGGGTCAGCCCGTTGACATGTGATGGCACTCTCCAGAATTTTTCGCACATTTATGGTGGTCCCAATCCGGGATGGTTGCTCTATGCCGTAGCCTCTTCCCTTTCAGGTTCGTTGATCTGCTCTATCTTGAGATACTGTTTCAAGCCCGACCTGTCTGTCGGCAGGCAGGCCTCGTGCCGGCTATGTGCCTGAGCCTCGTTGCACAAGCATCAGGGCAGAGGATAACCGACTGAGACAAGCCTCTATTCACGATGGCTGCATTGTTGCACCCACAAAAAAAAGGGGCCGAACCCGAACCGGGCCGACCCCTTGATCTTTCTGGTGGAGGGTAGGGGATTCGAACCCCCGACCTTCGCATTGCGAACGCGACGCTCTCCCAGCTGAGCTAACCCCCCATGTTGTGAAATCGGAACGCATATCCCGCGGTTTTTTTTCCGCTGTCAGGACGACATCTTCAATATGTCCTTTACCTTTTCCTTGAGCTCCCTCAGGTCAGAGGACTTTACAACGTAGGCATCCGAGGCCCATGTGCCGAACTCCTGTTTGTAGTGGGGATAGGCTGTACAGAGTATGACAGGCAACTCCTTCCACCTCTCTTTCACCTTTCTCAGGACCTCCACACCGTCCATGCCTGGCATCTTGATATCGAGCAGCACGAGGTCTATGTTGTCTGATTCGAGCTTCTCAAGCGCTTCTTCACCGGAAGAGGCAAGCTCGACATCACAACCCTCTTCTTCGAGTTCTTCCTTGTAAAGGAGCCTGATACCCTCTTCGTCATCGACAATGAGAACTCTCTTTTTCATAACGAACTCCATGAAACGGTTTTATACGTTCATCTATCTTTTCCTGCGGGAGCGCTTCCCGGCACATGGCAGTTTCACGGCAAACGTCATGCCCTTGCCGTACTCGTTGAAGACCTCTATGTGTCCGTCATGTTTTGTTATTATCTTGTGCGTTATGGGCAGTCCGAGCCCGGTCCCTGACTTCTTTGTAGTGAAGAAGGGATTGAATATGTCTCCTACAAGGCCCGGGGCTATCCCGCCGCCGACATCGCTTACCTCCACTACCCCCCAGTCGTTTTCTTTTCTTGTTTTTACCGTCAGCGTTCCACCATGCTCCATGGACTGTATCGCATTTGCTATGAGGTTGTCAAAAGCAATCTTAAGCTGATGGGGATCGGCCATCACCTGAATCGAATCCTTCGACAGATCCTTGATTACCTCTATATTCTGGTTGCGGCATGCCTCTTCGAAGAGCCCCAATGCTTCGTCGACTATGGGATTTATGTTCTGAAGCGAGAACTTTAGCGACTTGTCCTCGGTAAAGTTCAGTATGTCGTCCATGATCTCCTCGAGCCTGGTGACCTGGTTGAATATATGGTCCACATACACCAGGTGTGGAGAGCCTGGATCGAGTTTTTTTTTGAGCCTCGTTGCAAAGCCGCCGATACTGACAAGCGGGTTTTTGATCTCGTGCGCAAGTGTGGCTGAAAGCTCACCGAGGGCCATCAGTTTTTCCGCGTTCGCAAGCCTTGTCTGAAGGTTCTTGAGTTCGTTGTATGTCCTCTTGAGCCGAACTATGTTTTCATCGTACTTGATCGACGCCGCTATCTGCTTGGCGATGACGCCGAGCAGCTTCCTGTTGGTGGTCGAGAGCGTGCGCTTGTTCGTCGACTTGAGATAAAGGACCCCGTAGCAGCTCTTTCCGTCTGTAAGAGGATAGACAAAGGCGCTTCTGTATCCCGATAGCCCCCTGTCTTCCACACCGCGCCAGCTTGTAGACTCCTCTGAAGGGGTTGAGACCTCCAGCGCCTTCTTCGATCTTCTTGCCAGTCCGGCAAGCCCTTCATCTTCCCTGTAGGCGTTTACAGATCCCTTGCGCCTGCCCCCGGCGGCCACTATCTTGAAGAGTTTTTCCCCCTTGTCACGCCTGTAGATGCTGCAGTGGTCGACTGGGAAAGAACGGTATAAAAGACCCGCCACCTTCTTCAACCTCTGGTCGAGGCCGAGGTTGGAGTCCGTCAGCTCAATTACTTTGCTCAGTATCTCATATCCCATGCTACGGTCACAGCGAGCGGGCCTTTATTTGTGTGGACCTTACAAAAACCTGCAGGGCATGATCCTTGTTCCCCGCGGTGCGTCAGATCTTGGCCTCCCTGAGGAAGGTCGCCGCTTCTTCAGGAGGCGTGGGATTTATGTAAAAGCCCGAGCCCCATTCAAAGCCGGCCGTCTTTGTAAGCTTCGGCATTATCTCAAAGTGCCAGTGGTAGTGCTGCAGGGAGACACTGTCCTTTATCGGCGCGGTGTGCAAAATGAAGTTATATGGCGGGAAGGTCAAAACCTTGTCCATCCTCTTGAGCACATCGGAGAAGAGCAAGGCCAGGTTCTCGTAGTGGTGCTTCTGTGAGTTCTCGAAGTTGGACTCGTGGAACTTCGGCAGTATCCAGACCTCGAACGGAGACTTCGGGGCGTAAGGACTTACGGCAAGGAAGTCCTGATTTTCGGCTACAACCCTTTCCCCCTGCATGATCTCCTGACGGACTATGTCGCAGAACACGCACCGTTCCTTGTAGTTGAAGTACTCAAGCGAGCCGTCGAGCTCCTCTGCGACCCTCTTGGGGATTATCGGCAGGGCTATGAGCTGGGTGTGCGTATGTTCAAGCGATGCGCCGGCCGCCTCGCCGTGGTTCTTGAATATGAGGAGGTAGCGCAGCCTTGTGTCCTTTTTGAGGTCTATGATCCTGTCCCTGTATGCCCACAAGAGCTCCTCGAACCTGTTGGTGGATATGGTCGACAGGGTATCCTTGTGGTTGGGCGACTCTACTATGACCTCGTGGGCCCCCACGCCGTTCATCTTGTCATAGACCCCTTCGCCGACCCTGCCCAGGCTGCCTTCTATCTTGAGCGCCGGATACTTGTTGGGCACAACCCGAATGCGCCAACCCGGCGTGTTGGGCTGGGTCCCGGGCTCACGGTATGCGATTATCTCGGGAGGTGTCATCGACTCGTTGCCCTCGCAGAACGGGCAGGAGCCTCCCTTTGTAGGGGGAGGAGGCACGACGAACTCCGAAGGACGCTTTCCGCGTTCCGTGGATATTATCACCCATCTGCCTATTATGGGGTCTTTTCTTAATTCGGACATATCCTTAGTGTCCTGCTATCGTCTCTGGATTTGGCGTAAAACGGGATGGTCTTATGTGGATATAACGCAAACCGAAGTAAAATGCAAGGGGTTATGTCAAAAAAAGGACAAGATGCCTTGCAAAAAGAAAGGTGTTTTTCAAGGGAGGCCTCTCTTTTTTTCGAGCTCCTCCTCTTCCTTCTTGCACTCTATGCAGAAGGTGGTGACGGGCCTGGCCTCGAGCCTCTTTTCGGAGATCTCCTCGCCACACAGTTCGCAGATGCCGTATGTTCCCTGGTCTATCCTCTTGATGGCCTCCTTGACCTTGGCCACCAGTTTGCGTTCCCTGTCCTTGACGCGCAACGTAAAGTTCCGGTCGGTCTCGTGAGACGCCCTGTCGGAAGGATCGGGAAAATGCTCCTCATCTGCCCTGTTCATCCCGCTGACGGTCTTCTCCGCGTCGTGAAGGAGTTCCTCGAGCCTTGAATTGAGTATGCCTCTGAAGCGTTCGAGTTTTTCCTTTTCCATGAAAATCAGTATAACCTAAAACGCTTTTCGGTGCAAATACTAAATCTCACCCGGGGCAAGCGCAGTTCCACACCGTGCTACTGCCTGACGGGTGACACACCTTCATCCGGCAGTGTCTCTACCTCGATGATCCTTCCGTCTTCCACCTTTAGCAGGAAGAGCTCCTTTACCGCATCCCCGTATTCATCGAAGTGGATCCTGCCGGTTGCGCCGTCGGGTATCTCCGTTTTCTCTATGATATCTCTTACGGCGAGGCGGTCCGTGGCGTTTTGCGCGATGGCCGCGAGCATTATCATGGCCGAGTCATAGGCCTCTGCCTCTATTATACCCGGCTCGTATCCGTAGACCTTCTTGAACCTCCTTACAAAGTCGCTCGTACCCTTCCTGTTGCTCCTGGGAAAGAACCCGTCCACGAATACGGCCCCTTCTACGTATTCACCGGCAAGCTCTATGAGCTCAGGGGAGTTCCATCCGTTGGAGCCGAGGAGCACTACGTCCTTTATGTTGTAGTAGGCGAGGTACGGGGCTATCTGCGCCACGCTGGCGTAGTAGTCCGGTATGTACAGCGCCTGGACCTCGATGCCAGGGGTGTATTCCGCCACAAGGCGTCTGCCCACCAGGCGCCTTTCCACCTTTATGTCGAACAGTGCCTTGAGCTCCTTGCCGAAGTCCTTCTTGCCGGGGGCGTACTTGGCCTCTCCGGCTATGGTTCCCCCGCGCGACATGACCGCGTTCCTGAAGTGGTAGGCGAGGTCCCTGCCGTAGGTGTTGTCCGGATAAAGGATCGCAAAGCTCTTAAGCCCCTCTGTATCGATTGCGTACTCCGCTATCGTCTCGGCCTGCTGCTTCGGTGTCAGGAAGTTGCGGAAGACAAAGTCACCGGTTTCGGGTATACCGTCTCTCTGGGAGAGCACTATGGCAGGGACCATTCTACTCTGGGTGGTCCTTGCCACCGCCGGGGCCGTTCTGCTCAGGAGAGGCCCTACAATACCCATCACGTTGTCGTCCCTGAGCAGTTGCTCGGCCAACTCCTCTGCGGACACATCCCGTGAGCCGCTGTCCTTCACCCTTACCTCTATGTCCATGCCTCCCTTTTTCACGAACTCTTCCACGGCAAGCAGTATGCCCTTCAATGCATCGTCACCAAAGGCGGCGTACAGCCCGTTCAGCGGCAGCACGGCGCCAATGGCCGGCCTGTCGGCTTCCTGCTTCAGCGTGGAGATAATTGACTCTATGGCGTCGAGCAGTATCTGGGCCTTTACTCTGAGGGTGAGCGATGTGTTCGGGGTGGAGACCACGGATTCCAGGTTGGACTTTGCCTCCATTATCATTCCATTTCTGTACTGGCAGTATCCGAGCCCGTAGAGCGCTTCCATCTTGTGGGGGCTTGCGGGAAAGTCTTCGAGGAGCATCTGGTAGAAGGTTGCGGCCCTGCGGAAGTCTTTCTTGTCCGCAAAGATCGATGCGATCCTTATTACGGCCTCGTCCGTGTCGGCGAAGGCGGGGTAGGTGTATATGAACCTTTCAAGCTCCGCGGTGTTCGTGTCGGTGGCGCCGTTGAGCTCTATATCCTCGAATATCCTCCACAGGGCCTCGGTGGCCGCGTTCTCGGACCAGAATATCCTTGCATCCGACAGGGAAGCCGAAAGGAGTAATATGACGGCCGCAGCAGCTATCTTTCTTTTCACTCGAAGATCTCCCGTACCTTCTCGAAGAAGCTTTTTTTCTGGGGCAATATGTCGTCGTTGCTTATCCTGGCGAACTCCTCAAGTAACTCCCTCTGCCTCTTGTTGAGCCTCGTGGGTGTCTCGACCCTTATGTGTACAAGTTCGTCTCCACGCCTTCCCGTCTGTAGCGAGGCTATGCCCTTGCCCTTTAGCCTGAATATCCTGCCAGTCTGCGTGCCGGCAGGTATCTTGAGCTTTACCGGCCCTTCGAGTGTCGGAACCTCTATCTCCGAGCCGAGGGCGACCTGGGGAAAGCTGACTGGCACCTCGCATATCACATCGTAACCGTCTCTCTTGAATATGGGGTGTGGCTTGACGGTGATGAAGACATAGAGGTCCCCAGGAGGGCCTCCCCTGCGTCCAGCCTCCCCCTCGTTGGCGATCCTCAGCCTCGAGCCGGTATCCACGCCTGGAGGGATATTTATTGTGATGGTTTGTGTAGCACGGGTCTTGCCGCTTCCGCCGCAATCCTTGCAGGGGGTGTGTATGACCGCCCCGGTTCCCCTGCATGCGGAACATGTCCTTGATATGCTGAAAAGGCCCTGTTGGAACCTCTCCTGGCCTGTTCCGTTACACCTTGAGCACCTGTCCGGTGAGGTCCCCGGTCTGGCCCCGCTGCCGTTGCAGGTGTCACAGGGCACGGTCTTGGGTATATCGATCTTCTTGGTCGCTCCGAAGGCCGCCTCCTCAAAGGTGATCTCGAGGTCGTATCTGAGGTCGGCGCCGGGCTCTGGTCCGGGGCGTCTCCTCCTCGTACCGAAAAAGTCGGCGAATATGTCGCCGAAGAAGTCCTGGAAGTCTCCGCCGAAGCCCACGTCTCCGAAGCCGCCGCCAACCCCGGCCTGGCCGAACCTGTCGTACCCGGCGCGTTTTTCGGGGTCCTTGAGCACCTCGTAGGCCTCGTTTATCTCCTTGAACCTCTCCTCGGCCTCCCTGTCACCCTTGTGCTTGTCTGGATGGTATAGGTGCGCAAGCCTTCTGTAGGCCTTCTTTATCTCGGCGTCGGTGGCGTTTCTGTCCACACCGAGCACCTGGTAGTAATCTTTAGCCATAAGATGAGACCCTGCCTTCCGTATATTGTCGATCCCGGGCAAAACGCGGCGCCTGTTCGTGGCGGGGATGTTGCCGTTGCCCGGTGCCTTCTTTAGGTGTTTGCCGGCGGACTAATTAGAGGTTTCGCTCTCCCGCTTGCCTGACGGTCCTTTTGCAACGACTACGAGCGACGGCCTGAGAAGCCTCTCGTTGAGGAGGTAACCCTTCTGTAGCTCCTTGATGACGACCCCGCTTTCGTATTCTTCGCTTTCCTCGTGGCTCAATGCCTCGTGCATCGTAGGGTCGAACGGCTTGCCCTTGGCCTCTATCTCCTTGAGCCCGAACTTCTTGAGGATGTCGTGCATGTTCTTGAGCGTGAGCTCGACACCGCTGCGCAATGAGTTTACCGCAGCCTCTTCACTGGGCGATTCCTCGAAGTGCTCAAGCGCCCTTTCAAGGTTGTCCAGCACGCCCAGAAGTTCCTTTATGAGCTCCTCGTTGGCAAAGCTTACGAGTGCGGACTTCTCCTTATCCATCCTCTTCTTGTAGTTTTCGAAGTCTGCGCACTTGCGGAGGTACTTGTTTCTGAACTCCTCGGCCTCCTTTGTCTTTTCATCGAGCTCTTTCCTGAGCTGCTCCGCCGCCTCTTCGTATTCAGCGGCCAGCTCCTTGGGGTCTTTGCAGGCCTCCTCTCCGGTTGCTGCCTCAGAAGCTTTCTTCTGTTCCATCTCCTTGTCCATGGACCTTCCCTCTTTACGGATATGGTTTGTCTTCAATAATCCTTAACTATAACTCAGGATAGTTAAAGGGCCTTGCCGAGAAACTGGGCGGCATAGTTTACGAGGGGGATGATCTTGGGATAATTCATTCTGACGGGTCCGATGATACCGACTGTCCCGATGGTATATCCATCTTTGCGGCACGGAGCGGTGACGAAACTGAGCCCTTCGAACTCCTCGACATCCCACTCTGATCCCATGTAGATGTGGGGTTCCTTATCCTCAAGGCTCTTGTCGAGTATCTTGACGAGAAGGCTCTTTTCTTCGAACGCATTGAACAGGCGCCTCATCCTCTCCACGTCCTCCCTGAACTCGGGCTGCTCGAAGATAAGCGTCATGCCTTCGACGTATATCTCTTCCTTAGGGCTCGTCGACACCTCTTTTACGGCGATCTCCCCGAGTTTTAGCGCCCTTTTGAGTAGCGTATCGTAGAGGTTCTTTTCTTTTTTCATCTCTCTCAGAACCCTGTTACGCAGCTCTTCCAGTGTTTTCCCCCTTGCGAGTGTGGTGAGGTAATTTGATATCTTCTCCAGGTCGAGGTGGTCTATATCCTCGTCGAGCCTCACAAGCCTCGTTTGAACAAATCCCCCTGTCGATACGATGACGACCAAAAGGCTGGTGTCGTTTATGGACAGGAACCTGATCTGTTTTATCGAAAGGTGCCTGAGCCGCGGCGTAAGCACGAATCCGGCGCAGCATGTAAGCATAGAGAGCGCCCTCGTGGTCCTGCGCATTATCAGATCGGCGCCGAACGGACCGTTGCAGCATGAGCTTATGAGGTCGATGTCTGTTTCGCGGGGCTCCTCGAGTTCGCTGAGCGAGTCGACGTAAAGTCTGAAGCTTCTGTCCGTCGGGACCCTGCCGGCGGATGTATGGGGTCTGGTGAGGTAGTTCTCCCTTTCGAGCTCCGCCATGATGCTCCTGATGCTCGCCGGGCTCAGCCCTATACCGTACTTTTCGGCTATGGTCTTGGAGCTCACCGGTACGGCCGTTGTGACATATTCCTGGACCACGGCGGCCAGTATCTTTTCGGCCCGTTCGGTCAGCCCTGTTTCACCCCTTATGATGTTTGTTCTCCTGTGTATTCTTTTCATGGCCAAAACCGTACAGGATCCCGTGCAAGCCGTCTTATTTCATCCAGAAAAGAAAGATAACAAATGGTGCGGGCTATTTCAAGTGACTAAAATATCTCGTTTGAAAATATTATCCCTTTTTCAGTAAGTGTTATTCTGCCGTTGGCCGATTGAACGATCCCGAGTTCACGGAGCCTTTTCCACTCCAGCACGCTCCTGGGCGAGAGGCCGAAGTCTTTCCTGAATTCTTCCTCGCTTATACC
This sequence comes from Deltaproteobacteria bacterium, assembly GCA_015492495.1. Lineage (GTDB taxonomy): Bacteria > Desulfobacterota > GWC2-55-46 > GWC2-55-46 > DRQE01 > S146-62. The sequence continues at coordinate 19,107 of WGEY01000035.1, read as the reverse complement.
GCAGAGCCTCCTTAATCCCAGCATCAGCCGTTCGGTCATGGCTTCGTCCCTTCCAAGCGTCTCTCCGCCTTCGGTAGCCGCCACACCCGCGGCCGTAAGTTCCATGTAGCGTTCGGGGTCCTGTTCGTTCCACCACCTCCTGCCCCATCCGGGGTATCTCAGGAAAGAGTGCGCGCCGGCACCGAGGCCGATGTAGCTACCGCCCTCCCAGTAGCGGCTGTTGTGGCGGCTGTGGAAACCCTCGAGCGCGAAGCTGGATATCTCGTAATGCTCGTAACCAGCCTGTTTGAGGAGCTCCTTTGCCTTGAAGTACATTTCGACCTCTACCTCTTCGGGGGTAAGGTCCAGTTTCCCGTTCCGAAGGGCCGTGTGCAGTGGGGTGCCGTGCTCTATCGTAAGTCCGTAAAGGGATATGTGCTCCGGCCGGACCGTCAGCGCCTTGAGTATGGATCGTTCCAGGTCCGACGGCGTCTGTCCGGGGATGGCGAAGATTAGGTCGATCGATAGGTTTGTAAACCCGGCGTCCCTCGCCTCCTGTATTACACATTCGGCCTTGCGCGCACTGTGGGTCCTTCCGAGTCTCTTCAGGTCCAGGTCATTGAAGGATTGCACGCCGAGGCTCAGCCTGTTTATGCCAGCGTCCCTGTACCCCTTGAGCCTTTTTCCGTCGACCGTGTCCGGGTTGGCCTCGATGGTTATCTCGATTCCGTCATTGGGGTGGATCACTGCAAATACGTTGTCCAGAATGCGGACTATGGACTCCGGTGAAAAAAGTGACGGTGTCCCGCCGCCGAAGTAGACCGTCTCAAGGCCGGAGAATCGTTCCTTCGGTGATTCCCTGTCCGCAAGGAGGGAGAGTTCCCTCAGCAGGCACTCCGTGTACGGCCCCTCTGGCACAGGGTCCGTTGCACGGGAGTTGAAGTCGCAGTATGCGCACTTGTTCCTGCAGTAGGGGATGTGTATGTATATCCCGAGGGAGCCATTCGGTGTGTATCCCGTCACCTTGTCCAAACCCCACAATCCTCCCGCAGCGCCAAAAATAGATGCCGCCAGTCCATTATATCAGATAACCTGTTGAGATGTAAGAGTTTTTTGCCGTTTGCGGAAGCTCAGACATAGTAGATGAGAAGGCAGGTTAAAAGGAAGATGGTCACCCAGAGCACCGTCGAGCCGATCGGCCAGTGCTTTATGATGTCACCGGGATAGATGGCCTTTTCCTTATCTATCCTCCTTTTTACCTCGGCCCGCCTGTCCGAGCCGCATACGAGGATGAAGGCCGTGTCAGCGGCGATCTTCAACGCCCCCAGCGGGTTTTTGCTGAACCAGATGAGCGCCGATGGTATGGTGTTGAAAAAGGTCCTCGCAAGCAGGTCCCCTATCTTCAGCATGGGATCGTTCAGGAACCACATAAATATCGAGGCCCCTTTCCTGTAGAACCAGTCGGTATCCATGCTTATGGTAGGCTCCGGGTTGAGCTTCTTGAGCAGTACGAAGAAGCCGAGTGCAGTGAAGAGGAGAAGGCCGAGAGAACCTGTTATATGGTCTGCTGTATACGGCTTGTATTTGGCAAGGTACGGCAGCACATTGTAGAGAGCGCTCGGATAGACACCCATCGCCACGCACAGAAACGCTGCTATACCCATCCCGACCAGCATGTTCAATGGCGGCTCCTTGGCCTTGATGCCTGAATCCTTTCCGAAGAACATGAAGTATGGCAGCTTTAATGTGGTTGACAGAAACGTACCTGTTGAAGCCGCGGTCAGCAGGAGCGTAACGATCGCTCTGTGATCATAGGCCGCGGCAGAGACCACCATGGATTTGCTTACAAAGCCGCTGAACAGCGGGAAGGCCGATATGGAGAACCCGCCTATCATGTAGAGCACCATGGTGACCGGCATGGTCCTGTAGAGTCCGCCCATGTCGGTGAGTCTCCTCAACCCTGTCATGTATACCACCGAGCCCGCGCCCATGAAGAGAAGGGCCTTGTAGATGATGTGCGTAAAGGCGTGGGCAGTGGCCCCGTTTAGGGCAAGGTATGTGCCCATACCCACACCGGTGACCATGTAGCCCACCTGGCTTATGATGTGGTAGGCGAGAAGCCGCCTGCAGTCGTTTTCAAGGACCGCGTAGACAACCCCGTAGAGGGTCATGAAGACCCCCATGGGGACGAGTATTTCCGTACCGGGAAAGCCCCTTATGAGTACGTAAATCGCGGTCTTCGTCGTAAATGCGCATAGAAATACCGAGCCTGTTATAGTTGCCTCTGGATACGCGTCCGAAAGCCAGGCGCTCAGCGGGGGCACGGCCGCATTCAGTATGAAGCCGATGAGTATGAGGTAGAACGCCAATCCACCGTCTCCCAGCGGGCCGAAGAGGAGAGAGCCCGACTCCACGTAGTGCATTATGATGCCGGCAAGGAGCACCACGCCTCCGAAGAGGTGCACGAGCAGGTACCTGAAACCGGCCTTCTTCGCGCGCTCGGTGAACCTCGCGAATATGAGATAGGCCGATGCGAATGCCATTATCTCCCAGAAGATGAAGAGGGTGAGCAGGTCGCCTGCGAAGACCACCCCCAACGAACTTCCGGCATACATCAGGGCTGCCACGTGCTGCCTGTTGTCGTCCACGTGCAGCGCGTACATGTTGCCTATGAAGGCCATTATGGTGAAGACGTAGGCGAAAACGAGGCTCAGCTTGTCGACCCTGCCGAAGATGAGGTCGTTACCGAGGAAGCTGTAGGTCCAGTGGTTTCCTGGCGACAAGTAGATGGTGGAGACAAGCGCCGCGGATGGCAGGGCCAGGAGGTAGCACTTCCTTAACCCGCCCCTGAGAAACGGGACGAGGAATGAGCCGACTATGAGTATCGCCGCGGGATGTGCCCACTCAGTCATAATAGTCCTCTTTCTTCATTATCCCGTGGTGCCCGATGAACTTCGACAACATTGCGATGACCACGCAGGATATGAATCCGTAGACGGCGCTGAACCCAGGTATCCTGTCCCAGGGAAAGACCGGGTGTTCGCGTGTGATGAAAAAGTCGCTCGCAAAGACGGCGAGCAGGACCACATAGAACGCGACCTTGACTCTTGCAGACACCTTCATCTTATCACCTCTCTCGCAAGGGCTATGAAGTAATCCGGGTAGAGCCCTATTATGACCGACCCTACGGCGGTAAGTACAAGCGGGATGGCCATGATCGGTATCTCTCTGACCTCTTCGCCGTGGTGGTACTCGTCCTCCTTCTCCCTTTCAAAGAAGGCCTTGTAGGTTATGGGGAGAAAATACGCTGCATTGAGCATTGTACTGGCAAGGAGTACCACCAGCACGGGGTAGTTCAAGGCCTCGACCGAACCCACGGCAAGATACCACTTGCTCACGAAACCGGCCACCGGGGGTACTCCTATCATGCTCAGGGATGCTATGAAGAACGCGGCCATGGTCCACGGCATACGCCTGGCAATGCCGCCGAGCTGGCTTATGTTCGTCTTGTGCGCCGCGGCGTAGATGTGGCCGGCGCAGAAAAAGAGCGTTATCTTTGAGAATGCATGGTTTGCAATGTGTACTATCCCTCCTACGGCGCTGCTCGGTGTGAGCAGCAACGCACCGAGTACTATGTAAGATAGCTGGCTCACGGTGGAGTAGGCGAGCCTCGCCTTGAGGTTGTCCTTCGTCAGGGCAACGAAGGAGGCCATGATTATGGTAAATGATACAAAATAGGCCGCCGCCGTGCCTATGTCCAGGTCCACCAGGAGATCGGTTCCGAAGACGAAAAAAAGAACCCTGAGGATGGAGAAGACCCCTGTCTTTACGACCGCCACCGCGTGCAGGAGCGCGCTTACAGGGGTGGGGGCCACCATGGCCGCTGGCAGCCAGTTGTGAAAGGGCATGATGCCGGCCTTGGCTATACCCGCGATGAAAAGGACGAATATGACGGTCAGCATCGTCTTGGAGGCCGTGCCAGCGAGTATGCCTTGGCTCGAGAACTCAAGCGTGCCGGCGGCGTTGTATGTGAGAAAGATGGCGAAGAGCTGGAAGGCCAGGGATGTGCCGAGCAGATACACTATGTACTTTCTCGCACCGGCCCTTGCCTCGGGTGTCTCCTTGTGGCCGACGAGCGGAAAGGTGCAGAGTGTGATGGCCTCGTAGAAGAGGAAGAGCGTGAACATGTTGGCGGCGAACGCCGCGCCTATGGTCGCGGTCATGGTCGCGGCGAAACACATGAAGTAACGCGTCTGGGCATGCTCCTTGAGCGTCCTCATGTATCCTATCGAATAGAACGATGTGAGGATCCACAGAAACGACGCGGTCGCGGCAAAGAGTATGCCCATGGGGTCCACCTTGAAACCTATCTCCAGTCCGGGGAGTATGGTGACGAGTGAGTACTCGATCGTCTTGCCGTCGAGGACCGCCGGGACCATGGACATGACTATCGCGAACTTCACCACCGCGGCGAGTATGGTCCAGAACTCGCGCAGGTTCGGCCTCTCGTACGAAAAGCCTATAAGGACAACCGCTACCGCCGAGACGGCCATTGCATAGAGCGGTCTTGCCGAGTGTATTATCTCCACAGAACTATCCTCCGAGAAGCAGCTTCGCCGCGGCCGCAGCCACCTTCGTCGGTATAAAGGCTGCGATACCGAATACAATACAGAGCAGCGACAGGAAAAGCGTCGTAGCGGTCATGCCGAACGGCGCCTCCGCCGGTTCGGACGGAAGCCCGGCGAGCTTTTCCGACTTTTCCCTGAAGTATATCGCTTCAACGATCCTCCAGAAGTACACCGCCGTAAGCAGCGAGCTTAAGAGTATTATAGGGATGAAGTACCACATGTCCGCCTTGAGCGCGCCCACGGCGAGGTACCACTTGCTCACGAAGCCCACGGTAAACGGGAAGCCTATCATGGAAAGCGCGCCGATCGTGAAGGCCGCCATGGCGAACGGCATCTTCTTGCCCATTCCCCTCATATCCTCTATATTCACGATGCCGGTCCTGTACACCATGGCGCCCACCACCATGAACAGGGAACCCTTCATGAGCGCGTGGTTGAATATGTGCATGAGGCTTCCGGTCATGGACGTCTGGTTTGCGATTGAGGCGCCGAGTATTATGTAACCTATCTGCCCGACGCTCGAGTAAGCGAGCATGCGTTTTATGTTGGTCTGGGCCAGTGCTATCACAGAGCCTATTATGATGGCCAGCGCGGCCAAAATCAGCAGTATCTTTGTCACCGGTACCACGGTCAGGACGAACTCCGGCCTGTAGACCGTAAACATGAGCCTCAGGAGCACGTATGCGCTCACCTTGGTGGACGTTGCGGCCATCAGCGCAGAGACCGTAGATGGTGAATGCGTGTAGACGTTAGGCAGCCATATGTGGAACGGGAAAAGAGCCAACTTCAGGCTCAGCCCGACCATGAAAAAGGCGAATGCGCTTCTGACCGTGGTGGAATCGTAGAGCTCAGGCAGCCGCGCGCTGAGGTCGGCCATGTTCAGCGTCCCGGTGACCATGTACAGGTACCCTATGCCGAGCACGATGAACGATGCCCCGATTGTGCCGAGTATCAGGTAGTTGTAGCTCGCTATAAGGGCGTCGCGTTCCCTGCCCATGGCCACAAGGGCGTAGCCCGAGAGGGCGGATATCTCTATGAAGACGTAGAGGTTGAAGATGTCGCCGGTTATTACAATACCCATGAGCCCGGTGAAGAAGAGCAGGTACAGCGAGTAGAAAAATGGTATCTTGCTTTCAGAGACATCCTGCTCGATGCTCTTGCGGGCATAGAGCGTTATCACGATGGTTATGAAAGAGACCACGCAGAGGACAAAGCCGTTGAAGGGCGTGACCACGTACTCTATGCCCCACGGGGGCTCCCATCCGCCGAGCCAGTAGCTTATGGGGCCGTTTTCCATGACGGACCTTATGAGTGCAAGCGAATATGCGAAGGAGAGGGATGTGGCAAGGAGCGCTACAAGCCAGCCAATTGACCTGTGTATCCTTCCGACGAGTGGAGTGATTATTGCCGATATCAGGGGTATTATTATGACAAGGATCGGTAGGTTCTCTGCTGAGATCATTCGTCCGTTTAAAGTACAGATTCCGGGGGCTTTCCGGTTCTGTCTCCCTTCATTTCGAGTATCTTGTCTTCTTCAATGGAGCCGAATGCCTTGTATATCCTTATCACGAGCGCGAGTGCGACCGCGGTGGTGCTTACGGAAACGACGATGGCCGTGAGCATCAGCACGTGCGGCAGCGGATTTTCGTAACGTACCGCGTGCTCCCACTCTATCGGTGCGGTACCGCCCCGCACCTTTGACATGGATATATAGAAGAGTATGACCGCCGTCTGGAAGATGTTCATTCCGATGATCTTTTTGATGAGGTTCTCCTTCGCGATCATCGCGTAGAAGCCGATCATCATCAGCGCTATGTATATCCAGTAATTGTACTTGCCTATGATAAGCTCAATCATCTTCGTGCCTTGCGGTCTCAAAGAAAATGGTCATCATCACGGCGGCCACGGTTATACCGACGCCTATCTCTATGCCGTAGATGCCGAGATGGCTCGCCAGGTGCAGCGCGTGTTCCGCGTGCTCGCCGTGGGCGGCCTTGCCGGCAAAGGCCGTGTATTCCAGGTAGGCGCCGCCTGCGAGTATGCACAGCACCCCTATCCCGGCGAACAGAAAAACCCCCGCAGAGTTCATGAAGTCGCTTATACTCTCCGAGACCCTGCGCCTTCCATCCTCCATGCCGAACGATATCACATAGAGGATTACGCTTGCGCCTATTATAACCCCTCCCTGGAATCCGCCGCCCGGGCTGATATCGCCGTGGGCTATGACGTACAGGGCGAAGAGCTGGATGAAGGGGATCAACAGCCTCGATACGGTCCTTATTACTATGTGTTCCTTCATTCCCTCCTGATCCTCCTCAGAAGGAGTATCACGCTCATTCCGGCGGTGAATATGACGGTGGTCTCCCCGAGGGTGTCGTAGCCCCTGTAGCTTGCAAGGACGGCGGTGACGAAGTTGGGAACACCCGTTTCATGGCGTGATTCTTCAATGTACCTTCTGGCCACATGCAGGTTGGCAGGGGCGTTGGGGTCTCCGAAGTCCGGCATGTCCATGGTCCCGTAGATCATCGCCGCGGCTGTCAGAACGACGACAAAGAAGCCCGAGACCTTTGTTATGCTGAATCTTTTTCTCTTCCACCCTCTTGCCTCGTGAGCCGGCTCGTATTCGCCCCGGACGGTCCTGCTGAGGGCCGCCACCATAAGGACGGTCGTGATGCCGGCTCCCACCGACGCCTCTGTAAAGGCGACGTCCACGGCATTGAGCATAGTCCATACAACGGCCATGATGAGGCTGTATGCCCCGAGTATTATGGTGGCGCCCAAAAGGTCCTTCATTAAGACCGCTGTCAGGGCGCATGCCACAAGGAACAAGAGCGGCAGTATGTAGATGACCTCCATCATATTCCGGTCCACTCTCCGCGGTATGGTGTCACTTCCTGCGATCCCCCTTTTGCCAGGGCTTAAGCCCGGCCACGTACGCCGCGTTTGCAAGGGCATGGGTTGCGGTTGGGTTCGCAATGAATATGAATATGATTATGATCAGAAGCTTTACGCTAACGAGCGAGAATCCTTCATACACCATCAACCCTATCAGCACCATGGACTGCCCGAGCGTGTCGGTCTTGCCGGCGGGATGAATCCTCGAATAGAAGTCGGGAAACCTTATTATGCCTATCGACGCCACTATGATGAAAAAGCATCCTATGACGAGGCATATGCCGGTGATGACCGTCTTTACATCCATCCAGCCGATGTCTGCTGCAAGGGCTGTATCCACCATCAGTCCAACCTCCCCATCTCCCTGTACTTGAGAAATGCTATGGTCGCGATGAAGTTGATGAGCGCGTAAGCCAGTGCGATGTCCATGAAGTGCGGGCGCTCATAAATGAAACCTATTAGCGCTATGAGCACCACCGTCTTGGTCCCTATCACGTTTATGGCAAGCACCCTGTCACATATCCTGGGGCCCCTGATGCCCCTGTACAGGACCAGTATGGCCGACAATATGATAGCTAATGCGGCGGATTCAAACATTTCTCTTTTCTTCGCTTCCCTCTATCTTGCGGACCTTTGCCTGCATGGTGCCCTCCAGAAGGCTCTCTGCAGGCCCCCTTGCCAATGCGTGGACCATGAACTCACCGTTTCTGTCGGCCTTGACCGTGACCGTGCCCGGTGTGAGCGTTATGGAGTTGGCAAGTATCGTTATGCCGGTGTCGGTCTTCAACTTGGAGTCAAACTTGATCATCAACGGCTCTATGGGCATGGACGGGTGCAGCGTGCGGTAGACCAGGTCGAGGTTCGCAAGTATCACCTGCCATATGAGCCACGGCACGTAACGTATGAGCCTTAGCAGATTCGAAAAACCGGATCTTATGTCTGTTTTTCCTATCAGAAGGTCGTGCGAAATGTATGCTACGATGAGGCTTGATACAACGGCTGATATGATGAAAATGATGCCTAACTCTCCGGAAAGGAACATCCAGAAGCCGAACATTATTATTGCGGTCAGGATAAAGCTCATCAAACAATCTCCGGTACAGGTGCGTACGGCCCTGTCGTACGGCCGGCTGCCGCTACCCTGGTCTGTTCGACCGTTGTGGTACAGCCGCGTATATAACTCGGCGCTCGTAACAGGTGGAGCAGTCAGACAAGGTATGGAGTTCCAGGAAAAGACTTTGAAGTGCCAAGGTCTCTTGACCTGTCTTCGACTGATAAGCCCCTACTGGAAACCTTTTCTCTACAGTGCGATGCTTCTCCACCCGATGAGCTCGAAACGTTTGTGAAACCGCATCCAAGATGCTGATTCAGGGCAGGCGGTTTTAAGGATACAGTAGAGTGTGACATGTACTTCTTGCCCGCCCAATATACTTAATGAAGCTTCTGTTTTTGTGGCCTCCCAGGTCTTTTTTGCGTCAAATAATAAGTTTTTTAAGGGTAAAAGTCAAGCATTTTGGCTTCATTTGTTTCACCGAAGAAGTAATGCCATGGAGGCGTGGTGCAAGGTAGATGTCGTGGAGCTTCTCTTTGACGCAGCCGTCCCGAAGACCCGATACCGATGGTTCTGGGGTGCTCGGCCTTGGTCCTGAAACAGCCCAGGCTGTTGAACTTCCCGGTAGAAAAATGTATAATTGAAATCAACCTTGATCCGTGTGGAAACGTCTTCTGCTGCCGGGCACAGAAAGGCGGTCCGCTGCGCGTTTTTCAGAGTATGAACCACCTTGCTTCAACCGGTAAGCTTCTCATAGTAGTGGGGCTTGTAATAGCCGGTCTGGGATTCCTGCTGGCCTATGCGTCACCTTTTCTGCAGAAGCTGCCCATCGGCAGGCTTCCCGGAGACGTATATTACAAGAAGGACAACTTCGTCTTTTATTCCCCCCTGGGCACATCCCTGCTTATAAGTGCCATCGCGACCCTCATAATGTACCTTCTGTCTAGGCGTTAGTTGTTGCATAAAAGAGATTTTTGCGGCTGTTTGTTGCGTTTTTGACACACCAAGGGCTCTTCTGTAAGTATAACTGCTTGATTCGTAAAAGGTTTTTGTTGTGGCATGTTTTTTGCATTTGAATATGGATATGTACCAGCGAACCGTAGGTGACACCATAGGGTTTTCCGGGATCGGTCTTCATACTGGTCTGCCGGTAAGCGTCCGGATACTGCCTTCGGGCGAGGGGACGGGTATATCCTTTGTCCGCAGAGACATCCCTGGCTCTCCGGTCATAAAGGCGAAGTACAAGAACGTCGTTTCAACAAGCTTTGCCACCACGCTGGGTGTCGACGGGGTTACAGTCTCCACCGTAGAGCATCTGCTTGCCGCACTGTACGGTATGGGGGTCGACAATGCGCTCATCGAGGTCGACGGCCCCGAGGTACCCATAATGGACGGCAGCGCCGTACCCTTCGTCGAGATGATAGAGAAGGTTGGTCTTTCAAGGCTCGATTCACCGAGAAGGTATATCGTCATAAGGAGGCCGCTCAAGGTATCTGAAAATGAAAAGTACATATATCTCATGCCCCCTGGCGATGCTGATGGCGAGGACCTCCTATCAATAGACTACACCATAGATTTTGCGCACAGCTACCTCAACAGGCAGTCTTTCACCTTCTCGCTTTCACCTGGCGCCTTCAAGCGGGAGATCGTAGGCGCCAGGACCTTCGGCTTTCTCAAGGATGTCGAGATGCTCAAGAAAAACGGCCTTGCGCTGGGCGGTTCCTTGAAGAACGCCGTGGTCATAGGGGATGATGACATACTCAATGAGGAAGGGCTGAGGTACACCGATGAGTTCGTGCGCCACAAGGTGCTCGATCTGATAGGGGACCTTGCGCTGCTTGGCATGCCTCTCATAGGTAGGATAAAGGCCTACAGGTCCGGGCATGCGCTCAACCAGAGCCTTGTTACAAAGGTCCTCAAGACCCCCAGGCGCTGGAAGATGCTGGAGTTTGTCGAGGCGGAATCCGCAACGGTCCCGGTGTTAAGCGAGGAACTGGTTACAGCCTGAGACCCATCCTTCTGTTCTTATCCGTATCCATGTCCACCTTACACCCGGTTATAAGGTAGACCGGGCCCAAGCCCTTGTGTATCTGTGCCTGTCTTTTTTGCGCTCCGATTGAAGCTCCCTGGGCCGGCTCAGGGAATCTTCTCATGTAAGTAGTTATCCGGTTACATTTTGCCCCTTAACCCCGCAGCCCGCTGCGGGGGATGCCTGTCTGCGCGGTCCGCACGCAGACAGGCGCTCGCTATGCATGTTCAACGGTTGCTGTCAGGGTCCGGCTACACCGCGCTTTTCGTGCGACCGCGGTGGCAGGGCCGTGCGGAAAGGATGCGGGTTTCCAGGTACATTTGCCGGCATTGACTAAAAATTGCAAAACGGCCGGCCCTATGATAGACTCAAGGTGCTACGCTTCGTCATTGAAACGGGGTGTAAGGCCCTGTAATTTTGGAGGTATTCTCTTGTGAAAAATATAGGTTACTTCAGCCTCGTGCTGCATGCGCACCTTCCATACGTGGTGTCACACGGCACTTGGCCGCATGGGGTCGACTGGCTCAACGAGGCGGCGGCAGAGACGTACCTGCCGCTTTTGAAGGTATTCGGCCGCCTCATAGACGAGGGCATGAGCCCCAGGGTCACCATAGACCTCTCACCGGTCCTCACAGAGATGCTCGTGGACGAGGAGTTCAAGGCAGGGTTCAAGCGGTACCTCGAACAGAAGATGGAGGCCGCAAGGCACGATATCGACGAGTTCACCCTGCTCGGAGAAGAGCACATGGCCGGGGTGGCACGCATGTGGCTCGATCTTTACGGCTCCACGTACAGGGACTTTGTCGACACCTACGGTGAAGACATCGTCGGGGCCTTCCGGAGGCTGCAGGACGGAGGACACATAGAGATAATCACCTGCGGCGCCACACACGGCTACTTTCCACTGCTTTCCAGGGACGAGAGCATACAGGCGCAGGTGAAGCAGGCTGTCTCGAGCTACAGGAGGCACTTCGGAAGGGACCCCCGCGGCATATGGCTGCCCGAGTGCGCCTACAGGCCGTCCTACATGTGGAAGAGGCCCGCCGGTGAAGAGAGGGAGCCATATCTGCGAAAGGGTGTGGAGGAGTTTCTGAGCGAGAACGGCTTAGAGTACTTTTACATAGACGCTCATCTTCTCAAGGGTGGCAAGGCCATGGGCGTGTACCTCGACCGCTTCGAGGACCTCAAGAACCTGTGGGCGACCTTCAAAGACCAGTACCAGCCCATGCCCGAGACCACGGAAAGGTCCCCGTTCAGGGTCTACTGGGTCGGTCCGGCCATCGAAGGAAAGATGCCGGTTGCGGTCTTTACAAGGGACCCTGCCACAGGTCTCCAGGTATGGAGCGGCGAGTGGGGCTACCCGGGGGACCCCAACTACCTGGACTTCCACAAAAAGAGGTTCCCAGGTGGCCTTCGCTACTGGAGGGTTACTGACTCAGGGGCAGACCTTGCGGACAAGCAGCCGTACAACCCCGAGAGCGCCGCCTCGCGCATCCGGGAGAACGCCGGCCACTTCAAGGATCTCGTCAAGGGGAACCTAAGAGGCCACCTCGAAGAGACCGGCGAGCAGGGTATCGTGGTTTCGCCGTACGACGCCGAACTCTTCGGCCATTGGTGGTTCGAGGGGCCTGAGTGCCTGTACCACGCGATAAAGGCCCTTCACGACGACGGAGAGGTGAGGCTCGTAACCGGCGGCGAGTACCTCGATCTGAACCGCCCCGTCGAGGTCGTACAGTTGCCAGAGGGTTCTTGGGGGGAGGGGGGGTATCATTGGATATGGTTCAATGACATGAACAAGTGGACCTGGGTGCATATATACGAGGCCGAGGACGAGATGCATGAGCTGGCCGCGCGGTACGGTGACACCAATGATCCAGAGCTTTTGCAGATACTGGCCCAGGCCGGCAGGGAGCTTCTCCTCCTTGAGTCGTCCGACTGGCAGTTCCTGATCTCCACGCGCTCGGCGGCCGACTATGCGGCCGAGCGCGTTGCCAGGCACTACGAGGACTTCAAAAAGCTCGCCGCCATGGCCAGAAAGAAGGCGAACGGTGAATCCCTTACAGACGGCGATAGGAACCTTCTCGCCCTTGTCAAGCAGAGGGACAACCTCTTTGCGGACCTCGACCCGAGGTGGTTCGGAGCTCTGGAGTTTGCGCCATGCGGAGCACGACCCCTGTAAGCCGCGGAGAATAGACAGGAGACGGCAAGAGAAAGAAGAGAGGTCTTGTTTTATTGGCCAAGGAAAAGGTAAGCAGGCAGATAACCCTCGACGACAACACCCTCGCACCCGTCCTCTTCGGCAGGGGAGGGGAGAACCTCAAGTGGCTTGAGAAGAGGCTGGGCGTAAGGATAGATACAAGGGGCACCCTCGTGACCATACAGGGAGGGGCCGAGGGGGTGGGGCTTGCCGAACGCCTGCTCGCCGAGCTCTACGATCTTCTCAAGTCCGGTTACCAGCTCACCCTGCCGGACTTTGATTACGCCTTGAGGATACTCATTGCCGACGGCTCCATCCATCTCAAGGATGTGTTCATGGATTCCGTCGCCACCTCGTACCGTAAAAAGCGGATAGCCCCGAAGAGTGTCGCCCAGAAGAGGTACCTCGACGCAATAAGGAGGTACGACATAGTCTTTGCGATAGGACCGGCCGGCACCGGAAAGACCTATCTTGCTATGGCCGCAGCGGTTGCCGCACTGTCAAGTAAGGAGGTCGACAGGATAATCCTGGTGAGGCCGGCGGTCGAGGCTGGCGAGAAGCTCGGGTTTCTGCCGGGCGACCTGGTGGCCAAGGTGGATCCCTACCTGCGTCCGCTGTACGACGCACTCCATGACATGATGGACTTCGAGCGCGCCCAGAAGCTCATAGAGCGCGGGACCATAGAGGTCGCGCCCCTTGCGTTCATGAGGGGGAGGACCCTCAACGACTCCTTCGTGATACTCGACGAGGCCCAGAACACCACGATAGACCAGATGAAGATGTTCCTGACGAGGCTCGGCTTCAGCTCAAAGGCCGTCATCACCGGTGACATAACCCAGATAGACCTGCCGCTTGCCCGCCCGTCCGGGCTCGTGGAGGCGCAGAAGATACTCCAGGGCATAGACGGCATAGAGTTCGTCTACTTCAGTGAGACCGACGTCGTAAGGCATCCGCTCGTTCAGGAGGTTATAAAGGCGTTTGAGCGGGCTGCTGCGAAAAAGGAGGCGGGAACTCGGGAGGAGACCTCTTGAAGGTAGAACTGGACGTAAAGACCTCCCGGAGGTGCGGGCTGAGGAAGATAAGGAAGATGGCCGAGGCGGCGCTGGAGGCGCTCGGGCTCGTGGATGCGGAGCTGAGCATCTCGCTTACCGATGACGACGGCATACGAGAACTCAACAGGCGGTACCGCGACCTCGACAGGCCCACAGACGTGTTGAGCTTTCCCATGGACGACCCCAGCCTGATCGGGGATGTAGTCATATCCGTAGAGCGTGCACGCAGCCAGGCGGCGCGGTACTCCGTAAGCCTTGACCGCGAGATGGCGAGGCTTCTCGTGCACGGCATACTGCACCTTGTAGGCTATGACCACGTCAACGGCGGGCGCCAGGCCGCAAAGATGAGGAGGAAGGAAGAGGAGTTGCTCGCGGCCATTGAAAAAAGGGGTATTATCGATCGGTGACAGACTGGGTCCCGCCGGCCCCATCTTTTTATGGCCTCCGTTCGGCCACCGCCGTCCGTCGGGTCGTATTCCGACCCCGAAGGCGGTGGATGCCAATGGCCGCGACTTCATGGTATCAAGTGACCTATGAGCAGATCCCCTGAAAGACCCTCCGGACCCATAAAACCCGGCAGCTGGTTTGAGGCGCTCAACTGTGCCATAGAGGGCATACTTTACGCGGCCAGGACCCAGAGGCACATGAGGTACCACTTCCTGGTCGCAATCGTCGCGCTCATCGTAAGCCTCGTCCTGAAGCTTCCGCTCGTGGAGTTCATGCTCTTTGCCATGTCCATAATAATACTGCTCGCCGCCGAGATGCTGAATACGGCCATAGAGGAGACAGTAAACCTCCTTGAGCAGAAGTACAACATCACCGCCAAGGTGGCAAAGGACGTATCAGCCGGGGCGGTGCTCATCTCGGCCCTGGCCCTGGCCGTAATGGTGTACGTCCTGTTTTCAAAGTACCTCCTCGAGCCCACCGCCATAGCGTTGAGGGAGGCCAGGCACTTCTCAGCACACATCGCGGTCATAGCGCTTCTCATGGTGCTGATAGGGGTCATAGTATCCAAGACATTTTTTGCAAGGGGCAGGCCGCTCCAGGGAGGGCTGCCCAGCGGTCACGCCGCGGTGGCCTTTTCCATGTGGACGTCCGTGACCATATTGACGCTCAACCCCCTTGTGAGCGCCTTTACGCTGGTTCTGGCCGTGATGGTGAGCCATTCGAGGGTCGTAAGGGGGATACATACCCGCTTCGAGGTGCTTCTCGGCGCGTTGCTCGGAACGGGCCTCACGTTGCTCATCTATTACCTGTTCACCACCTTTCTGGCATGAAGAAGAGGATACTCCTTTCCATCATATCAGGGCTTGCGGCCGTGGCCGCGTTCGGGCCGTTCGACAAAGGCTTTGTCGCATGGGCGGTGCTCGTTCCGTTCCTTTTCGCCCTCGAAGGCGCAGGCACACGAAGGTCCTTTTTGCTCGGCTGGGCATGGGGCTTCTTCTTCTTCCTTGGAACGGTCTACTGGGTGGTTCACTCCATGTACTTCTACGGAGGGGTCTCCCTTGCGGCGGGTACTGGGGTCATGCTCCTTCTGGCCTCGTACCTCGCCGTCTTCGTGGGCCTCTTCGCGCTGGGCTTCAAGGTGACGGAGCGCAGCGGACCGCTCGTGAGGCTCCTTTTTTTGCCGTCGCTCTGGGTTGTACTGGAGTACCTGAGGGGTGCGTTGTTTACCGGCTTTCCTTGGGTGCTCATGGGGTACTCACAGGTCGCATACCTTCCGCTCATACAGATAGCCGACATAACCGGGGTGTGGGGGGTATCGTTCTGGGTGGTTATGATCAACACAGCGATATACCTCGCCTGGCGCGGCCCGGCAAGGGGACGAGGCCGCGTCCATGTTGCGGCGACAGCACTTCTTGCGACCGTACTGGTCCTGGGTTACGGTGTGGTGAGGACCGATAAGGTCGACAGGGAGGTTGCGGGCTGGAGGAGGCTCAGGGTGGGGGTTGTGCAGGGCAATATCGAGCAGTCGTTGAAGTGGAATCCCTCCCTTAAGCTCGAAACCGTAAACCTCTACCGCAGGCTGAGCACCAAGGCGAAGGAGGATGGGGCGGAGTTCATAGTCTTTCCAGAGACGGCCATGCCCTTTTACCTCGCCTACGACAGGGAAATGAGGGACCTTGTGTCGAGGATACCGGTCGAGACAGGGGCGTACCTTCTTACCGGTGCGCCGCACTATACATACGACCGGTCCGCTGGCGGCGTCAACCTGCTTAACAGCGCGTATCTCATAGATCCCTCCGGGCTTGTATCCGGCAGGTACGACAAGGTCCATCTCGTGCCCTTCGGCGAGTACGTGCCGCTTAAAAGGCTCCTTTTCTTCGCCAGGAAGCTTACGGCCGGCGCCGGGGACTTTGTTCCGGGCAGGGGAACCTTTCCCCTCGAGTTCATAAACAACGGTTCGAGGGAGGGGATCGGCGTCCTCATCTGCTACGAGGCGATCTTCCCGGGGATGGCGGCTTCCTTCATGAACAACGGCGCCTCTCTGCTTGTAAACATCACGAACGACGCATGGTTCGGCAGGACATCGGCGCCTTATCAACACTTCGACAAGGCTATCCTGAGGGCCGTGGAGAACAGGGTCTTTCTTGTTCGTTCAGCCAATACCGGCATAAGCGCACTGGTGGACCCGGTTGGAAGGGTCATCTCCAGGACGCAGCTCCTCAGCCGCGAGGTGCTCGTCGGAGAGGTCGGGCTTAAACGGGGAAAAACCACGTTTTTTTCAAGACATACGCTCTTTTTCCCCTGTACAAACGCACTATTTTCGGCTATTATAATCTTTTCGAGTTTGAAGACGAGGAGGTTTGTGTGATGTTTGACGAGACGAGGGAAAGGATCGAACGGGCAAGGGAAAGGTTGAACGAGATCCGAGGTTATCTTTGACCCGGATAAAAAGAAGAAGGAACTTGAAGACATAGAACGTGTGCTCGGTGAGCCCGGCTTCTGGGATGACCAGGAGAGGGCACAGGGCATCATGAAAAAGAAGGCCTCTCTTGAGGCCGAGCTTTCCGCCTTTCATGAGATGGAAAGGCTGGTGGACGATGCCGAGGTGCTACTTGAGCTGGCCCGGGAGGAAGAGGACGAGGAGACGGCGCGTGAGGCGGGCGAGAAGGTGGCCCGTGCCGAGTCTTCGATCAAGGACTTCGAGGTTAGGAGGATGCTCGGCGGGGAGAACGACCGTGCCAACGCGATAGTTTCGATCCATCCCGGGGCCGGCGGCACCGAGGCCCAGGACTGGGCCGATATACTCCTGAGGATGTACTTGAGGTGGGCGGAGCGCAAGGGGTATAAGACCGAGATAGTCGATTACCTGGCCGGGGAGGAGGCGGGGCTCAAGAGCGTTACGTTCACGGTAAGCGGCGAGTTCGCCTACGGATATCTCAAGGCCGAGGTCGGTGTTCACAGGCTGGTGAGGATTTCACCCTTCGATGCCTCAAAGAGAAGGCACACCTCCTTTGCCTCTGTCTTCGTCTACCCCGAGGTGGAAGAGGATATCGAGATCGATATAAACGAGTCGGACCTCAGGGTGGACACATACCGCTCAAGCGGGGCCGGGGGGCAGCATGTGAACAAGACCGACTCGGCCGTGCGTATAACCCACCTGCCAACGGCCATAGTCGTACAGTGCCAGAACGAGAGGAGTCAGCACAAGAACCGGGCCATGGCCATGAAGATACTCAAGGCCCGCCTCTATGAGCTCAAGCGCAAGGAAGAGGAGGAGAAGATGGAGAGCCTCCATGAAAAGCGCGAGATCGCATGGGGAAGCCAGATACGGTCCTACATCCTGCAGCCCTACAGGCTTGTGAAGGACCATAGAACAGGGATCGAGGTCGGTAACGTGGACTCGGTACTCGACGGAGGTATCGATGAGTTCATAGAGGCGTTTCTCCTTCACGGCGCCGGTGTGCAACAAGAATCGGAGGGAAGAGAGCGGGCGCACGGCGGCGCTTAAAGACCGATGCTTTTTCCAAGGAACCTGCGAAGGCAGGTCATGCAGACACTGCACCGGGACACAATGGCGAATTGATCAAGAGTTTCCTTAACTTTAAGAAAGCGACCTCCCATAATCGCTAAAAAATACTTGACAACGCACGCACAGGTGTTCTATAAGTATTAGATTCAAGACACACGACTCGTCGATTTTGTTGCGTGGTAATATAATTAGGGCTGGCGTAGCTCAATTGGTAGAGCAGCTGATTTGTAATCAGCAGGTTGCGGGTTCGAGTCCCATCGCCAGCTCCATAACATTGCATTCGAACGCCGGGGGGGAGATCCGATGCCCCCAGGCGTGATGTCGAGACAGAAAGCGGAGCAACCAGGAGGTCTTCCAGGGGGAGAGACTTCAGGGCTCTTATTTCTTTAATTTCAGGGAGAGGTTCCCGAGTGGCCAAAGGGGGCAGACTGTAAATCTGCTGGCTCAGCCTTCGGAGGTTCGAATCCTCCCCTCTCCACCACGTCTTGTCTTTTGTGTGTTGTCGGATCGGTTCTGTCTCGGGGTCCGGGGGGCTTCGGGCGGGCGTTTTTTTAGAGCCGTACCGGTTTCTTTTTCGAGGGCGAGCTTTTATTGCCTGTTTCGTCATTGCGAGCGCAGCGAAGCAATCTCGTTTTTAGTAAAATCAAACACTTAGAGGTTGCTTCGTCGCTTAGCTCCTTGCAATGACGAATTAATCAGAGTTTCCTTAAGGTGCGCAGGGGTATATTTTGGGTCGTCGGGGAAGGCAAGTGGGCTGTAGTATGGTCACTGGGGTACCGGGCAAACTTCCCGAATTGTCACCGCTTGTGTGGGCAGGCGACCTTAGTTTGAAAAAAACGGGCGGCAGAAGGTTGTTTCATCGCAGCTCCCCTCCTTGTTCTGGCTGTTGTGTGGTTCCGCCCTCAGAATCAAAAGTTGTATGCAGGCGGGTGTAGTTCAGTGGTAGAACTCCAGCCTTCCAAGCTGGATGCGTGGGTTCGATTCCCATCACCCGCTCCATCTTGCAAACTCTGCGGGAGGCTTTGTGCCGTTAGCTCTCCGCCCATGTAGCTCAGTCGGTAGAGCACTTCCTTGGTAAGGAAGAGGTCACCGGTTCAATCCCGGTCATGGGCTCCACATGGTCCATAAAAGATAGCAATCAACAATCCTGGAGGTAAGAGTATGAGCAAGGCGAAGTTTGAGAGGACGAAGCCGCACGTGAATGTAGGCACGATAGGTCACGTGGACCACGGCAAGACGACGTTGACTGCGGCGATAACGAGGGTGTTGAGTGCCAAGGGAGGAGCGGAGTCACTTGCAT
>WGEY01000034.1 GCA_015492495.1 Deltaproteobacteria bacterium | reverse complement strand
CCCCTTCAGAAAGCCCCTTCTCGATATCATCGCGCAGGCTATCTCCTTTCGAACATGGCCTCTACTTCCGCCCTCGAAAACCTCCTGACCACAGGCCTTCCATGTGGACAGTGTCCGGAAAAATCCACTCCCGCAAGGTCCCTCAGGAGTGCCATGGCCTCTTCCTTTGAAAGGGTCCTACGCCCCCTTATCACGCTGTGGCAGGCTATCCTCATCAGCGCGGAATCTATACCGCGCTCCACCTTGGACCTCGAGCCGGTCTCGGCGAGCTCCTCCACAAGCTCCTTTACAAGCTCCGCGCTCCTTCTTCCGGAAAGGATCTCAGGGGAGGCCTTTATGATGAACGTTTCGCCGCCGTGTATACGCGATGGACCGAATGGCTCTATGTCAAAACCCATCCTTTCGAGATAAGGCATCACCTCTTTGAGGACATCCCTCTCCTCCGGGGTGGTCTCGAAACGTTCCGGCAGCAGGAGGTACTGCGAGCCCACCTCCCCGTCCCTGTAGAACCTCTCCCTCAGCCTCTCAAAACGCACCCTTTCTGCCGCGCCGTGCTGGTCTATGACGAAGAACTCTTCGTCCTTCTGCACTATCAGGAACTCACCCCACAACTGCCCGACTATCTCGGCGTCCATGAATTCTGGGTTGATCTTGTCTTCCGTTCCCTGGAAGTCGAGCCTCTCCGTCCGTTCCGTAGCACCAGCTGGAGCGGACCGCGTACGGTATAACGGCTCCGGCCGGGGCTCCTCCGCGGCATGGACCTTTGCCAGAGGGGGTAGTGCTTCTTCCACAGGGACGTAAACACCGGATGAAGAACGGACGGCCGGTGCTTGACCGCTCCCTGCCAGTGCGTCCCTTACAGAGGACATGACCATGTTGTAGATGAGGGAGTGGTTCTTGAACCTGACCTCGCACTTGGCAGGATGGACGTTAACGTCCACCTCGTCGAAGGGAAGCCTGAGGTCGATGATCGAAAAGGGATACCTCGATGGATCGAGCATGCCGGAGAAGCCGTTGTGGACCGCCCGGTTAAGCGACCTGTCGCGCACCCACCGTCCGTTCACGTACGTAAAGAGGTGTCTCGATGTCGTGTAACTCAGCTCAGGCCTGCCGACAAGGCCACTTACGCAGATCCCGCTTTTGTCCGCAACACGACCGCCGATCTCGACGAGCCCCTTCAACACATCCGGGCCGAATATATCGAGCACCCTCTCTTTAAGCCGCCCCTTTTTTGCATCAATGACCCTCGACGGACCGTGCAGGAGCGTAAACCTTATGCCGGGGTGTATCAGGGCTATACGCTTCACGCTGTCGAGTATCCTGGAGAACTCCGTCCTGGGGCTCCTCAGAAACTTCTGCCGTGCCGGCGTGTTGTAAAACAGATCCCTCACCTCAACGGTCGTCCCGACCGGGCACCCCTCGTCCATCACCATGGGCCGAGAGCCGCCGTCCACCTGGACCCTGGTACCGGTTGTCTCGTCCCGGGGCCTGGTCTTGAGCGTGACCCTGGCCACCGCCGCGATACTCGAGAGCGCCTCGCCCCTGAACCCCATGGTCCTGATGTTGAGAAGATCCTCTTCGGTAGAGATCTTGCTCGTTGCATGGCGTTCGAAGGCCAATGCGGCGTCCTCCCTGGACATCCCCTCGCCGTTGTCCGTAACCCTTACAAGACGCCTTCCGCCGTCGCCTACCTCGACGGTTATCTCTGTTGCGCCGGCATCGATGGAGTTCTCGACGAGCTCCTTTACCACGGAAGCTGGCCTTTCAACGACCTCGCCCGCGGCTATCTTGGAGCTTAAGAGCTCCGGCATGAGCCTTATCTTTCCCGCCATATGCATCTCCGTTTCACCGCCAAGGAATGCGCCCGCGATGCATGTTCACAAGAACCTGCCGAGCGGACACCTGTCGCAGAGCGGCTTCTTTGCCCTGCAGTAGTCCTTTCCCACCCTCACGATCAGCGCATGGTATTCGTTGAACATACCGGCATCGTGCGGGAGGTTCTCCATGAAGAGCCGCTGTATGTCTTGGTAGGCGGCCCCCTCTCCCACGAGCCCGTGTCTCAGAAGCATCCTCTTTGTATAGGCGTCGACTACGAATACGGGCCTGCCCGCGGCATAGAGCAGGATGGAGTCCGCTGTCTCGGGTCCTATGCCGTTTATGGAAAGGAGTTCACGCCTCAGCGCGTCGGTACGTCTGCTGAGGAGCCTCTTGAGGTTCTCCGGCCCGTCACCGTAGCTGTCAAAGAGGTGGTTCAGGAACGCCTTCAGCCTCTTCGCCTTTATGTTGAAGTAGCCGGCCGGCCTTATGAGCCCCGCCAGCTCATGTATACTGAGAGCGTGCATCCTGCGGGGGGACAGGGCCCTCGCCCTTCTGAGGTTGGCCACAGCCTTCTCGACGTTGGCCCAGCTGGTGTTCTGCGTAAGGATCGCCCCCACTATGACCTCGAAGCGGGTCCGGCCCGGCCACCAGCCCTGCGGGCCAAGCGACGCATAAAGGCTTTCGTAGAAGTCCTTCAGTACTCCACGCACATCATCCTGCACCATCTCGAGACGACATCTCCCGTACCGTCAACCCTCACTCACCGACCACGGCCCTGAGCCTTTCGACCTCCGCATGGGTGAGGTATCTCCACTGTCCCGGTTTGAGCCCGCCGAGCCCCAGGCCCGCGAACTCGACCCTCTTGAGCTTCATCACGGGGTGACCCACGGCCTGGCACATCCTCTTTACGAGCCTGTTTCGTCCCTCGACAACCGTAAGCTCTATCCAGGAGTTTTCCCTCGTCTTTCTTACAAACCGCACCTTTGCCGGAAGTGTACGTCCGTCCTCAAGGTGCACTCCCCTTGAGAGCTTCTTCATATCCTTCTCATCCGGCACGTCCTTCACCTTTACGAGGTACTTCTTCGGAACGGAATGGCGGGGATGGGTGAGGCGGTTTGCGAGCTCTCCATCGTTCGTCAGAAGCAGCACCCCTTCGGCATCGTAGTCAAGCCTTCCGACCGGGAAGACCTTCTGCTTGACCCTGCTTACGAGATCCACCACGACAGGCCTCTTCCGCGGATCCGTAACAGAGCTTATGGTGCCTTTGGGTTTGTTCAACAGAATATAGACCCTGGGGGCTCCGGTCGAGATGAGCCTGCCATCCACCTCTATCCTGTCTGTCAGCGGATCGGCCTTTGTCCCCAGCTCACCGACCACCCTGCGGTTCAGCCGAACCCTCCCCTCCAGGATCATCTCCTCCGCCTTGCGGCGTGAGGCTATCCCCGCGCGGGCTATTATCTTCTGCAGCCTCTCCTTGGTCCCCTTCTGCGGCGGTGTCTTCACCTGTATCTTCTTCGACTTTGACAATATCCTCCCCGGCTACCATATCCTCTTCAAGCGCCTCTATCTCCCTCAGCGTGGGCAGCGAAGACAGATCCTTGAGGTTAAAGGCCTCGAGAAACTCCTTGGTGGTGCCGTACACAACCGGCCTTCCAGGGGCATCCTTTCTGCCCACGATCTTTACGAGCCTTTTATCGAGCAGCGTTTTGAGCACCCCAGCGCTGTCAACACCGCGGATCTCCTCGAGCTCGGCACGGGTCAAAGGCTGCTTATAGGCAACTATGGCGAGGGTTTCGATGGCCGCCCTGCTTATCTTCTGTATGCCTATCTTGAAGAGCCTCCTTATCCACGGCGCATGGTCAGGCCTGGTCCTGAACTGGTATCCACCTGCGACTTCCTCTATATATATACCTCTTTCCGACCGGGCGTAATCCTCCACGAGCCCCTTGAGGGCTCCCCTTATATCCTCACGGGACTCGCCCTCCAATACACCGACAAGCCTCTCGAAGGACAACGGATGGTCCGAGCTGAAGATCAGCGCCTCGACGATCGGTTTCAACGCATCTTTATCCATCTAATGAACCTCGAAGGATCCGCCCCCGTGCTGGTTCGCGGATGAATAGATCCTTATGGTTCCGTCATCCGTCTGGTTCACCTTGACCATGAGGAGCTTCACTAGCTCAAGGAGCGCAAGGAAGGTCACTATTATCTCTCCGCGCGAGGCGTCCCTGGCGAAGAGGTCTTTAAAGGGCACGCTGCCGGAGGTGGAGAGCACATTCATTATATAGTTTATCTTATCAGCGACCTTGAAGCGGTCCACCGTAATGTCCAGCTCATAGGGCCTCGGCATCTTCTTTATGATCCGGCGGAAGGCCTCGACAAGGTCGAACAAGGACACATCCGAGAACCAGCCCTCAGAATCTTCATCCTCTTCGTCGAGCCCCTCGAGCGGAGACGGCGCCCCCCTTGTAAAGACATCCCTGCCCAAGAGGAGCCTCTTCGAGAGCTCCTCTGCCGCCTCCTTGTACCTTTGGTATTCGAGGAGCTTGCGTACGAGCTCTTCCCGCGGGTCCTCACCCTCTTCCTCCTCCTCTCCCTCCTCCTGGATGGGAAGAAGCATCCTGCTCTTTATGTGTATGAGGGTTGCGGCCATGAGGATGAACTCGCCGGCCAGATCGAGGTTCATGCTCTTGAGCATATCGAGGTACTCGATGTACTGCTCTGTTATCGCGGCGACCGGGATGTCGTATATGTCGACCTCGTTCTTCTTTATGAGGTGCAGCAGGAGATCCAGCGGCCCTTCGAATATATCGAGCTTTACCCTGTAACCCATTGCAAGACCGTATACCATATCCAAACGGACACCGGTGGGTATCGAAGTTCCCTGAGGGAAAGCCCCTTTGGTGCAGCTTCAAAGGAGCAGCACAACGCATGCATCTTCAGCCGAGGCCCATCGCCCTTCTCACCATCTCCATGGTCTCCTGGGCCACGGCCCTCGCCTTTGCGGTATCCCTGTCGAGGACGGCACGGACCCTGTCCGGATCTTTTACAAGCTCCCTGCGCCGTTCCTGAATCGGTGCGAGCCTTTCTATAACGTTGGGGATTACCGACCTCTTGCACTCGATACAGCCAATGCCGGCCGTGGTGCAACCCTCCCTCACCCACCTTCTGGTCTCCTCGTCCGAATAGAGGCTGTGGAAGGAGATGTAGACCGGGCACACATCCGGGTTGCCTGGATCCCTCCTCTTCATCCTTGCGGTATCGGTCACCATGGTGCGGATCTTTTTGTCCACCACCTCGGGCGGGTCGTCGAGATAGATGGCGTTGTTGTAGCTCTTGCTCATCTTCCTGCCGTCCGTGCCGAGCACCTTGGGCGACTCGGTCAAAAGGGTCTGCGGCTCTGGAAACGTGTCTCCGTAGAGGTAGTTGAAGCGCCGCGTTATCTCCCTTGCAAGCTCTATGTGCGGTGCCTGATCTATACCCACAGGCACCTTCTCTGCCCTGTACACGATTATGTCCGCGGTCTGAAGGACCGGGTAACCCAGAAAACCGAATGTGTGCAGGTCCTTGTCCTTGAGCTCCGAGAGCTGCTCCTTGTACGTCGGGTTTCTCTCGAGCCAGCCGAGGGGTGTTATCATCGCGAGCAACACAAAGAGCTCGGCGTGTTCCTTGACGCCTGACTGGAGGAATATCACCGACCTCTCCGGGTCTATTCCAACGCTGAGCCAGTCGATGACCATCTCTATGATATTGTCCCTGAGGCCGCTGGGGTCCGAGTACTCGGTGGTGAGTGCGTGCCAGTCGGCGACGAAGAAGTAGCAGTCATGGTCTCTCTGAAGCTCAAGCCAGTTCTCGAGAACCCCGTGGTAATGACCGAGATGGAGCTTGCCCGAGGGCCTCATGCCGCTTAGGATGCGCACCCGCCTTTTTTCGACAGCCATCACACCCCTCCCCACACGAGAAGATTAACGGTATAGAGGACAAGTGGCGAGAGGATCTTTCCGACGATACCAGTGACTATGAGCACCATGAGTATCAGGAAGCCGTACGGTTCTATCCTTGCGTACCCAAGGGCCTTGTCGGCGGCGAGGAAGTGGGAGAGGACCTTGCTCCCGTCCAGCGGAGGCACCGGGATCATGTTGAAGATCGCAAGCGAGACGTTTATTATTATGCTGAACTTTATCATTATGAACAACGGCCCGAGGACCGGGGACCCCATGACAGACAGGGTATAACCCCCGATGTTCAAGAGCCTGTAGATCAAGGCGAATACGGCCGCCAAGAACAGATTGGCCCCTGGGCCCGCCACGCTCACCCACATCATCCCCCTCGATGGATCCCTGAAGTTGAGGGGGTTTACGGGCACGGGCTTGGCCCATCCGAACATCCCCGAGAGGAAAAGTACTATGGTACCTATGGGATCGAGGTGCTTTACCGGATTGAGCGTCACCCTTCCGAGCATACGTGCGGTGTGGTCGCCGAGCCTTGTGGCAACCCATGCATGGGCACATTCGTGCACGGTAAGGGCAAGCAGGATCGGAGGAACCTTCAGCAGCGTTATCCTTATGAACTCTTCCATCATCTCAAGCAGTTAGTGTATCAGATAACTTTTCCGGCAGTCAACGTAAATCTTGGATACACGGCCGCCGGCAACACCAGAAAATCCTTGACTTATTAAATAATTAAGTGATAACGTAAATGAATATATCCACGAAAAAACCTAACCAGAGAGGATACCGGGGATGGCAAAAAAGATACTGCTTGCTGACGACAGTATAACCATACAGAAGGTCGTCTCCCTCACGCTGGCAGACGGGGACTACGAGCTTGTGACCGTGAGCGACGGTGAAAGCGCCGTAGAGAAGGCCCGCGAGATAAAGCCAGACCTGATAATGGCGGATGTGGCCATGCCCGGCAAAAGCGGCTACGAGGTCTGCGAGACGGTCAAAAACGATCCGGATCTCAAGGGCATACCGGTATTGCTCCTGGCGGGTACATTCGACACCCTGGATGCCGAAGAGGCCCAAAGGGTAGGCGCTGACGACCACATAGTAAAACCATTCGAATCTGAGGAGCTCACCGGCAAGGTGCAAGAGCTACTTGCACGAACGTCCGGGCCTCAAGTGGCTGAAGAAGACGCCGAACAGCCCCAGACCACGGAATCGGTCTGGGAGGCCGGGGATTTTCTCGAGGTCCCCGACACGGAACCGTTTTCGTTCGAAGAAGAGGAGCCGTCCCTTTCCCTTGAACCGGCGGCCGAAGAAGGCGGCGACGAAGGGTTCTTTGAGCTTGAACTGACCGAAGAGGACTTCGTCCAGGAAGTCGGCTTCGGTGGAGAAGAACCCGCCTCAGCACCCGGAGAGGATGCCTTCGGCGAAACACCCGGACCAAGACCGCAAGGAGCGGATACGGAAGGACCGACTCTGTCCGGAGTACCAGAGCAACCTTCCGTGACAGAAGAATCTGAAGACGAGCCCGCAGCCCCGGCTGATGAACAGCCCGTGGAACCGGATGCGTTTGAAACTCCAGGGGTCCCTTCCACCGAAGGGCCGGCCGAACCGTCCGCGGGAGAACCCTTTGAAGGTCCTTCCGCCGCCGCGGAGGAAGGACCAGGGGCCGAGGAGACCGGTCCGTTCGAAACGCTTGAGACACCTTTCGTAACAGAAGGGCCCGGAGAATCTGAAAAGGAGCCCACAGCCCCGACCGATGAACAGTACGTGGAACCGGACCCGTTCGAAACTCCCGGGGCCCCTTTCACCGAAGAGCCCGAAGAAACGTCTACTGAAGAATCTGAGCAGGAGCCAGCGCCCCTGACAGACGGACCGGATGCGGAGCTCACCGGAAAAGAAAGGGAGGAGCTTACCATCGCAACCGAAGAGTGGATGCCGCAGGCCGCGGAAGAAGCCCCGGAAGGGGTTGCAGAAGAGGCCTCTCCAGCTGAGCATGATGTTACGGCGAAGCCCGCCCCGTTTGAGGCTGCGGCAGGGGAGGTAGGAGGGGCTGCTGTTACTGCCCCATCTGCAGCAGATGAAGTGGAAACCGAAGGGGTGTCTCTGCCGAGGGAGAGGATCGAAGAGATAGTCGAGAGGGTGGCACGTGAGGTGATCGAAGAGATCGCATGGGAAGTGGTGCCTGACCTTACCGAAGAGATCATTAAAACGGAGTTCATCAACAGGATCCGGGAAGTGCTGGGCAAGCCAAAGTAAGGCGGTTCCGATCATGCTCTGCTTGCACTTCCGGCGACTTACAGCGGGGATCGTCCGCCGATCCAGGGACAGGCACCCGCTGCGCATGCATTCATATATGGCCTTACCAGAGAGTTGCGGGGGGGTATAGCGTAGGATAAGTGATACTACGTTAGATTCCCCCCTTAAATTTTTAAGTCTCTTTCGGAAACATGATGGAACGAGGCCGAGGCGGCCGAGTATCGATTGTCCGGCACGGAACCGGATCGTTACTTTACTGAGGAGCCAAAGCATCCATGAAAAAAAAGACATTGGCCAAGGTGTACGAACCCGCTGAGGTCGAGAAGGAGTGGCTTGAACGCTGGATCAGAGACGGTCTTTTCACCGCGGAGACGGACTCGCAAAGACCCGCCTTTTCAATGGTAATACCCCCGCCCAACATAACAGGCTCGCTCCACCTGGGCCATGCCCTGAACAACACGCTGCAGGACATAATGGCAAGGTACAAGAGGATGCGGGGCTACAACGTGCTGTGGGTCCCCGGCGTGGACCATGCAGGCATAGCCACCCAGAACGTCGTTGAAAGACAGCTCAAGGAAGAAGGCACGACCAGACAGGAGCTCGGCAGGGAACGTTTCATAGAGCGGGTCTGGCGGTGGAAGGAGGAAAGCGGCGGAACCATAGTAAACCAGCTTAAAAGACTCGGCGCCTCCTGTGATTGGACGCGACTGAGGTTCACCATGGACGAGGGGCTCTCAAGGGCCGTAAAAGAGGTATTCGTAAGGCTCTACAAGGAAGGGCTCATATACCGCGCCGACTACATAATAAACTGGTGCCCCAGATGCCGTACGGCCCTTTCTGACCTCGAGGTCGAGCACGAGCACAGGGACTCGTTTCTCTGGTACATGGAGTACCATCTCGCTGACTCGTCCGGCTCGGTCACGGTGGCCACCACGAGACCCGAGACCATGCTCGGGGACGTGGCCGTGGCGGTCAACCCGGAGGACAAAAGATACCGCCACCTTGTAGGAAAGACGCTTACGCTGCCTCTTGCCGGAAGGGAGATTCCGGTCATAGCCGATCCCTCGGTCGACAAGGAGTTCGGGACCGGGGCCGTTAAGATAACACCGGCGCATGACTTCAATGACTTTGAGGTGGCGCGCAGGCACGGGCTTGAGCCGCTCAGGGTCATGGACGCAGAGGCGAGGATGAACGAAAATGCACGCGGCTTCGAAGGGCTGCCGAGGTTCGAGGCGAGGGAGAAGGTCGTGGAGGAGCTCAAGAAAGAGGGGCTTCTCAAGAAGGAAGAAAGATACTCCGTGCTCATAGGCGTCTGCTACAGGTGCAGGACCGTCGTGGAGCCCACGCTCTCGAAGCAGTGGTTCGTGAAGGTAGGACCCCTTGCAGGGCCGGCCATAGAGGCGGTGGAGGCCGGCAGGATCAGGTTCATCCCCAAAAACTGGGAACGCACTTACTTCGAGTGGATGCGGAACATCCGCGACTGGTGCATATCGCGCCAGATATGGTGGGGCCACAGGATACCCGCATGGCACTGCACAGGCTGCGGCCACATTACGGTCTCTGCCACGGATCCAGAACGGTGCGAAGGATGCGGCCGAAGCGGGATCTCTCAGGATCCGGATGTGCTTGATACGTGGTTCTCCTCGGCGCTGTGGCCGTTTTCGACCCTTGGATGGCCGGACCGGACCGTAGAGCAGGAGCTCTTCTACCCTACCTCCGCACTCTTTACGAGCTTCGACATAATATTTTTCTGGGTCGCCAGGATGATAATGATGGGCCTCAAGTTCAAAGGGGATGTACCCTTTGCGGACGTGTACATACACGCGCTCATCAGGGACGCCGAGGGACAGAAGATGAGCAAATCCAGGGGCAATGTGATCGATCCGCTCGTGATGATCGAAAAATACGGAACAGACGCCCTGAGGTTCACCTTGACGGCCCTTGCCGCACAAGGCCGCGACATAAAGCTTGCCGAAGAGAGGATCGAGGGCTACAGGAACTTCGCCAACAAGCTCTGGAACCTCGCGAGGTTCACGCTGATGAACACCGAGGGGGCTCGGACCGGAGACGTCGGTCCCCGGGACTACACAACCGTTGACAAGTGGATCATCACCAGGCTTTCGAGGTGTACCAAGGAGGTCAGCGGTGCCATAGAAAACTACCAGTTCGATGTGGCCGCCAAGGCGGTGTACACATTTCTCTGGCACGAGCTCTGCGACTGGTATGTGGAGCTCATAAAACCCGACCTCAGGGGGGAAAAGGGGGAAGATAGGAAAAGGGCGGCATCGGGTGTCCTTGTAACCGTTCTCAAGGACACGCTCAAGCTCCTCCATCCGTTCATGCCCTTCATAACCGAGGAGATATACTCCTACCTGCCGTCCACGGATACGTACATAATGCGCTCGTCATTCCCGGAGCCGAGGGGGGAGTATCCGGCCGAGGCGCAGAAGACCGAAAGCGTCATGGACGTAATAAGGGCGGTAAGGAACATAAAAACGGAGATGAACATCCCGCCCGGCACAGAACTTGATTGTGTCTGCTTTACCAGGGATGCTTCGGCGGCGGAGGCGCTCAAAGAGGGTAGAGACCACCTCAAGAACCTTGCACGTATAGGCGCACTCACCGTAACAGAGGGCGGCGAAAGGCCCGCCCAGGCCGCCTTCGCCGTTGCCAGGGGAAAAGACGGCGGACCGGCGATAGAGGTCTTCGTACCATTGAAAGGGCACGTGGACATAGACTCGGAGATCAAAAGGCTTACGAAGGAGCTTGAAAAGACAGGCCGGGACCTTTCATCCGTAGAAAAGAAACTCTCGAACGACAGGTTTCTCGAAAGGGCACCCAGAGATGTGGTGGAAAAGGAGAGGCAGAAACTCAACGCCATCCTCGATAAGAAGGCCAAGATAGAGGCCAGTATCAAAAGGATAAGGGGTATAGGCGAATGAAGCGTAAAAAGAAAGGGGCCGCAAAGACGAGGGGCCGTATCCCGCTCAACGAGTATACCGAAAGGATCATAAACGCCTCGCTCGTTGAAGACATCGGCTCGGGGGATATAACAACAGAGGCCATCGTGCCCGAAAACAAAAAGGGCCGGGCAAGGATCGTTGCAAAGCAGAGGGCGGTTGTGGCCGGCCTCCTCGTGGCGGAAAAGATATTCAAGACACTCGATGACACCATCAGGTTCAAAAGGCACTTAAACGACGGGGATGTCGTTAAAAAGGGCGATGTAATAGCCACCGTATCGGGCAGGCTCAAGAACATCCTCACAGCGGAACGCGTGGCATTGAACTTCCTGCAGCGGCTGAGCGGTGTCGCCACCACAACGCGGGAGTACATAAAGAAGACTAAGGGGCTGCCGGTAAAGATACTGGACACGAGAAAGACTACACCGTGCATGAGGATAATGGAACGCTACGCCGTACAGATCGGCGGAGGATTCAACCACCGCTTCGGGTTGTTCGATGCGATACTGATAAAGGACAACCACATAAAGGTCGCGGGCGGGGTGGAAGAGGCCATAGGAAGGGTGCGGGCCAGGTATCCGAAGGGCACTTCCATAGAAGTGGAGGTCAGGACCCTCAAAGAGGTCCGTGAGGCCCTGAAGGCAGATGCCGATATCATAATGCTCGACAACATGGGTATCGACAGGATCAAGAAGGCCCTCAAGCTCATCGACGGCAGGGCCTTCGTAGAGGTCTCCGGCGGGGTCACGCTCGACAACGTGGCCAGGATCGCCAGGACAGGGGTCGACTACATTTCCGTCGGGGCGCTTACGCACTCCGTGCGTGCGGTCGACATGAGCTTGGAAGTCGAATGATGGATCGAACCTCTCAGGAAGCCGAGATCATAAGATTACTGAGGGCAAACGGAGAAGGCCATGTCTCCGGGCAGACGATCAGCCGCACGCTCGGCATATCAAGAACAGCCGTATGGAAACACATCGTGTCGCTGAGGAACGCCGGCTACTTGATAGAAGGCAGTCCAAGGAAGGGCTACGTACTCGCAGACCGACACCCCGTACCTTTCAACTCCGTTGAAATCACCTCGGCCCTGGATACGGACCTCATCGGAAGGGAGATCTTCTTCTACGAGTCCATTGATTCAACCAACACAAAGGCCATGGAGCTCGCAAGAAGTGGGGCGGCCGACGGGACCGTCGTGGTCGCAGACGGCCAGTGCAAAGGAAGGGGACGCCTCGGAAGGGGCTGGTACTCCCCACCTGGGGTCAACCTATATACATCCATAATACTCAGGCCGGCGATACCGCCCGAAAGGGCGCAGGCCATGACACTCCTTTCGGCGGTGGCCGTGGCTGAAACGGTCGGCAGGTTCAGCCCCGTAAGGCCGCACGTCAAATGGCCCAACGACGTCCTTATAGCATCGCGCAAGGTGGCGGGCATACTTACGGAGATGAGCTCAGAGACCGACAGGGTGAACTTCATGGTGGTAGGCATAGGGGTGAACCTTAACATGGACCCCGAGTCTTCGGATGAGACAAGAAGGGTCGCCGCATCCATCGGCAAGGAAAATGGGAGGGATGTGGAGAGGACGAACTTCGCCTGCACGCTTTATTCGGTCTTTGAAAGGTGGTATAAGACCTCCTTGAAAGAAGGGTTCAAGCCGGTCTACGAGGCATGGAAGGGATACTTCGACGGTGTGGGGCGGGAGGTTCGCATAAAGGGATTTACAAACACGGAAGGTATCTGTCTCGGTATAGACGGGGAAGGGGCGCTCCTTGTAAGGAGGCCTTCCGGCGATATCGAAAGGATCATCTCCGGCGATGTTTCCTTCAGCACTCTATAGGTGTGCACGGTGCTTCTTACGGTAGACATTGGAAACACGAATATCGTTATCGGTATATTCCGCGGCAGGGAGCTTATCACACACTGGCGGGTAATGACCGTAAAGGAGCGCACCCATGACGAGTACGGCATGATACTTTTGAACCTCTTCTCGAACGCCGCCATCTCCGGGGATGAATTCACCGGCGCCGTGGTCGCCTGCGTGGTTCCTTCACTCAAGGATACGATGGCAAGGGCG
This sequence comes from Deltaproteobacteria bacterium, assembly GCA_015492495.1. Lineage (GTDB taxonomy): Bacteria > Desulfobacterota > GWC2-55-46 > GWC2-55-46 > DRQE01 > S146-62. The sequence goes on along the minus strand of WGEY01000034.1, from coordinate 24,206 downwards.
ATCTCGGAATACGCGGGGATAGATCCGGTCATAGTTGTCGGCCCGGGTATAAAGACCGGCATGCCGATCCTTACGGACAACCCGAGGGAGGTAGGAGCTGACAGGATAGTAAATGCCGTGGGGGCGTACAGCAAGCACAGGCGCGAGCTCATAGTGGTGGACTTCGGCACGGCGATAACCTTCGACTACGTAACGGCAAAAGGCGAGTATGCAGGCGGGGTCATAGCGCCCGGGGTCTCCATATCCTCTGACGCGCTCTTTGAAAGGACGGCGAGCCTTCCACGGGTCGAGTTCTCAAGGCCCGCGACAGTGGTGGGGAAAAACACGATCGAAAGCATAAGGTCCGGATTGTTCTACGGCTTTGTAGGGCTTGTGGACGGCATTGTCGAGAGGATAAAGAAGGAAAGGGCCTGTAGGCCCCTGGTCATAGCAACAGGCGGTTATGCAAGCCGTATCATCGATGAGACAAAGACCATAGACGAACTCGATGAGTTCCTGGTCCTTAAGGGACTCCAGAGAATATACGAGGTGAACACGTAATGACGGCAAGGGAAGACCACACAGAGAGCTTCCGTCTGGGGACTAGGCACCTCAAGGAAGGCAGGCTGGATGAAGCCGCGAGGGCCTTTGAGAAGGCGTACATGGCTGACAGGGAAAAACCCCTTTACATGTCCTACTACGGCATGTGCGCGGCTTTGAAGTGGGGAAAGATAGGCATGGGGCTTGAGCTCTGTACCAGGGCCATAAAGAGAGAATACAAAAGGGCGGAATACTACCTCAACTTGGGCAAGGTCTATCTCGAAGCCGGCAACAAGAAGGGCGCGATAACGGTATTCAAGAAGGGGCTCAGTATAGACCCGGAACACGACGAACTCAACGAGATGCTCGTAGGGCTCGGGGCGAGGAAGAGGGCCATAATTCCTTTCCTGAAAAGGTCCAACCCGCTGAACAAACACCTGGGCATATTCTTAAGATGCACCCTGCCTGCCCTTTTCAAGAGCAAGGGCCCCAGGAAAAAGGAGACGAATGTGAAGGCCTGAGCCCTAACCGGCGGCAAGCGAACAAGGGGCCCCTCTGTAGAGGCGGCCGCTGTCTTCGTAACGGGCGGTATGCAGCCATCTTAACCGGGAGGTGTGCCATGGAAAGCCCTATCGATAAGAAGAGAAACATCGCTATTATCGCACACGGCGGAGCGGGCAAGACGACCCTTGCCGAGTCCATGCTCTTCAATGCAAGGGTAACGCCGAAGCTAGGAAGGGTCGATGAGGGGACCTCGGTCCTTGACAGCACCCCAGAGGAACGGCAAAGGAAGATGACCCTTCAGGTCTCCCTGCACCAGTACAGCTGGAAAGGCCACACCGTAAACCTAATAGACACACCGGGGTATACCAACTTCCTGCCCCACACAAGAAGCTCGCTCAGGGTGGCCGGTGGGGCCGTTGTACTACTTAGCGCAATCTCCGGGGTCAAGGTGCAGACCGAGATGGTCTGGGGATACGCCGATGAGAACGAGCTTCCGCGGATCGCCTTCGTAAACAAGATGGACAGCGAAAGGGCAAGGTTCCTGAGGGCCGTCGACGACATGGAGAAGGTCCTCGGCGTAAAGGGGGTCCCGGTGCAACTGCCTGTTGGAGAAGGCGAGGACTTCACCGGGGTGCTGGACCTCTTGACCATGAAGGCATACACATACGGTAAAGACGCCTCCGGCGGATACGAAGAGAGAGGGCCCGCGGACGACCTCCTCAGGGAAGCAGAACCGCTCAGGGAACACCTCTTGGAGGCCGTGGTAGAGGCGGACGACGACCTTACCGAGAGATACCTCGACGGAGAGGATATCCGGGCAGAAGAACTCATGAAGGCACTCAGGGAAGGTGTCCTTACAAGAAGGTTCGTCCCGGTTCTGTGCGGCTCGGCCTACAGGAACATCGGGGTCAACTTTCTCATGGACTTCGTAAACCTCTGCCTGCCGTCCCCGCTGGACAAGGGGCGGCTCAAGGGTGTAGTAAAGGGGAAGGACCCAGCCACTGGTAAAGAGGCAAAGAGGGAACCGTCCCCGGATGGCCCCTTCTCCGCCCTTGTATTCAAGACGGCCTTAGACCCGTTCACCGGCAAGCTCAGCGTATTCAGGGTCTACTCGGGCACGCTTGTTCCGAACACCACGGTCCTCAACACATCCCGCAACGCCACGGAAAAGATAGGCCACATCTTCCGCATAGCAGGGGACAAGACGGTCGAGGTCGACCTGGCCTGTGCGGGCGACATAGCCGCCGTATCGAAGCTTAAGGATACGCACACGGGCGATACCCTCGCGGATGAGAAGGAGCCCGTGGTCTTCCCTCCCCTGCCGAGGGCCAACGCGGCCCTGTCCTATGCCGTCGCGCCGGCGACAAAGGCCGACGAGGAGAAGATGCCGTCCGCCGTGGCGAAGCTCATGGAAGAGGACCCTTGTCTGGAGTTCAGGAGGGACGACGAGACAAAGGAGTTCGTCCTTTCCGGTGTCGGACAGGTACACCTCGAGGTGGCGGTTGAAAGGCTCAAGCGCAAATACGGTTGCGAGGTCGAACTCAAGAGACCCAGGATACCCTACAAGGAGACGATCCGATCCACGGTAAAGGTGCAGGGCAAGTACAAGAAACAGTCCGGCGGCAGGGGGCAGTACGGGGACACATGGATCGAGATCTCTCCGCTTGAGCGGGGCAAGGGGTTCGAGTTCGTGGACGACATAGTGGGAGGCGTTGTGCCGCGCCAGTACATACCTGCGGTCGAAAAAGGCATAAAGGAGGCCATGCAGAGCGGTGTGCTCGCCGGCTATCCGGTCGTGGACGTGAAGGTGAGGCTTTACGACGGAAGTCACCACTCGGTCGACTCATCCGAGATGGCCTTCAAGATAGCCGCTTCCATGGGCTTCAAGAAGGGAATGGAGCAGGCGGATCCGGTGTTGCTCGAACCCATCATGAAGCTGGAGATCATCGTGCCCGAAGAGAAGATGGGCGACGTCATCGGCGACATCAACGCCAGAAGGGGCAAGGTCCTGGGTGTTGAGCCCAAGAGAGGCGCACACAACATAAAGGCCCTCGCACCCATGTCCGAGGTCATAAACTACTCCACAGACCTCAAGGGAATGACCGGGGACAGAGGTGTATTCACCATGGAGTTCTCACACTACGAGGAGGTTCCACCGCACCTGAGCCGCAAGATCATAGAGGCCGCAAGGGGCGAAAAGGAAAAGAGCAGATGATAAAGGTGAACAGAGCCGTCTATGACTACGTGTCACCGGGCACCCCGAAGCCTCTGCGTCTGAAGGCCGCCGAGGCACGGGCTGATCTCGCACCTGCGGACAAGCTCACGGTACTGCTGGTGCTTTCGCAGGATGCGGACATCGAGGTGCAGACGGCGGCAAAGAGGAGCCTTGAGAACTTCGCGCCGCTTGAGCTCCTCGAGGCGCTGGAGGGGAGGCTCGATCCGAAGGTCTTGAAGAAGGTGGCCTCGATGTATCCCCAGGACCAGGCGGTACTCGCCCGTATCGCGCGCAACCCGAAGACGGACGACGAGACCATTGAGAAGATCGCGAGGAGGGCAGAAAGCGAGGCGGTCATAGGCATCATAGCTGAAGACGCAGAAAGGCTTGCAAGGAGCCCGGAGATAGCAAGGGCGCTTGCAGGCAATCCCAACACGCCAGGGCCAGTACGTGAATTGCTGGAGAGGATCTTGAATCCGGACGAGATCCACGAGAGGCTCACCGGCGAAGACATAGCGGATATCGGTGACGAAGAGCACGAAAGTCTGTCCAACATCATCTCGCGGATGACCGTCGCGGAAAAGATAAAGCTCGCCCTTACGGGCAACAAGGAGGCTAGGACCATCCTTCTGAGAGACTCCAACAAGATAATATCCGCAAGCGTACTGAAGAATCCGAGGATCACTGAGGACGAGATAGTGAGGCTTACGGCATCGAAGAGCACGGCCGATGAGCTCCTCAGGCTGGTGGCCAGGAACAGGGAGTGGCTCAAGAACTACCAGGTCAAGCACAACCTGGTTCTCAATCCAAAAACACCGCTGACCATATCCATGAGGCTCATCGGCTACCTGTACAAAAAGGATCTCGAGGCGCTGGCAAAGAGCAAGAACATTCCTACGGTCCTTGCGACGGCGGCGAGAAAGACGCTGGAGGCAAGGAAAAAATACGGTTGACTACACTTTGATGCCAGGGCTTTTAGTACACCCACGAAAGGAACCCGTAATGAGAAGAGCCGACAACACCCCTACACGAAGGGCAAGGTCCTGACACCCCGCCATGAGGCTTGGTGTTCATGCTTCGATAGCCGGAGGGGTAAGCAGGGCCGTTTCAAGGGCCGTTCGGCTCGGCTGTAACTGCGTACAACTGTTCTGTCACAGCCCCAGGACATGGGATGTCGGACCGGTGGAAGAGAGGGAGGTCGAGGTTTTCAGGGCCGAGAGAAAGAACGCAGGGCTCTGGCCTGTAGTGGTCCACACCTCTTATCTCATAAACCTCTCTTCCCCGGACAACGACCTCTACAGGAGGTCGGTCGAACTCTTCTCTATGGAGCTCGAAACAGCCGGGGTGCTCGGCGCAGACTATCTCGTTGTGCACCCCGGCAGTTTCCTGCACGGCACGATCGACTCCGGCATCGAAAGGGTCGTAGATGCCATAAAGGCTGCAAGGAGGAGACAAGGAGGGCGCCGAGGGAGGTCCGCTGCGGTGGAGATACTCATAGAGAACACGGCCGGCGGCGGCTCGCAGACCGGAGGGAGCCTTGAGGATATCGGCAGGATCATAAAAGGGGCCGCTGGTCTGAAGGTCGGTCTTTGCTTTGACACATGCCACGGCTTTGCAAGCGGCTACTCCATGGACAACACCTGCGAGGCCGATCTTCTGGTACGCCGTATGGACAAGGAAATCGGGCTCGAAAGGCTCAGGCTCATCCACCTCAACGACTCAAAGGGCACTCTCGGCTCCAGGCTCGACCGCCACGCACACATAGGCATGGGCAGGATAGGCACAGAAGGGCTAAGGGCCTTCATAAATCATCCGAAGATAAAGGATATACCCTTGATACTGGAGACACCCAAGAAATCTGAAAGGGACGATCCGGAAAACCTTGAGAGAGTAAGAGAGATGAGGAGGAACGGATGAGGGTCATAATTATCGGGGCCGGGGTTGTAGGATATACCATCGCCAAGAAGTTCTCCTCCGAGGGCCAGGATGTCGTGGTCATCGAGAAGGACGAAAAAAGGATAAAGGAGCTCAAGGAGAGCCTCGATGTAAGGATAGTCGAGGGCAGCGGCTCCAGCCCGCAGATCCTCATAGAGGCCGGCATAGAACAGGCCGAGATGGTCATAGCAGTGACCAACAGCGACGAGGTCAACATGATAGCGTCGCTGATAGCAGAGACCCAGTCCAGGGTTCCGAAGAAGATAGCGAGGATAAGGAATCCGGACTACCTTAATTATACGCGCATATTCGAGAGGGACTACCTCGACCTCGACTTCATAATAAACCCGGAGAAGGTGGCTGCGGAGAGGATAGTCAAGATCATAGAGATACCCGGGGCCGTTGACGTCATGGACTTCATGGACGGAAGGCTCAAGCTCGTGGGCGGCAAGCTCACGGCCCAGTCGGCCATAGTCGGGAAGAAGGCCAGGGAGCTGGGCAGGTTCTTTCCCTCCGAGAACATCATAATCGTTGCGGTCTACAGGGGCAACCAGACGATAATACCGCAGGGCTCCACCGTGCTGGAGGAAGGGGATCTCGTATTTTCGCTCACGCACCCCGAGGAGGCCATGAAGCTCCTTAAGCTCTTTGGGAACGGCGGCAACGAAAAGGCCGTCTCCAGGCCCATGATAATCGGCGGCGGAGAGGTCGGCTTCTTCGTGGCCGAACACCTGGAAAAGGCCGGCCACCAGGTCAAGCTCATAGAGAAAAACGAGGCAAGGTGCGCCAAGCTCGTGGAAAAGCTCGACAAGACAATCGTCATAGCCGGAGACGGTACGGACCGCGAGCTCCTGAAGGAGGAGAACGTGAAGGATGTGGACACCTTCATCGCCGTCACGAACGACGAGGAGGCGAACATACTCACGGCCCTTCTTGCAAAAAGGCTCGGCGCAAGACGCTGCATCGCGCTCATAGACAAGCCGGAGTACCTCTCCATGGTCTCCACCATAGGGATAGACGTGGCCGTCTCACCGAGGCTCGCGTCTGTGGGAGACATACTGCAGTTCATACGCAAGGGCAAGATACTGTCTGTGAAGACCCTCATGGAGGAACGCGTGGAGGCCATAGAGACGGTCGCCATGGAGACCTCCGACATAGTGGACACCCCGCTCAAGGATATAAAGTTTCCGCAAGGGGCCATAGTGGGAGCGGTCGTGAAGGACGACCAGGTGATGCTGCCCAACGGACACACCGTGATAAAGCCTGGCGACAAGGTCGTGATATTCGCCCTGAGGAAGACCATTCCGCAGGTGGAAAAGGTCCTGATGGTGAAGCCGGAGTTCTTCTGAGCCCGAAGGTTCCATGCAAAAAGAGAACGTGACCATGGTACACGGAGGATCCCCATGAGGCTGCGCGTGGTTCTTCAGGTGATCGGCGCAATAAACATGATACTGGCCATGGCGATGATCGCCCCGCTGCTCGTCTCGCTCTTGTACAGCGAGGGTGACACGAAGGCCTTCCTGCTGTCCTTTATCATAACGGCGGTAACGGGAGTAATACTCTATCTCGTCTTCAGGACGAGCGGTCTCGAGGTCGGGCACCGGGAGGGTTTCGTAATCGTTGCGGCAGCATGGCTCAGCACATCGTTCTTCAGCTCGCTGCCATACATCTTCTCCGGCACATTCCCCACTTTCGTGGATGCCATATTCGAGGCGACCTCTGGTATCACAACCACAGGGGCATCTGTGCTTACAGAAATAGAGGAGCTGCCTCACGGTATACTCTTCTGGAGATCGATGACACACTGGCTTGGCGGTATAGGCATAGTGCTATTCGGTGTCGCCATACTACCGCTTCTCGGTATAGGCGGGATGCAGCTGTACAAGGCCGAGGCATCGGGTATCGCGGGAGACAAGTTCGTACCCAGGATAAAAGACATGGCCAAGATACTCGTAAAGGTTTACCTCTTTCTGTCCTTCGTCATGATGGTGCTCCTGATCATCTCCGGCATGGGCATATTCGAGGCCTTTATACACGCGGTGGGAAGCATCTCCACCGGTGGCTTCTCGAACCGTAACCTAAGCATAGCGGGCTACAACAGCGTGCTCATCGAATGGCTCATAATAATATTCATGACGGTAGGGGCGACGAGCTTCGCCCTTCACTACGACTTCTACCGCAAGGGGTTCAGGGCATACAGGGAAAACGAGGAGTTCAGGTTCTACATACTGGTGCTTGTTGCAGCGACACTGCTTGTAGCGATAAACCTGAGGATATTCCACTACAGCGGGATCGGCGAGTCGCTCCGACACTCGGCGTTCCAGGTCGTATCTATAACAACCACCACAGGGTACTCGTCGGCGGACTTCGCCAAGTGGCCGGCATTCTCTCAGCTCGTACTGATGACGTTGATGTTCGTGGGTGGCTCGGCCGGTTCGACGACCGGTGCAATAAAGTGTGTGCGGGTGCTGGTGCTCCTTAAGTTCATATACAAGGAGATGTACAGGCTCATACATCCACATGCAGTGACCCCTGTAAAGCTCAACGGAAAGGTCCTCTCTCCCGAGGTCCTGAAGGGTGTGGTGGGGTTCACCCTGCTTTTTTTGTTCGTATTCGTCATATCTTCGTTCCTGCTGGCAGCGACCGGCCTCGATCCTGTAACGTCGATATCGTCTACGGCCGCAAGCCTGGGAAACATCGGTCCTGCACTTGGAACCACCGGTCCCATGTCCAACTTTGCAGCCATACCATCATTCGCAAAGTGGGTGCTCATACTGGACATGATACTGGGCAGGCTCGAGATATACACGCTACTTATACTTTTTGTCCCGGCATTTTGGAAGGGCTGACCGCCTGAACATGCATCGTAGCGGATGCAGGCAGGCCCCGAAAGCCGCAGGACTTCAAAATCCATCTGAACACCTGTCCGCCGTCCCGGTACAGGATGGAACCCTCAGACCGCTTGGAGGGTTCGAATAAATTCTAAAGGAGGTCTTATGTACGATCTGATCATCATCGGCGGAGGCCCTGCCGGCCTCACAGCCGGAATCTATGCGCAGAGGGCCAGGCTCAGAACCGTCCTTATCGAAAGGGAGATGGTGGGGGGGCAGATAGCCGTAAGCGATGTCATAGAGAACTACCCGGGGTTCTCATCCATCAGCGGCGCAGAGCTCGTCCAGAGGTTCGAGGAGCACGCAAAGGGATTCGGCCTCGAGATAAAGGCCGCCGAAGTGGAAGGTATCGGCGTTGAAGGCAACATCAAGGTGGTCAGGACCTCGGAGGGAGAGCTCAGGGCAAAGGCCGTGATAGTGGCCACCGGCGCAAAGCCGCGCAAGCTCGGCGTGAAGGGGGAAAGGGAGCTCCTCGGCAAGGGTGTCTCCTACTGCGCCACATGCGACGGCCCCTTCTTCAGGGGTCAGCGGGTATGCGTTGTCGGCGGCGGGGACACAGCCGTAAAGGAGGCCGCCTACCTCGCGAAGCTGGCCTCGAAGGTATACCTCGTGCACAGAAGGGACAAGCTGCGCGCCGAAAAGATACTGCAGGAGAAGGTCATGAAGACCGAAAACATTGAGATACTGTGGAGCCACATCCTCAAGGAGATAAAGGGGGAGAACGGTGTCGAGGCCGTGGTGCTCGAGGACCTCAAGACGGGCTCGCAGAAGACCGTCGAGGTGGAAGGGGCCTTCATCTTCGTCGGCATAAACCCCACGACGGACTTCGTGGATGTCGAAAAGGACGACGGGGGGTTCATAAAGACGAACCAGAGGATGGAGACCTCGGTAGAGGGGATCTTCGCGGCCGGCGACTGCCGCACGACCCCGCTTAGGCAGGTGTCCACCGCCGTGGGCGACGGCGCGATCGCGGCGTTCGTGGCCGAGGGCTACGTGGAAGGATTCGACGGGTGATCAGCCACTTCGGTAAACTGCCGGGACCGCCTGCCGGTCCCGGTGTTGCGGCGCACAGGCGCTCGCCATGCATTCCATGACCATGGACCGAGATGACAGAAAAAGGACCATCGTCTCGCTCGGCGGAAACGTGATAATAAGGCGGAACGATGCCGGGACCATAGAGGAGCAGTTCAGAAACACACAAACCGCCTGCAGGTACATGGCCCGCCTCGCCGAAGGCGGTGAGAGGATAGTCATAACCCACGGCAACGGCCCGGTCGTCGGCAACATACTTATAAGGAACGAGGCGGCGAGTGACGAGGTCCCTCCGATGCCGCTCTACATATGCGATGCCGACAGCGAAGGCGGCATCGGGTTCATGATCCAGCAGACCCTTTACAACGAGCTCGTAAAGACCGGCAAGGTGAAGGACGTGGTTACGGTCGTGACCCAGGTCGTGGTGGAAAGAAATGATCCTGCTTTCACGAATCCCACAAAACCCGTTGGCCCGTACTATACAAGGGAGCAGGCCGCGGCACTCTCCGCCGAAAAGGGCTGGGAGATGGCCGAGGACAGCGGCAGGGGCTGGAGGAGGCTTGTTCCGTCGCCGCGGCCCGTTCGTGTTGTGGAGGCCGGGGTGATAAGGATGAACTCGGATATGGGTGTCATGGTCATAGCCGCCGGAGGGGGCGGCATACCGGTAATTGAAGGCTGCGACGGAACCCTGAGCGGCGTGGACGCAGTCATAGACAAGGACCTCGCCACATCCACACTCGCCCTCGAGATAGGGGCCGAACGGTTCATAAACCTGACACAGATAGAATGTGTCTACCTCGACTTCGGCAAACCCTCGCAGCGACCCATCGAACGGATGACCGTAGCCGAGGCGAAAAGATACCTCGACGAAGGACACTTTCTTACAGGAAGCATGGCACCCAAGATAGAGGCCGCCATAGAGTTCCTGCAAGGAGGCGGCAGCGAGGTCGTCATAACGACACCCGAACTCGTCGAAGAGGCCGCATCCGGGAGGGCCGGCACGAGGATATACCCGTAGGCAAGCTACGCACAAACACCATCCCCATCCTATCCCCTGAACATCGTCATCGCCATGTTGAATATGAAGATCCACACCGAGGCCGCCACAAGCCCGCCGAAGGGCCAGACAAGCCGCGGCGGGATGCGCGAGCCAGGAAACCGGCTGCCCACCCAGACCGCCGCCATCCCCGGAAGACCTATATTGGCGACAACAAAGTGCACGTAAGGCAGCCGTGTACTGTAGAGTTCCCTGCCGGCGAGCGCAGGAAGGAATGTGTAGGCGAAGCCGAAGATGAGCATCGATACCCAGCCCAGAAGGTTTATGTGCACATGGGCCGGCATGAGCCTCAGGGTCCACTTGCCCCTCAAAAATGCCATCGCAAGCCCCATGAAGGTTCCGACCGCAAGGTAGAAGACACTCGCCATGAAGAACAACCTGCCAGCACCTTCCATGCTACGATCCTTTCCTAAGCGACAGTATGAGCAGCCGCCCCCCCTCAGACCTCTATCTCCATGCCGTCATAGGCAAGCTCAACGCCGGCCGGAAGCCCCTTACCGTCGGCCACGTAGTCTACGTTGTGGCTCAGGTGCGTGAGGACGGTCCTTTCCGCCGAGACCTTACGTGAGACCTCTATGGCCTGGTCTATGCTGAAGTGGCTCGGATGCGGCCTCTTGCGGAGCGCGTCGATGATGAGGAGCTTAACTCCCCTCAAAAGCTCCATGGACTCGGGCGGGACGCCGCTACAGTCCGTAAGGTAGGCCACGTCGTCTATGCGGTAGCCCAGGATCCTGGCCTTTCCGTGGCATATCTCGACGGGTTTTATATCGCAACCGAAGAGGGTGAAGGGAGAGTCCACCACCGTGACATCGAGCCTGGGCTTCCAGCCGTTACCTTCGTCATCGACGAATATATACTCGAAGAACCCCTTTATCCTCTTTACCGTGTATTCGTTCCCGTAGCACGGTATCGGGCCCCTCTGCCTGAGGTTGAATATCCGGAGGTCGTCTATGCCGTGGATGTGGTCTGCGTGGGGATGGGTAAAGAGTACGGCGTCGACCCTCTCTACGTTGTTTCGGAGCGCCTGGATGCGCAGATCGGTCGACGTGTCTATGAGGATGTTCCTCTCCCCGGCCTGGATGAGCGCCGAAGACCTCGTGCGCTTGTTCGCCGGCTCACCGGATGTACACACGCCGCACCGGCATCCTATCACCGGCACACCGGTGGATGTGCCGCATCCGAGGATCAGAATCTTCATGGCAGACGGGCCGTGTCAGGGTCTCGCAGGTGTGGAAACTGTGCCAAGTACGGCAGGAGGTGCCTCACCCTTTACCCTATGTATTCACCCACAACGGGCAGTTCCTCAAGGACCTCGTCTCCGTGTGGGGCCTCTTCTATATAGTCGGTGAGGTCGCATCCTGTGGGATGCTCGAAGTGCATCCCGTCCGTAAAGAGCGGATTGTCCGTGGCGTCGTAGACCTTGCCTTTGTACGCAAAGTACACCGGTTTGTTCGGATCGCTCCCGTCGAAGGCCCTGAGTTCTTCTTCCGTAAACTTCTTCATAGCTAGGAAATATAAAACGGTGTGGGGGTGAATGTCAATATAAATACGATTATGGTTGAGATACCTATTATCTTCCTCTTTACATCGAGTCCTATGTGCTGGTCGGCGACCGGTGGATGCCATATTCCTATGATGGACACCAAGACCGCCCACACGAACCAGCCCAGCCAGGTAAGGATACCCATGCTCAGGAGCCCGAAGACCATGAGTATCGATACGGTCCTGTGGTACGGGCCCAGGAGCGCGTAAACTATGTGTCCGCCGTCGAGCTGTCCTATGGGAAGCAGGTTCAACGAGGTGACGAACATGCCTATCCAGCCTGCGAATGCCACCGGATGGAGCATGAGCTCTTTACCCTCCGGCATGGGCCCCACCATGAGAGCAGACAGGGCCTTGAAGACGAGCGGAGAGCCCAGCTCGACCGACCCCGGCGGAGGAGTGGGTATAAGCGTAGAGATGCTCAGCCCCCATGAGGTTATCAGCACGGCCGCGACGAAACCGGTAAGCGGGCCGGCAGCCCCAATGTCTACGAGTGCGCCCTTTGTGGTAATCGGGGCCTTCATCTTTATGATCGCCCCGAAGGTGCCTATCATAGGAGGTATAGGCGGACCGGGTATGAAGTATGGGAGTGTTGCGTGAATCCTGTGTTTCTTGGATGCAAAAAAATGGCCGAGCTCGTGGGTGCCGAGAATGAAGAGCAGTGAGGCCGAAAACGGTATGCCCTTTATGAGCCCCGCCGGATCGTGCAGGGGATTTACACCTTCATAAAAGGCCCCGGCGGTCATGGTGGTGAAGACCGTCACGATAAAGAGCAGGACCGGCAGAAACAGCCTGGGCCGAACTCGACGGGTCCCTTCTCTGAACGCGTAATACTCCCTCATAACAAAGATACAGGGTAAAGCAACCTCCCATGAAAGGCCCCGAAACCATCCTTACTAACCCCGTTACCGAAGCCGCCCTGCTACGGAAAGAATCCTCAAATACTATGAAAATATGCAGCTGGCACCAACCGCGCCGCCGGCCTTAAGGTACCTTACCTTTGAAGATTAAACCTTCATGCGGCAAGCACACCATCAGGTGTACATCCTCTGCGAGGCCTGTGGAAATTCGGTTTTGCATTTGCGGACCCTTCCAAGTATAATATTATTTCAGCAAATTACAAGGATTATGTGGAGGTTTCGTTCTTATGGCAAGGAGGGCTGTAGCACTTCTTTCGGGCGGGCTGGATTCAACGCTTGCGGTGAAGCTCATACTCGATCAGGGCATCGAGGTCCATGCGCTGAACTTCACCTCTGCCTTCTGCACGTGTGATTCCGGGGGAAAGCACAAGAAGGGAGAGCAAGGCGGGTGCAGGAGCGAGGCAAGGAGGGTCGCCGAGGCGTTCGGCATACCCATAAAGGTCCTGCTTAAGGGGCTCGATTACATCGATATCGTAAGAAACCCCCGACACGGCTATGGAAAGGGTATAAACCCCTGCGTGGACTGCCGCATCTACATGTTCAAGAGGGCAAAGGAGTACATGGAAGAGATAGGGGCCGAATTCGCAATAACCGGCGAGGTCCTGGGCCAGAGACCGATGAGCCAGAGAAGGGACACCTTCCGCATAATAGAGAGGGAGAGCGGCCTCGAGGGACGCATACTGAGGCCGCTCTGCGCAAAGCACCTTGAACCGACCATACCAGAGAGGACCGGTATGGTGGACAGGGAAAGGCTCCTTTCTATGCTCGGCAGGACGAGAAGGCCGCAGATGGAGCTTGCAGAGGATCTCAACATAGGGGACTATCCGTGCCCATCCGGGGGATGCCTACTCACGGACAAGATCTTTTCCAAGAAGGTAAGGGATCTACTCGACCACAAGGAGAGCGTCACCATGAAGGATCTTCAGGCCCTCAAGCTCGGAAGACACTTCCGATACCACGGAACGAAGCTCATCGTGAGCAGGAACGAATCCGAGAATGTAAGGCTCAGGAACCTGATCCAGGAGGGCGATACCGTCCTCGAGCCCGAAGGCTTCCCCGGCCCGGTGGCGCTTGTCTGTGGAGGAGCGACAAACGGCACAGTCGAGATGGCCGCAAGGCTCATACTGAGGTACTCTTCCAGGAACACGGAGAAAAGGGGAATGGTCCTCGTCACCCGTGGGGGAAAAACGACCTCGCTGGAGGTTGCAAACCCTCCTGATGACGGAACCATAGAGGAGATAAGGGTATGCTGAGCGAAAAAGGCCGTAACACGGCCGATGCACCGGCGAGAGACGAGGCAAAGAGTGTAGCCGAGAAGCTCGACCTTCTCAGGGAGATCCTTAGGAATATGGGCTCTGTACTTGTTGCATTCTCAGGAGGGGTGGACTCGACCTTCCTGCTCAAGGTGGCAAACCAGACCCTCAAAGACCGCGCCGTAGCGCTCACCGCCACCTCACCCACCTACCTCGAGAGCGAACTCGAGGAGGCGAAAAGGCTGGCCAAGGAGTTCGGCGCAGAACACATCATAGTGGATTCAAACGAGCTTCTGATCCCCAACTTCGCCGATAACCCGGAAAACAGGTGCTACTACTGCAAGAGCGAGCTATTCGAGATATGCCGCAGGAAGGCCGATGAGTTGGGGCTTGAATACGTAGTGGACGGCACCAACGCCGATGATCTGGCAGACCACCGGCCGGGCAAGGCGGCTGCGGAGGAGCTCGGCGTAAGGAGCCCTCTCGTGGAGGCGGGCCTCACCAAGAAGGAGATAAGGCTTCTGAGCAGGGAGATGGCGCTCTCCACGTGGAAGAAACCAAACCTCGCATGCCTCTCGTCCCGCTTTCCGTACGGCACCCGCATAACCGAGGAGAGGCTAGAAAAGGTGAAGAGGTGCGAGGAATACCTGAAAGGACTCGGCCTTGAGCAGGTAAGGGTGCGGTACCACGGCGAGGTGGCCAGGATCGAGGTGGAGCAGTCGTCCATAGGGCGTCTTCTGGATGCCGGGCTCAGGGGCTCGATCGTGGAGGAGTTCAAGAAGATAGGCTTTCCCTATGTCACTCTGGACCTCGAGGGCTATAGAACCGGATCCATGAACGAGGTGCTGCGGGGAGGCGGGGCGCAGGCGGCAAAAGGACGAAAAGGGCACGCCTGAGGAGGTGTAAGAAGGGGTTGGTTGTCCGACTATATTTCGAGCGCATTCCCAGAAGCGGGCTTCTGGAAATGCCTGCCTGTACCGAGGGGCTCGGCGGTTCCAACCGACTCATGGCACGAACTCATCCGCCTTCTCCTCCTTTGCCTCCTCGATCCACCTTTTCAGGTGATGCGCCTCGAGCGCCTTGAAGAAGTCACCCTCTGTATCCAGTATCTCGTACACGACCGTGGGACCGCTGGACTCGAATCCCTTGAAGACCACCTCTCCGCACCTGCGGAACGCTTCGACCACCTCTGTCCTGCCCCGCAGCTCGTAGCTGAACCAAAGCTCCATGACCTCAGAGGGGAAGTAGAACTGCTCCAGGATGCGTTCGTCGAGCTCATCCGCCGAGACGGTCTTCGAGAAGAAGAACTTCGTCCCTCTGGTCTCCTCCATGTAGGCGCGTAACGCCTCCCTGCTCAGGGCCTGTCCCCTGTTGTATATGGCCGTGGTCGACTCGAGCAGGGCCAGATCCTCCACGGCCTTGCCCCTTGAAAGACGCACAAGGTCGTTGTAGTACTCCCTGGCGAGCCTTGTTGCCGCAGCCCTGATATCCACGTCCCTTCTGCGCTCCATAAGCCCCTCTATGGTCTCTTCGAGTTCCGGCGGTATACGTATGCTGTAGGTGCTGTCGATATACACGTCGAAGGGATAGCCAAGATCCGCCCTGCCGGTTCCGAGCCGCTCTTTTTCGAGCATCACCTCGAGCCTGGCCCTGACCCTGCGGTCCCTGTCCGTGCCCCTTGCGGCCTCGTTTATCTTCTCGCCTATGGCCACCATGATCGGCCAGCCGCCTCCTTTTCCTCCCCTGAGCACCATGGTCTCGGCCTTCATACCGTAGGAGATGAAGAGGCCTGCCTCCATCTCCCTGGAGACGGCCGCTTCCACCTCGTAATGGTAAATGTTTTCAAGCCGGCGCTCTTCCCTTGTCAGCGCAGAAAGTCTGGCGCCGGCCGACTCGTCGCCCCTGTGAAGGGCCCTTTCAAGCTCGGTCCTCTTCTCCCTGATCCTCTGTTTCTGACCCATGAACCTGTCGTGTACGTCTCCGAGCAGCAGCTCGTCCTCTACCGGCGGCAGCCTCTTTTCGAGCTTCTGCCGGTAAAGCCGTATTATGCACCGTATGTCACGGGCGAGCGAGATAAGCCTTGATACACTGCCGGAGAATATGGCGGCATCGCCGGGAAGGCTGTTGAGCCTTATCCCTCCTTCCGTCTCCACGAGCCCCTCCCCCATGCCATGGCGGGCCGCTGCATCCAGTATCGGCCTGTAGAAGTTTTCCTTCATGAACTCGGCCATGGCTATCTCCTTGACCTTGAGGGTCCTCCTGGTAAAATCCTTCATATCTATGAAGAGCTGGGCCTCGTGTTCCACCGCCAGCACAGTCAGGACCGGCCTGCTGTCCGCGGAAAAACGATACAACCGTCCCTTGTTGTACTCCTCTGCAAGCACAGCGTCGTCATACTCCAGCCCCCTGTCCACTAAAACAAGCCTCATCGGCTCTACGAACCTCTCCACGAATCCATCGAACCAGAAGGAGAGAGCCCTCTCCATACACTCGGTGACGGCCTCAGTAGAGTCCTCCCTTGACTGCCTCCTGAACCATCCGCCCCTTGACCTGTGCAGCCCCGCAAGAAAGTCCTCCAGAGGCCCTATCGCCCCGAGCCTCTTCGTATCCCGTGGAAACCTCTGCCTGATCTCATCCAGCCGGTCCCTGAGCCTCTCTGCAGCCCTGTGGTCCGTAAGAAGACCCCTGATCCGACGGTCATCGGGGTAGATCTCGCGCAACGTGCCGTGTACCTCGATCCCCTTGGAGTCGAAGTCCATGAGGTAGGCCAGGACGAGTCGCCTGAAACGCAAGATATTGATTTGCAGCCTGATCTCTTCGGCCAGCCCCGCATCCTTCTTTACATTATCCACCATCTCCGAGATGATTGTCCTTGAATCCCAGGACGCTTCGTCCATCGACGGCAAAAGCGGCTCTATGGAATCGAAGAGCTCCCTGTTGATACCGTACGGATTCAGGGAGGTTGATATGATGTTTGAAGGGATTGCGAGGAACATCACCGGTCCGAGAGCCGTCTTGACGACCGCCTCGGAGGTCCTGCTGTAGTACGGCACCGCCTCCGTCTTCAACCTGTCGAAGAGCCCCCAGAGCGCCGCCCTGCATGCATCGTAGAGGGTGAAGCCCACCGCTGCGTCCAGCTTGTCATACGAGAGGCCGGATATCCTCAACTCCTTCAGCATCTCCTTTTTCTTCTTTACGGCGTTGATTACAGATAGCAGGGCCAGGTAGGAGGTCCTCTCCCCCTTGGGATTGCCGGCTTCGTCCTTCATGGCCTTCTCCATGAGCCCAGAGATCCAGCGTACGAATCCTCTTCCGTGCCCATCAGGGCCGAGCCAGTTTGTAAGGATGGCGCCGTCCATGAAAGGTGTTGTGAGAAGGGTGTCGGTCGCGGTCCTCTTCTCGACGGAGCCATGGAGCAGAAGGTCGGTTCTACATGTCTTTTCCCTTAACGGCTGGGATATGGCGACATCGAGACGGGACGGGACCTCCACCGCTTCATCCTCGCCCGTCCTTTCAAAGCGCCTCTTGACGAGGAGGGCGAGGGCCGCCACGGCCTTCTCTATCACCGCCTCATCCTCGGCACCGAGATGATAGGGTACCCTCAACTCGGTAAGGGTCTCTCCGTGTTTGAACCTCAAGGACCTGGGATCGAGCGTCCAGAACCTGCCGTTTACAACCCCTTTCCAGTCCCTCGCGAGCAGGTCGAAGAGGGCAAGCCTCTCTTTGTGGTAAGCCGTCATTGTCAATGATAACGGTATCGAGGCCCCTTAAAGCGGGCTGCGGTAAGCTTAAATGAAAAAACATGTCTTCTATCCGTACCTTTTCAAAGGGTATATCAATCGTCCGGATAAATCAAGCGTGTAGAAAAATCCGTAAAAGGCGAAAAAAAACCGGGGCCGCTATCCGTATGCGCCTTGCGGCCTACTAAAGATCCACGACCGCCTTGGCCCCGGAGGGGTAAACTTTGATTTGATACGGCAAACTGTGCTAATATCCGTATGTATGGAGGTTATCACCACGCATACCAATGCGGACTTCGATACCCTTGCGTCCATGATAGCCGCAAAGAAGCTCTATCCGGAAGCGACCCTTGTCTTCCCCGGCTCACTTGAAAAGGGTCTCAGGTCGGCCATGAGGACGCTCAGGCTTCCCTACACCATAGAGCGTGCCAAAGACATAGACCTTGAGAGGGTAACGAGGCTCATACTAGTCGACATAAGGCAGGCCGCAAGGATCGGGCGTTTCGCCGACATAATAGGCCGCAAGGGGCTTGACGTACACATATACGACCACCACCCGGCTCGTGAGGATGACATAAAGGGCTCGGTCGAGGTGGTAAGACCCTATGGCTCAACGACGACAATACTCACACTCCTACTGAAGGAAAAGTCCTTTAAGATAACACCGGAAGAGGCCACTATACTCATGGCGGGCATCTACGAGGACACCGGCTCGCTGAGCTTTCCCTCCACCTCAGTGGAAGACTACGAGGCGGCTTCATTTCTCCTCTCGTGCGGTGCGGACCTCAAGGCCGTCACGAGGCTCCTCAAAAAAGAACTCACCCCCCAGGAAGTGGCTGCCCTGAACAAGCTCATCGAGTCCGAGGTCACCTACACCATCGGAGGCATCAGCGTGGTCGTTGCCATGCTTTCCATTGAGGAGTATAAAAACGATATAGCCACACTCGCACACAGACTGATGGACATGGAACACATGGACTGCCTCTTCCTGCTCGTTGAGACGGCCGACAGGGTCCACGTGGTCATAAGAAGCGCCGTACCTGAGGTCGATGCAGGATGTGTGGCCGAAGGCGTCGGCGGAGGCGGTCATCCTCAGGCGGCATCAGCCACACTAAAGGGTGTAACACTTATACAGGCAAGGGAAAAGGTGCTTAAGAGCCTCAAGGAAAGGATAGCGCCCAGGAGGTCCGCATCTGAGGTAATGTCATCACCGGCCATAACCATATCCCCGGAGACAACCCTGTCCGATGCCGCACGGCTGCTACGCCGCTACAACATAAACGCTATGCCCGTGGTAAGGGACGGAAGGCTCGCGGGGGTTATAACCAGGCAGGTGGTCGACAGGGCACTGGACCACAGACTCGGGAAGGAAGAGGCCGGGGATTACATGACGACCGAGGTGGACTGGGTCGAGGCAAGAACCCCGGTCGAGGAGATACGAACGAAGGTGGGCGTCTACGGTCAGAGGCTTCTGCCCGTTGTGGACAAAGGTCGTGTAGTAGGGGTGATAACGAGAACCGACATGCTTAAGCTCCTTCAGGAAGAACTCACTGAAAGGCCTTCCCGGGAGATGCGTAAAAAAAGGCTGGTCGGTTCCCTCATGAAGGAAAGGCTTCCCGAGTGGGCCTACAGGCTGCTGCGTGACATAGGCGCCACGGCCGAATCACTCGGCTACAGCGCTTACGCGGTCGGCGGGTTTGTAAGGGATCTTATCCTGAGGCGAGAGAACCTTGATATAGACATAGTCGTGGAAGGGGACGGCATAAGGTTCGCCAACGAATTCGCAGCGGGCCGCGGACTCAGGGTGAAGAGCCACGACAGGTTCAAGACAGCCGTCATCGTCTTCCCCGACGGATTCAAGCTCGACGTTGCAACGGCAAGGCTTGAGTACTACGAGAGGCCGGGGGCGCTGCCCACTGTGGAGCTCTCTTCGCTCAAGCTCGACCTCTACAGGCGTGACTTCACCATCAACACGCTTGCGGTGGCGCTCAACCCGGAAAGGTTCGGAGAGCTCATAGACTTCTTCGGTGCGCAGAAGGACATAGAGGAAAAGACCATCCGGGTGCTTCACAACCTGAGCTTCGTCGAAGACCCTGTAAGGGCCTTGAGGGCCGTAAGGTTTTCCGAACGGTTCGGCTTCAGGATCGCCAGACATACGCTCAACCTCATGAAGAACTCGGTAAAGCTCAAGATGCTGCACCAGGCCTCCGGTGCGAGGATACGTGATGAGCTTAAGAACATCCTCCTGGAGAAGAGTGCTGCGGCTGCCATAGCAAGGCTGTACGAGCTGGGACTTCTCTCCCTCATACACGAGAACCTTGAATGGAACGAAGAAAGCGCCGCCCTCTTCGAAAGGACACGGGAGGTGCTGGCTTGGTACCGCCTTCTCTACACGGAGGAAAAGGCCGAGGACTGGATAGTATTGTTTCTGGCCCTCACCGACAAGCTGACGCAGGAGGAGCTCGATGGGCTCAGCAGGAGGCTCATGATAACCGGCAGGAGGCGGATAGAGGTGATCCGTAGAAGAAGGGACGGAGTGAAGGCCCTCGGGCTCATAGGCTCCGGCAGGGTAAGAAAGGGGAGCGAACTGTACGAGGTCCTGAACCCGCTGCCTGTTGAGCTGGTTCTGTATCTCATGGCGAGGTCAGTCGACGAAGGGGTGAAAAAGGCCGTATCAACCTATGTAACCGAACTGAGGTCCGCAAGGACGGCGCTCAAAGGGGCCGACCTCAAGGCCATGGGCTTTGAAGAGGGCCCGGTCATCGGAGAGGTACTCAACACCCTTCTGAAAAAGCGCCTCGACGGTGAGGTCCTCTCGAAGGAGGACGAAGAAGAGTTTGTGAGAGGGCTCGCGACGAATGAAGGCAGGTAAGAGGCACCTGCCTGTGACGACCCGTGTCACCTATCTATAAACGTGGTCGGCAGACACATGAAGCCGATCTATGCTGTAACAATGAAAACACATCACCTGGAGCCGAACCCTGATCCTACAAAAGGATCTTCTTCGGACCACTCGGGTCGACCGAGGCTTCGCCGCCCATGGTCATGGTCCCTCCTGAACGCGGACAGCCGTGGTAACGGTCCTCGGTGCTCCACACGAGGCTGTGAAAGATCTCACAGTGACACTCCACGCACTCGAAGATGAAACCGCTGCATATATCGCAGAAGATCTCGCCGTGTCCGTCACCGCAATGAGGACATCTGTACTTCCCCGGATCAGCCATGAAACCACCCCCTCCCCGCTATGTAAATCGAAAAAGCCTTCCTACCTTTTACCGTCCCCGGCGCCGCAGCATCCCCTCACCGTGGCAGCGATCCTATCCATGTCCGAACGTACCTGAAACTCTTCCCCTGTATAAGTGAGCTCTTCACCGTGAAAGGTCAACAAAGGCGGGACCTCGTCCCTTGTAAGTTCAACTTTTATGTGCAGACTTATAAGTAACGGGCCGTAATACTCTTCGCGGTAGAGATGCAGTATCCCTTCTTCCATGTCGTACCGTCCGGGGATATATCCAAGAACCATCCCCTTGATGTATGCCGTCCGAAGGGCCTCTTTTGTACTGCCGGCCCTTATCCTGATCTGCACATGACCGGCATGTGGATCAGACGGCTGTGCCTGGGAAGAACCGACAAGGACGGGAAAGAGGACTATAATGCACAATAGGATCTGCCTGGTTTGCTTGATGATCGCCATAACCAAAGTATAGACCGTCGCAGGCGACTGTCAATGGCTTCTAACCCTAACTTCCTGTGGCAACAGAAGATTCGGACGGGATGTGAGGAAGGACCATGGTGTGCAGTTGCAAAACCTCTCGGGCGTAACGCGCCGGAGTGCCGTGCGGTATCAGACGAATCCCTATCGAAAACACTTACTTCCCGTCCGCTGTCCCGTCACCCTCCTCTACCGTAACCTTGCCGATCATACCCTTGTGTATGAAGCATATGTAATAATATTCGCCGGGCCTGTCGAATGTGTACTCCCAGGAACCGCCGGGTTCTATGCTCGGTGCGAACAATCCGCCCTTGCCTATGAAAGGCATGGAAGCGAAAACATGCGCCACCTTGTCGTAATTGACCCATCTCACCGTCTCGCCCTTCTTTATGATTATATTGTCAGGCTTGAAGATATTCTTCACCGTATCGGTAGCCTCGGGCAGATCGACTATATGAACGCCGTCTGGAGATGTAAGGCGTACCGCCGGTCCAAGCAACGATTCGAAGCGTGCCCTTTTGACCTCCTTCAGGGGTTCAACATCCCCGAACTTATCCTTGTATATATTCGCCATGACCTCGGCAAGGTAGAAGGCGCCCTCCTTGTCTTCCACCGTTGTTCCAGGGGCTACGGCCTGTCTGAGGAGGGATCTTATCTCAGCCGGGATCGCGTCCTTGTTCTCTTCCACGATGGAAGACATCCTCGCCTTGTCTTTTGCGTCAAAGGCCTCGATGAAGTTCTTTATGATATCGGATTCCTGGGAGAAAGCCGGAGCGCTCAGGGACATGACTCCAGCAAACGCCATTGCAAACAGCAGCCTTGTTGTACGCATCTTCACCCTCCCGTTGGTTGAAAGATTAAGTTTCGACCTTAAAGCGTACCAAAAAACAACAAGGAAATCATTAAATAAATTCTTTCAGGCCCTGCGGTGCGGTCGGCCTATACGTATGGCGCCCTTGATACGACTCCGACGACTCAGCGTGCATCTTCAATGAGCTTCTTCAATATGGAACGGTGACAAAACTCCTCATCCTCACAGTAGCAGCCTATGGCGATCGGGGTCTTTTCGGCTATTGCGGCAAGGAGTTTTACGGCCTGACGCGCATCAGTGTTGGATTCGATCTCCTTGCGGTACTGCCTTGCGAACCTCTTCCAGGCCTCTTTCTTGTCGGGGCTCTTCTTGTACTCACTTACGGCCGCCCTGTTCGGTGCCAGCAGCGGGAACCATACATCGAAGTAACCGAGCCTTGCGTAATCCTCCTTTTTCACCCCGCGAGGAAGGAACCTAACCGCACCGATCCTCAAGCCCTCGTCTTCGCGCCTCGGTGAGGCGCACCGGTATGTGGCGAGCTTCAAGGACATGGCTTCACCGGCTTCCAAGTGACCGTCAGATCTCGTTGTTGACCGTGTGTCGTGCTGATAAGGTACTGCAGGGTGGGACGGCACCTATACCTGCGGTTCAATACGATGGTACAAGACTGTACGCTGCTACGCTACCTGCCGTGGCATCTTTTGTACTTCCTTCCGCTTCCGCACGGACACGGCTCATTGCGTCCCGGCTTTTCACCCCTTTCCACCGGCACAAGATGCGGCAGGTGCCTTGAGCAGAACTCCTTAAGCTGCCGGACAACGCTACCGCTTGCCTCTTCAACGGTTGAAAAACCCTCGTTGTAGTGCCTTTCACTCACCTTTCTCTCCAACTCAACGGCGGAGTCAATGGCACTTACGTCGGCGTAAGAGCTTACCGCAGCATACACGATCCTGCAGAACCCCTTCTCCCCCGGACGTGCATCGGGCGAGCCGAGCTCAGCGCAATGAGGCGGACGGATCTCTGTCTTCAATACCGAGGGATGAATCAGGCACCCTTTGTCCCGGGAGGAGAAGAAAAGGCACCTGAACGCGAACATGGCGCGGAGGTTTATGAGCAGTGTGCCGTCCGGAGCTGCCTTGACCTCCTCGACGCTGATATTGTATATCTCCGGGTCATCGAACAGGTGACGCGGCGGGTGCTCCTTGGTTATGTACCGTGCCTTGATCCTTTCAACCCTCTCGCGTATGCTGTCGGCCACCACCTTTTTGAAGTCACTCAGCCGCGAAAGCCCTTTATCCTTTTTCAAGGTGTAAAGTATGATACCCCACCAGGGATCACAGCAGATCCCCCTGCAGCGGCTGACGCAGAGCTCCGGAAGATATTCTACGTTAACATCCTCGGTGATCATACACTTAATCTACCATAACCGCAGGTACTTATAAAGCATTTTACACCCTCCGTCATCTGCCGGAGGGATGTTTACTACACAGCAGCCCGATGAGTGCGCGGCCTGGGACGCACCTTCGGCACAGACCGGCAACTACTCCTCCGGACCGCTCACCTTCTCCGGCACATCGATCTTCTCGTATATGCCGCAGCACCTGTGCACCATGGTGGCTATCTTGTTCATGTCATCGAGGACCTGCTCGTCCTCCCCGGCAATATCCTCATCCTTTCCCTCCATCCTGAGCACCGGCGGATCCACGCTCGTGTCCATCTCGATCCTTATGTGCAGGTTCATGGGCAGCGGCACTGTATCGATCTCTCTGCGGTAGAAGTGAACTATCTTTTTTTCAATATCATGCTGTCCCCTGACGTATCCGAGTGTGCCGGCCGTGTTGTATGCCACTTCCCATGCCTCTTCGATGCGGTTTCTGTCGACATCTACAAGCAGCTGCATCGGTGCGGCACAGGCAAAGAGGCCCGTGACCGCCAACAGGAGCAACAAACAAAAGAGTCTTTTTTTCATGGCTCACCTTCCTGCTGTTTTTGTAATACTGATTAATTGATGAAGGGATGCACCATCTGTCATGCCGCCACAGGCATGATACTATAAAACGACCGCCTTTTGAAGT
>WGEY01000033.1 GCA_015492495.1 Deltaproteobacteria bacterium | reverse complement strand
GTCGTCTTGTGCGCGAAGACCACCGAGCCAATACCGTCTTCCCGAAGGATGCGGCGACCTTCAGTGAACGCTGCGGCCATGCCGTCCTCGAAGAACTGTTTGTCCTTTTCGGGATGACGTACGGAATCCCAGTGGGCCATCTCACAGAGTTCCGGTCCCTTTGGAGTCAAGACGTTTTTCAGATCAAATGGATCACGGAGCAAGGGGTGGTCAGGCAATGTACGCTTTAGCCAAACAAAGAAGAAGTCAGAGATATCTGCATAGGGGACCGCGAAGTAATAGGGCGGGTCGGTAAACCAGATGCTAGTGCACTGATCGGGAAGTGGATGGTCAGTGGCGTTGGCCAGTTGCGGCGAAGCTGCTTTGGGAAGTACACCTACAGCATCCAAACCAGAAGCAGTGTTCGCAAGGGACACTTCGAAACTACCACTCGAAGTTGAGGTCAGAACGCCTTCGCCGAAATCCCATGCGATCGGAATTGCTTGTCGACCAAAGACATGCCTCGTGCACTCTGCAATTGGCTCCCAGGCACAGATAGAGCACGCGAGTTCTGAAAGTTTCGACAATGCTAACGCGCTGGCCTCGCGCGAGTCCGTCTGCTTAGTGCTCCTAATCAGTTCGGCAAGAGCCGTCAACGTCACCTTCTGCCGAGCTGTGAATAGGTCACCCCACCGAGTCATTCCATACGTAGGCGGTGCCATAAACCCACCGGAAGTCGTCGGCAGCGGCTCATCCGGCACTGGACAGAGGCCCTTCTTTCCACTGCACTCCCATTCATCGAGTAGCCGCTGGAGCCGTTTCTGCGCCTTCCAAACGGCTTCATAATCCCTTTCATTCGGTAAACGATAATGCCTCCCCTGTTCACCCTGCCTAAGTGTAACTACAGCAAGCATCCTCGCACCGCCGATTCGCCTTGGTTTTCCCTCACCCTCCGCTTCGCTCCTCCCTCTCCCAGTGGGAGAGGGTTGGGGTGAGGGTTCAAATATAACATCTGCGCCACCATGCTGTTCCGCCAGTTGCGCCCGAACACGCTCAGGCGGGAGAACCATATTACAACAAGGACAAGTGGCCTTGGCACGTGTTACCGTGCCGCTCGGCACTTCCTTGTCGGACTTCGGCTCAAATATCTCGAACTCCACGCGGGGCACAAAACTCCCTTCTCCCAATGGGAGAGGGGGCGGGGGTGAGGGTTCATCATGTAAAGTATCCCATATCGCCTGCAACACCGCTTCCGTTTCTTGAAGCACCTCATTATTCCAGAAACGAATGACCCGTAGCCCTTTCCTTTCCAAAAACTCTATTCGTTTCTTATCCCTGCGCCGATCTTCCGCGTGCTGTCCACCATCGATTTCTATGACAAGCGAAGCTTCGTGACAGTAGAAGTCAACAATATAGGGTGGAATAGGATGTTGTCGACGGAATTTCTTGCCCGCAAGTCTGCGATCACGAAGGAGAGACCACATCTTTGTTTCCGCATCCGTTTGCCCCTTGCGCAAGTCTCGGGCAAATTGCAGTAAAGTGCTCGGTACAACTTTACTGCCTTGATACCCCTCACCCTGCCCTCTCCCAGAGGGAGAGGGTTCGCGGACGATCTTGTAACGAAGCGCCCGTTTGCGATTCGCCTTCTTGCACAGCCAGAAAGAGCGCATGAGCGGAATCTCCGCCCCGCAGTTAGGCGATTCGCACTTCACCGTCCGCGCCCACAGGTAGGCGATGGGTGTCGCGCCGTCGGGGTCTGGCGGGTAGAACTCCGCGAGTTCTTCCGCTGCCTTTTCCTTGATCTCCTTGCCGACGCGGCGCAGTTCCTCGGCCAGTTTCGGCCCGTGACGCGGGATGTCCTCCAGCATGACCTTGAGGATCAGACAGGCCACGGGGTTGAGGTCGCTGGCGAACGCCTCGCAACCGATCCGCAGGGCCTCCAGGGGGATGGACCCGCCTCCGGCAAAGGGGTCCACCACGAGCGGTGTTTCTTCTGGATGTGCGGCCTTGACCAAGCCACGAGATACATCCAGGTACAGCGGATGAGAAGACAAGTCCCAATTAGCAAAATCGCCGATGAACTTGAGAAGCGCTTTTCTCAGATCGATTTCCTTTGCTCCCGGGGCACCCTGGACCTTTGGCAGGAGTTCACGCGCTTTTTTCTTGAAATCCTCAGGACAATGCTCATCACACGGATCAGGCAACAGCAGTGCCATAAGCATGGCCCGGCACGCCGCCAGCGGCCGACGCGCCCACCAGAGATGAAGTGTCGAGGGATGGCCATGGCGGATAGACTTCTCCCGCGCTGAGTGCTTTGAAACGACAGCAATCGGAAAATCAACTTCGGCCAAGCGTTTGCATTCCTTTGGGATCATGGGTTAACTTTTCCTTCTCTTTCGTCTTGACTTCAGGTGTTTCCTGTAATCTTTTAATGCCGCATCGACATCCGCAGAAGACAGTTTCTTTATGAATGTAACCATGTCATTAGAATACTTAGTCAGCACCCCCTCTTTGGCTTGCCAGCAGTATTGGCGGTTTGACTTTAAATCATATTTCCATACGATCGCTTGGAAAACATGGCTTGTAAAAGGTCTTCCATGTAGGGTCTTAATTATACCTGGGGCATTCTTCTTCCCTGCAATGTCTATACGCCTTAACGGATGTGTAATATTGGGGTCCTGCGTTTTTATTACCGCAAGTGGTCCTGTCGTTCCTTGGGCCTTCTTTACTCCCACAACTACATCAGCATCCCCAATCTTCTTGATAGACTCCAATTTTACATTGAACACGGTCAGGAGCCGTCCGGTATCCTCACCAGCAGCCTTTAACGAGTCAACTGCTTCCGATAATTCCGACAAGAATTGGCGAACGGCTTTCGTCATCTTGCCGCTATGTGTACCTGAGATATAGGTGATAATATCAATTGGAGGTCTGATACCAAGAGGAAGAAGTTGCCAGCTAATTTCATTTTCCAGTTTAACTGCGAATGCCTGTTCCAATAGGTCCCTGAAATTCTTAATGGATGTCTGAGCGAGAGCGTAGAGAACGACGCCGAAATCCTTGGCATTGTAAAAGTGCACAGCGTTGTCCCTATAAGTTCCAAGCAATTCGAGGTTGTGTTGAATAGGCAGGAATGGCAGATCCTTAGAGAAGTATGGTCTTGCTTTTATCAATGCGTCCTGCCATGAAAGCGTTCGATAAGGTTGCTTCCGCTTTTTCGGATAAAAGATAGATTGTTTTTTCTTTGAAAGCAATGCCTTCAATGCGAGTTCCCATGCGTTCAGCAGGAGGATAACCATACACTCGTCGCGATATTGGAAAACAGGTTTATTATAGATTTCGATTGCTGCCATTATTGCAGCCTTAGCGTTTCCCAGCAATTTTCTATGAGAACCACGGTAGTTCATTAGGTTTGCTCCTGTATATGCCGTACATTACTTCATCCTTACACTTTCGCACTTGCATCGCCCGAGTCATGACGTTTTCCTATAAGTGATAGTAAGCCACTTTTATATCTGCGTGGCATTCAACTCGCGTCGAGTGCTTTGAAACGGCAGCAATCGAGAAGTCGACTTCAGCCAGGCGCTTGCATTCCTTAGGGGGATCATTTGGTTGCCTCCGCCCTTGCTGCTATGACCATGTTCAATTCTTGTCTCCCTCTGTTCTCAGGACCGGTTCTGTCTTCGCATGTTCTCAACTGCCTTTGCGAAGTCTGGCGTATCTGGTGCCTTTGTCCATTCGTCCCAAAAGTCAATGGTGGCGCTCAACGGTTTTTCCTTGGGCGGGTGAATGCGAATCCTGCTCGGGAGCAACACTGCGTCGCCGACAACAAGAGCCTCCCCGATGTCCAGGATTGGAAGGGTGTCCATCAGGCCTTCAAGGCTTTCAGGCATTAGCCTTTTCACCGTAGCTTGGTCGTCACCATTGGTGAGTCGCAGAGACACAACGTTGTTGCACTGGCTGAGGATTGTTGGGCTAACGTCGAACGGACGTTGGCTGACGATCAGTAATGCAACACCATATTTGCGTCCCTCCTTGGCGATCTTCTCGAAGTTCTCGATAGCGCGTTGCTCGACAGGATTCTTTCCGTCCTTTTTGGGCAGGTACATGTGAGCCTCGTCGCAAACGAGAGCCATTGGCTTCCTTTTGTTGCGGTCCGTCCAGAACTGCACTTGGTAAATAATGCGCGCAACAAGCCCAACAATGACCGGCAAGATGTCGGCGGGCACTTCCGAAAAATCGATGACCTTTATCTGGGCTTTCGATACCGAATAATCCATTAACTGTTTCACCATTGAGGCCATTGATTCATATTGGTGCGCCTCGTCAGGTGCTTGAAACAGGAATCCATAGCGCTTATCAGTGACCTTGCTGTTCAGACGAACAAGCAACCGACTGAACTGACCGTAAAAGGGCCCCTGCTTCTCTCGGCCGCTCGAACCCTTTACCATCTCCTTATTCATGCGTTTGAGTTCGGCAATTACGTTGTCGATAGCAAACGGAACTGGACTATCCAAAGTGAAAGCATTCAAAACCTCGGTTTTCTTTAGCGATTCAAGCGTCTTTTTCTTCTCGGCAACGACAATATCCTGAAAGGCCATAACTTGGTTGTGCGCGCTAAATTCGCTCCTGTCGATGAACATGGCCTGGAGTTCTTCGGCATTAAGAAGCCAATAAGGAAGGAACAGGAGAGATTCGTCCGTTTTCCCCAGTTCTTCTGGACCTGGAATGCGAAGATGGCGAGCATATGAAAGCGCACGATACTCACCGTGGAGGTCGAATACGATTATATTAGACGATGGAAGCTCGGCCGCTTGCTCCAAGATAGCCGCCACGGACCATGACTTGCCAGAACCTGTGCTACCAAGAAGAGATGCATGCCTCTGAAAGAACTTGTTCCCATCGAGATATGCCGCCGCCTTTTCATCGATTGTGTAGCGGCCGATTTCTAAAGAATGTTTCGTCTTCCCCTCGGCGGAAAGCAAGGCCATAAAGGCTTGGAGTTGCGCATCCCGAAGAACATGACATGCACCATCAATTTCCGGGACCTGGACCAAAGAACGGGAGAATCGCGGATTGTTGTCCAGGGTTAATCCTACTGTTCCTACGAGAGTGATACGGACTGTATTGAGCACACTCTCACGAGGGAGGGATACGCCATCCATTCCTTCATCGCTTTCGAAGTTCTGATCCGGCGGTTCCTCTTGAATGGGTGTCTTAACCACCCTGTCGATGACACCGATCAGCCATTCTTCAATCGCTCCCGGCAGAGCGATAGCTACAAGCTGTCCAACTCTCGCTTTCCGCAGGTCCTCATCGCTGTTGACCTGCACGTCGACGCGACGCGTATCTACCGCCCGTACCTTCCCAAGCACGTGAGATGCATCAAACGTAAATATTGCCATGGTTATCCTCCCAAGATTTCTGTTGTGAACGTACCGATGTCCCAAAGCTTCCTTGCGGGCAAACAAAGCCTCCCTGCGTACTGCTTGTTGAACACGCGCGTTCCGTCAACATCGCCATCGTTCGCCTTGCATACCAGCCAGAGGTTTTCGGCTTCATTAAGAAGGGCATCGATGCGTGGATTGGAATCCATTGTTATGATCAGCCCATTACAGCTCTGGGTAACCAGTTTTCGCCTGATGTATTCTTCCAAATGACTGTCATTGAAACCATAGCCGAGGAAAAGGAAGTGGTGTGCCCTGTCAATCGCTGCATCGGCAGACTTTAATAATTCTTGCCTGTAGCGTTGAAGTGTCTGGTATTTAGAGAGTCCTGGCGTGATTATTACTCGAGTAGAGAAATCCGGTGCGTCCCACATCCATGCATTGTTCTCAACGACGCTGTCTCGGTGAAAAAATAAGTTCAATGATCCGTGAACCTTATAAAGGCGAACGTGCTTCCGAT
The DNA here is from genome assembly GCA_015492495.1 of Deltaproteobacteria bacterium. Taxonomy (GTDB): domain Bacteria; phylum Desulfobacterota; class GWC2-55-46; order GWC2-55-46; family DRQE01; genus S146-62. The sequence continues at coordinate 40,151 of WGEY01000033.1, read as the reverse complement.
GTCTGTAGTTCGGCTTGAATCGTGGCCCGAACCTAACTCGTTCAGGCACAAGCAAGGATAGCTGAGCGCTATACCAATCAATCCTCCGTTCCACTCCGCCAACAAATCCACTCGTGTAGGGAATGCCAATCGAATCACAGGCATGCTCGAACAACGTGTCATAGTTCGGTGTCAGGACATGGAGGATAGGATCTCCTTCGGGAAGCGTATCCACCAGTCGCTTGAAGAAGGCCGTCGCGGGCCAAGTCACGTCACCTCTTGCGATTCGCAATGCGAACTCACGATCAATGGACGAAACAAACCGTCCTGTAACACGGGTGATCTCTTGAAGCAATGCCGAGTCATTGATGTTGTCGAGCGCGGATTCCAAATCACTGCCGTTACGCAGCAATTCCAGTACCTGCTCCCATTGTCGCTCCTGCTCGGGCGATGCGGGATCAAGGACGACATTCTTAATAAGTTCGTCTTTCAAGGCTGGCATCCCAAAGCGGGGATCAAGCGCACAAGACATCCCAGTTCCAAAGAATACAAATGGCTTTTCGCGAAAGAAGTCGCGCATGGCCTTGAGCACGATTTCTTTCGTCAGCGGCGGTTTAGTCATTTTGTCTACCATACGGAGGCAAATCCTCCCGTACCCGCATCGGCCGGGTCATGGCATCCACAGACAGGTAATAATGGGCCACCTTGGTGACCTCGTGCCACGGGAGCCTTGCCGGGTCTTTTATCGGTTCCTGAAGGACCGGCTCTGCATTGCAGTTTGTAACTATATAGAGCCAGTAGCATTCTCGCCGGTCCTCGGCCACGCGCCTTTCGTTGGGTGTAAGCATGATTGTGCCGGTATCCGCGGCCAGGCCCTTCACCTCGATGAGACGCAATTCACCGGAGTTGAGATCAAGGCTCGTGATGTCATAACCCAGGTTTTTCTCGTGGACGTCATAGACCCGGCGGCCTTGCGCCTTTTCATGCTCCATCACAACTTGCATGGCTGTGGCCTCGGTCTCAAGATTAGGCGTCAGACGGCGTACCTCGGGGGCCTCGCGCTCAGGGTGCGGGAGGATCAGGACGCTTGCGACCCGCTCGACCGCCTGAAGCGACAGCGAACGCTGGCGCTCGAGCTCCGATCTTCGCCGCTCCCGCCGTGCCAGTAGTTCTGCGTGGCGACTCTCGGCCTGGGCCAGGCGGCCGTTAGCCCCAGGAACCCCCTTTTCCTTGTCAACGCTCGCCTTCCCGATCTCCTCGTCCGCGCGCTGCAGCAGCTCGGTAAGGGAAAGCTCCACATGCTCTGCAATGCGCTCGACCTCGGCCAGGCGTTCCTGCCTGGTTTCATCGAGAAAGGGCTGTAGGGCATTTTCATATAACCACTCGGTGGGTTCTGGTTCCCGAACAATACCAGGCAGCGGTTCAGGTGGTTCAGCAGGTGTGAAGTTCCCGAGTATTGCCGGTTCGACAAGCCTGTATTTCTTCTCCGGGTCCTTTGGGTCCCTGCCTGCGCCGCTGGCACGGCAGGCAGGTCTGTGGTGAGCTTGCAGTTCCACCGCAAAAAGGCGCTCGTGAACCACGTGGCCAAGGCCGTCCACGACCCGTGCACGATAGAAGTCGAGCCTGGAAGGCTCCTCATTCTGTAGGGAATAAAAGCAGGCCCCCTTTGAAAACGATTCCTGTGCAGATTGGAAAGTGTGGCGCCGGATGGCCTCGAAGAGCGGATGGCCGGGCGTGACCCATTCCAGGTTGTGCTTCTCAGCAGTGTCCCGGTCGGCCGAGCAGCGCGGGTATTTGTTAGCCAGGGAGGGGAGTTTCCAATCCGGGGCTCTTTCGTAGCGCCGCAGTACCGACGGTGTCCGGGCCGGTTCAAAGGCATGGGGGAGACTGTCCACAACCTTGAGCTTGAGCGGAACGTATTCGGCCGCCTCCCGAATGAATCTGGCGATGGTCTCCGGTACGACACGCCGCTCCTGAGCCCGCGCACGACGTTCGACCAGCATCTCCAGGTTGAGCTTCTTGGAAGCAAGCCCTTCGAGCGCGTTTTGGCAGATCGCCCGGAATTGCTTTTCATCTACGTTCTTGAGCAGTCGTTCTTCAAGATCGGCGTCGCCCAGTTTTCCGGCATAGTAATCGCGCAGGATACGCTCCACGTGCGCGGCGGGTAACACCTCGCCTACGACGTTGAAGACCGCATCGTCATCAAGGGCATCGCGGATTTCCTGGAGTTTAACGAGCAGCCGCTGGAGTACGCGGCCCTCGATGGTATTCGTCGCCACGAAGTTGAAGATAAGGCAGTCCTTGCGCTGGCCGTAACGGTGAATGCGGCCCATGCGTTGTTCGAGCCGGTTGGGGTTCCAGGGGATGTCGTAGTTGAAGAGGATATTGCAGACCTGGAGGTTGATACCTTCACCTGCCGCTTCGGTGGCCACCAGAACCTGAATGCTGCCCTCGCGAAACAGTTGCTCCGAGTACAGCCTGGTGCCGGGTTCATCGCGTGATCCAGGTTTCATTCCGCCGTGAATGCTACCGACCTTGAATCCCCACGACTTGAGCTTCTCCATCAAGTAGTCGAGCGTATCCTTGAATTCGGTGAAAATAAGAAGACGTTGTTCTCGATGATCAAAGAAGCCCTCCTTGTGCAGCAGGTCCCGGAGTTTGGACAGCTTGGCTTCGCAATTCGATTCCTCGACAGCCCGGGCCTGCTCGGCAAGCCCGCGAAGTTCTGCAATTTCTTCGCGCACCTGCTCGGCATTCCCTGCGAGCGTGATGGCCTCCAGCATCTGCTCCAGGCGCTCGCGTTCGTTCTCTTCCATCTCTTCGAGTTCATCGGGATCAGGCAGGTCAGGTGGGGCAATGCGGACGAGCTCTTGAGCGCGTTTGAGCCCCTCTTCCAGCCTGCGGGCGCGGTTCTCCAGGCTGCGCCGCATGGCGTAGGTACTGGAGGCCAGCCTACGCTGATAAAGAGACATCAGGAAGCCAACCGCCCTGGCGCGGGGATCATCCAGCGCAGCGGCCCTGGCGCTCTGCCGCTTGACGAACCTGGTAACCTCCCTGTAGAGGTCGAACTCCGGTCCATCCATCTGGAAATCAACGGTGTGCGGAATGCGCCTGGTGAATATCTTCTCAGCCACCCACGTGCCGTCTGGTCTGCGTTCCGGGAAATAGACCATGGCCTCCTTGGTACGACGCAGGTAAAACGGCGCGCGCCGGCGATTCATGGCTTCCCGGATGGAACGTACGTCGGCATAAGCATCGGCGTCAAGCAGTTGCAGGAACAGCGTGAAGTTGTCCGGGTCGCCCTTGTGCGGAGTTGCCGTGAGCAGCAGCATGTGGTCCGATGTGTCTCGTATAAGCTCGCCGAGCGCGTACCGCGCGGTCTTGCGAGCAGGCGGAGTCCATGACATCCGGTGGGCTTCATCCACGATAACAAGGTCCCAGTGAACTTGCTTCAAACCAGGCAAGATCTCCGTCCGCTTGGCAAGGTCAAGGGACGTGATGACCTTGTTCTGCTCCAGCCACTGATTGACGCCGAACTGGTCGCGGATATCGCCACCTTTGAGGACAAGGAACTTCTCGTCGAACTTCTCTTTCAACTCGCGCTGCCATTGGAAAGACAGGTTCGCAGGGCACACGACCAGGATGCGCTCTGCCAGGCCGCGAAGCTGAAGCTCCCGAATGAGAAGCCCGGCCATGATGGTCTTTCCGGCCCCGGCATCATCGGCCAGCAGGAACCTCACCCGCGCCAGCTTCAGAAGATAGTCATATACCGCCTCGAGCTGGTGCGGCAGCGGGTCAACGCGCGAAATGGAAAGGCCAAAGTAAGGATCGAACTCGTAGGCGATGCCGAGTGAATAGGCCTGCAATCCCAGCCTCAGGAGGCGGCCGTCCCCGTCGTAGCTGAAAGCGGAATCCAGGATGGTGAGGGTGCTAATATCGCTGTCGGTGAGGGTCGCTTTACGAAACCGCTCCGACTGTGTGCCGACAAGCCCTACAGTCCAAGTGCCATTGCCACTGCTCCGCACGGTTTCTACGCGCATCGGCTCATTGAAGAGCGAGCCGATGACGATACAACCCTCTCTTAATTGGCTACTTGACGCTGTCATTGGTTTCCAGCTTTTACGTTATCATCTTGACTATGCGCGTCGATTGTTCCTGCCCTAATCCATCGGTCGACTTCCCTTCTTTGAAACTTCCCTGTCTGTGCGCGTCAGGAAAATCGGCTCATCCGTTGGTCGCTTAAGGTGGCGACCAAGCCCTACAGAGGATAGAGTTATTTCAACAAAAACTGAAACCGGGTCTTATTATATGAATGTGGGTAGGGTTATGTCAAACCGCTTTGTTGACGAAGACCGTTTTTAGGATTTATTCGATCGCCGCCATAACCGTATAACCGTCTTTCGGCAGATACTGCTTGCTGTAAGCTCGTGAGAAGAACAGGTGTTACCTTCATTAACGCAAGTGGTAGGAAAGGTTTGTGCGCAGCAGGCGTCTGACATGGGTCCGTCATCTCCTGTCGTAGTCGTCGTCGAACCTCACTATGTCGTCCTCTTCGAGGTAGTCGCCGTTCTGCACCTCTATGATCTCGAGGGGAGTGTTCTTGGACGGGTTTTCGAGCCGGTGCTTGACCCCCTTGGGTATGTAGGTGCTCTGGTTCTGTCCGAGCTCGACCGTTTCTTCGCCCCTCTGGACACGCGCCCTGCCGGAGATGACTATCCAGTGCTCGCTCCTCCTTCGGTGCATCTGAAGGCTCAGCCGCCTGCCCGGCTCGACCCGTATCTTCTTGAGCTTGTAACGGTCTCCGCTCTCGAGCACCGTGTATGCGCCCCACGGCCTCTCCACGGTCACGTGCACCTCGTGCTCTATGTAGCCCTTGTCCTTAAGCACCCCGACTATCTCCCGCACGTCCTGGGTCCTGTCCTTCGGACATACGAGCGTTGCGTCAGGCGTGTCAACGATTATCATGTCCCTTAGCCCTATGGTCGCGACTACCCGGTCGGAGCCTATTATGAACGAACCTTTGCTCCCTATGTCCACGACCCTTCCCCTTATGATGTTCCCGTCCCCGTCGGGCTCGAAGACGTCCTTCAGCGAGCTCCAGGACCCCATGTCCGACCACGGGAAGGCCGCCTCTATCACGACGACGTTTTCTGCCTTCTCGAGGATGCCGTAGTCTATGGAGACGGGCTCGACCCGGCTGTAGGCGGACTCGAACTCGTCCCCCCGGCCTATGAGCGCGAGGCTTTCATAGAGAGAGGGGAGGTGGCGTTTCATCTCCTCGAGTATGACCGAGGCCTTCCATACGAATATGCCGCTGTTCCAGTAGTAGCCCCCTTCATCGAGGTATCTCCTGGCCCTCTCGATGTCGGGTTTTTCAACGAACCTCCTGACCTTCCTGACCTTCAGCCCCCCAACGTTCCTGAAGGCCCTCGGCGAGGCCTTTATGTAGCCGTAGCCCGTCTCGGGGGCGGAGGGCACGATCCCGAAGGTTACGAGGTGGCCGTCCGAAGCGACGACGGATGCGGCCTCGAGGGTTCTGCAGAAGGCGGGGCCGTCCTTTATGAGGTGGTCGGCCGGAAGGACAGCCATGACGGCGTCCGGGTCCTTTTCTGCGAGCTTCATCGCCGCAAGCCCGATCGCAGGCGCGGTGTTCCTGCCCGCTGGCTCTATGATGAACCCGGGGGAGGACCCCTTGCCGCCGTTAGTGAGGTGGGTCCTTGTTATTTCTGCCTGGCGTGGATTCGTGACTATGGAGATCCTCTGCGGCGGAACGAGCGGTGAGAGCCTCTTTATCGTGGACCTGAGCAGGCTTTCACTACCCGCGACCTGCAGAAGCTGCTTGGGCGCCGTGGCCCTGGAGAGCGGCCAGAAGCGGCTTCCCACGCCCCCGGCGAGTATTATCCCGTAGAGTCTGTTCTTCTTCCTTCCCGATGCTGCCATAGGTCACCTCACTTTAACACCTTCAGACCCATCAATACAAGGTCTTTCAGGTCCTTGAGCGATCTTATCCTGCCGAGCTGGTGCCTTATCCTGCCGGATGTGAGGTAGAACCTCCTGTAGGCGTGCTTGATCGCCTTTTCAAGCTCCTCTTTCGTGAGCCCAGGGTACGAGACGAGCGACTTTTCCGTGGGCGAGAGGTTCTCCTCGAGGTCGTGTATCTCAGGCTCAACGGCCCATCCCTCCTTAACGGCCTTTTCGTGGAACTCGGTACCGGGAAAGGGTGTGGCTATGCTGAACATGCAGTAGTTTATCGCAAGCCTCGATACCCCCTCGATGGTCTTCTCGACACTCTCTCTGGTCTCGACCGGGGATGCGCCGAACATTATGTTGGCCTTGGGCTCTATCCCGTACCTGTTAAGGAGTTCCACCGCCCTTTCCACGGCGGCGACGTCCATGTCCTTCTTTATGTCGTCGAGCACCTTCTGGTCGAGGGACTCGATACCGAGGTCCACGTACCTGCAGCCCGCCCCGGCGAGTGATTCGACCACCTCCTCGTCCAGTATGAGGTCACACCTTGCCAGTATGCCGAAGGGGAGCCCCACCTCTCCGAGTCCCCTGCATATCTCCATGATCCGTTTCCTGCCCCCGAAGAGAAAGAGGTCGTCTACAACGGAGACGGCCCTGTAGCCCTCGGCTTTTGCCGCCTCGAACTCCTCTACGACGTTCTTCGGCGAGCGCAGCCTGACCGGCGGTTTCCTGCCGCTGTTGAACCTCTTCCACTCGAGCTCCCTCGCCCAGCTTATGGCGTTTGGCACGCAGTAGTAGCAGCGGAAGCTGCAGCCCCGGGAAGTGAGCACAAGCGCCACGGGCCTTTCCGCGAGCTTGGGGTTGAAGAAGGATTCCCTTTTGTCCTCGATGAGGTGTCTCGCCGGAAAGGGCAGGCCGTCGAGGTCTTCGATTATACCGGCTGTGTCGGTTTCGACCATCTCGGTTCCCCTGAGATAGGAGATCCCTCTTACGCCTTCGATGTCGCCGGCCGGTAGGGCCCTTACGAGGTCCCTTATGACATACTCCGCTTCACCCCTTGCTACATACGTCCTTTCGTCGAGGAGGAAGTTTCGCGGTTTGAGGGTGGGGTGCGGGCCGAAGAATACGACGCGTGCATCCGTTCTTTCGAGGATGTAACGCGCGGCCCTCGTATCGATGCCCTCGGCAAGGAGCACGGTGTGGAAGATGTAGAGATCGAAGTCCGCGTCGTTCACAAAGCGGGTGAACCTCTCCCAGGAGTTGTCGACCGTGAAGTCCTCGAGCGCAATCGTGTGCCCGTCGTCCTCGAGGACAGAGGCGACGTACAGAAGTGGCATGGGCGGCTGGTTGTAGTACGTGAACGTACAGCCGTAGACCCTTTCAGGCACCCGGTCGGCAGACCGGGCCGGGGGTATGACGAGGCATATCTTCATGGTCTCGGTTCTACTCTCCTTTTTACATCGTCGCGAATGGAAGAAAGGCATCTCATCTTCAAGAAAACAGGCGCTTGGAGATCGCTTCGCTCCGCTTGCGATGGCGATTCGCAAGGTCGCCGTGCACGACTTCCCTTTCGGTGCTTCACCGCGATGACGCCTCCTTAATGTCATCGCGAGGGCCGAAGGCCCGAAGCGATCCCGTGTTGCATGAACCGGTGAAGCTATCTGGGACCGCTTCGCTCCGCTTGCAATGGCGAGACGGGCAACAAATCAGGGTTTCCTTGATCATGGATTCCCCTGTTCCACCTTCCTTTTGCCATGGTTTCCACTCCTGCCGACGATCCACCCGAGGAAGGCCGCGCACCATACAGCGTTCCGCAGAAGATGCACGAAGGGCATCAAGAGGACGCCGGGATCTTTTTGTTTCCTGTATACACCGGCTGCAAACGCGAACCTGTCGGCTAGTACGACCCCCAAGACGAACAGCGCCGCTACAAGAAGGTACCAGCCGCTACGGGGTGTGAAGAACACGGCCGAACCGGTGGACAGTACAAGCAGCGCAAAAAAGAGCAGGGTAAGCGGCACCTGCATGATCATCCTGAGCCCGGAGAAGCTGTCCCCGGTTATCCTTTCGCTGTGTTTTCTCACAAGTTGCATTCTGCCGTATGCGGAGCGGTACTGCTGTTTGATGTAGCCCGCGAGGTCAGCCTTCCAGTAGTGGTCACAGACGGCGTCCCTCCTGAAAACGAGCCTGTAGCCCGCCTTGAGGAGCCTGTAACTCATGTCATTGTCGTAACCGTACTCGAACTGCGGATCAAAGAGCCCCACCTTCTCCAAGGCCTCCCTCCTGTAGGCCGTATCCCCGGTGCAGACCTGGGTCACGTACTTGCTGCGTATCGAGTCGTATCTGGCCTCGACGTCATAACCCATCATCCTCGCCCAGAATGAGACGCCGATGGGGGTTGCGTAGTAGCCCTGGACCGCCCCGACCTTTGGGTCCGAGAACTCCTCGACGACCTTCCTGAGCCAGTCGGGCCGGAGGACCACGTCGGAGTCCACGGAACATATGATATCATACTTCGCGGCCTTGAATCCGTTGTTCGTGGCCCCGACCGCGCCCTGGTTGGGCTGGTCCATCACCTTGAGAGACGAACGCCCCCCTTCCTTCTGGATGCTCCGGACCACCTCGAGGGAGTTGTCCGTCGAGCCGTCGTTGACGACGATCACCTCCACCTCGCCGGGGTAGTCCTGGCCGAAGACGGCCCGGACTACCTCCCTGATGTGCCTTTCGGCGTTGTACATGGGTATTACTATCGTCACTGGCGGATATTCGTTTTCAAAGACGTTCTTCATCACTTGGATATCCCTTTGAAGCCTCCCTCGGGGATCATCGATCGCCCGCCACCCGTCCCGGGCCGTTATGCCTCAGGGTGCGCAGAGCCGCATGAGGGTTGACTCCAGCCGATCACCTATGCTTTTCCAGCCGTATCTCTCGACGACCTTTTTCCTCGCCTCGCGCCCCATGGCGCTTCGTATACCGGTATTACCTGCCAGGTACTCGATCTTCTCCCTAAGGTCCTCAACATCCCCGACCCTTACTACAAGGCCGTCTTTACCCTCTCTTACGAGCCCGGACGGGCCCGGGAGTGAGGAGACTATGGCCGGTATCCCCGAGGCCATGGCCTCGAGCACCACCAGGGGGAAGGCCTCCGAGTGGGTCGAGGGCAGGACCAGGAAGTCGCCGAGCCTGTAGTGTTCCGGGAGATCCCGGGACTTGGGTCCTGCGAATATCACCCTGTCATCGAGCCCCATCTCCCGGACCCGGCGTCTGTACTCCCTCTCTCCGTATCCACCGCCAACGACGAGGAGGACGAGATCCCTTTTCCTTGTCCTCGAGACGGCCTCCATGAGGAGGTGGAGCCCCTTGAAGGGCTGGAGGTTCCCGACGAAGAGTGCGACGGTCCTCTCTTCGAGGCCGTACTTCTTTACGAGCGAGGCATCCCTTCGGCCGGGGCTGAACCTCTCGGTGTCAACACCGTTGGGCATCTCCACGACCCTCTTCCAGTCGATGAACCGGGCTGCCTTGGAGCTTTTTATGTGCTCGGGCGTAAGCGCCCCGACGAGGGCGGCCCCCCTTATGATCCTCTTCATGAAGACCGCCTCGTAGGTCCGTATTATCGCGTTCTTCAACGGGGTGTCGCCGTATACGTCCATGTGATAGGTTAGAAGGTACCTCTGTCCCCTCAGGAGCGAGGCGAGGTACACGTACTCAGCCCCCCCGTAGAACGGGTAGTGCAGGTGCACCACGTCGAAGCCCTTCGTGAGCGTGAAGAGCTGCGGCACAATTCCCCCGTCGCCCATGGAAAGAGGGGTCCTGAGCCTCTTCACCCTGAATCCTCCTGGAGCGTTGCCGAGAGGGGCCTGCCCCCGGTCGAGCGTGAATACCGTCACGTCGTGCCCCCTGCGGGCGAGCTCCATTGCATTGTAAAAGCACACGTAACCCATGCCGCCGTGGTGTGGAGGAAATGTGGCCACTACCTCGGCTATCTTCATGGCCGGTATCCCGTTGAGACCTCTATCCAGTCCTTGAAGAGCTTTTTCATGTTCCCGGGCGTTATCATCTTCACGTCTTCGATCCTTACCATTCCCCTGTTTGAGATCATATACTTTATGGGCAGGAGCATGAGCGATAAAAGGACCGTAAGCGTCTTTATCCTCGCAAGCCCTCCGGGCAGCATGTACTCTGCGAGGTGGTGGCAGTACCCGTAGACCCTGTTCGCCGGGGCCCATCTGTAGTGCCTCACCACGGTATCGAGGATCTCGCGCTGCAGCGAGAGGGCGTGGGCCGGGGAGACGGTCTTCGACTGGCCGTGGAGCCTGTAGGTGGAGAGGAACTCGTCCAGGTAGCCGAAGTCCGCCTGTGCCGCCATCCGTATCCAGAGGTCGTAGTCCATTGCGTAATGGAGCGAGAGGTCCAGGCCGCCTACGGCATCCCATACCATCTTTCTGAAGAAGGTGGACGGCTGGCAGATGAAGTTCGTAACCGCAAGCCTCCCCGGGTCGAAGGGGGCCACTGGGTATTCACCCACCACCCTGCCAGAAGGGTCCGTGTAGTAGCTCTTGCCGTACACCACCCCTACGTCGGGGTGGGAGTCGAAGAACTCGACGGCCTTCCTTACGGCGCCCTCGAGGTAGGTGTCATCCGAGTTCAGCCAGGCCAGGATCTCGCCGGAGGCCATCGCTGCCCCCTTGTTTATGGCGTCGGACTGCCCCCTGTCCCTTTCGGACACCCACCTGAGCCTTTCCCCGTATCTTCTGAGCACATCGAGCGTATTGTCCGTGGAGCCGCCGTCAACGACTATGAGCTCTATCCTGGGGTAGTCCTGCGAAAGCACGCTCCTTATCGTCTCCTCTATGTATTCCCCCTGGTTGTATGACGGGGTTATGATGGAGACGAGCGGTCTTTTGTCATCTCTGTTCATGGCACGTATCGTCTATGCCCCGAGCCTCCAGGAGAGGGTACGCCTTATCCCCTCCTCGAGCGGGACCTCGGGGCTCCAGCCGAGGCCCTCACGGGCCCTTTCTATCCTGAGGCAGCTCCTCTTTATGTCGCCCGGCCTTGCAGGTCCAGTGTCAGGTTCCCCGAGAGAGGGGGGAAGGTCCGGGACCCTCTTCTTCAGCTCATCGTAGATGGTGTTGAAGAGATCGAGCGTGTGCGTGGCGATGCCTGTCGCTATGTTGAACGCCCCGAGGCTGCCCCTTTCAAGGGCCGCGAGGTTCGCCCTCGCCACATCCCCCACGTAGCAGTAGTCCCGCAGCATCCCCCGCGGATCTTCCGGGAAGCGGTATACGGTACAGGGCCTTCTCTGTATGAGCCTGTCCATGAATATCGCCACCACCCCGGCCTCGCCGTGGGGGATCTGGCGCGGTCCGTAGATGTTCGAATACCTGAGCACCGTGTAGTCGAGCCCGTAGGTGTGGTTGTAGAAGAAGAGGTAGTCCTCTGCAACGGACTTTGTTATGGCGTACGGCGAGAGGGGCTTCGGCCTGTAGTCTTCGCCCGTGGGATACTCCTCCGCCTCCCCGTAGATCGCCCCGCCCGATGATATGAATATGACCTTGCGCACCCCCGCGGTCCTTGCGGCCTCGATGACGTTCAAGAACCCCCGGACGTTTATATCCAGGTCGAAGACCGGGTCCTCGACCGAAGCGGGTACGGATATCTGGGCCGCGTGGTGGTTTACCACGTCGGGCCTTTCGGTCTCAAGGATCTTTCTCATCTCTGCGGAGCGTATGTCGCATCTGTAGAACCGGGCCTTGGGGTTCAGATTCTCCTCCTTGCCCGAGGAGAGATCGTCCACGACCACGACCTCGTGCCCTTCCCTTACGTAAAGATCGACCACGTTCGACCCGATGAACCCCGCCCCTCCGGTTACCAGTATCTTCATGCGTACCTCCGTCTGTGTAGGATGAGTTTTGTCCTGCCGGTTGCGCGGAAGACGGCCTCTACCACCCTTGCCGGGGAGCGGCCCGGGAGCATGGATATGAGGTAGAGGACCCAGTTCCTCGCTTGCAGGGGTTTGAGCCCGATGCACCTCCTGATCATCCTGCGGGCGGTCTCTTTCCGTCCTTCACCCATGAGGACGACCGATTCGTTGAAGAGGTGGGCTGCTTCCCTTTCGTCCCTGTACCGGGCGAGAAAGGGGTGCAGCTCGAGTATCTTCTCGAAGACCCTTTCGGTCTCTTCGATGACATCGCTCGAGCGTTGCGCGCTCGAACGGTGAAGCCTTTTTTTTACGAGCGGCTTTTTAACGTACGCAACGCGCCAGCCTGTGGCGAGCCGCATCAGGAGCTCGTAGTCGTCCCAGCCCTTGAGCGATTCGTCGAACGGTCCGCTTGCGGCCGCACAGTCACGCCGTATCATCATGATGCTCGAGGAGTTTATCGGGGCAATGTAGAGGTTCTTGAGCATCCCTCTCTGATCCGAATCGTCGAAGCCCGGGAATATGTTCACTTGATTGAGGTCTTCGTCGGTGAATATCATGCCCGTGCACACAACCCCGATCCCCTCGTTCCCTTCGAACGCCTCTATCTGCAGGGCGAGCTTCTCCGTCATCCACAGGTCGTCCTGGTCGAGGAACGCGATGTACTCACCCCTCGATGCCAGAACCCCCCTGTTCTTCGTCCCCGGTATGCCGGTGTTACGTTCGTTTTCAATGAGCCTTATCCTGTTGTCGCGCGTATATTCCCTAACGATGTCGCCCGATGCGTCCGTGGAGGCGTCGTTGACCACGATGAGCTCCCAGTTTTCGTATGATTGTGCGATGACGCTCTCTATGGCGCCGCGGATGAACCGCTCCCCGTTGTAGCAGGGTATTATCACGGATACAAGCGGTTCTTTTCTCATCTCTCAAGTATCCTTAAAAACACCTCTTCGAGCATCTCCGTGGACCTGGCCCAGCTGAAGTTGGAGGTTATGTGCCTGTGTCCTCCCTGTGCTATCCTCGTGCGCAGACCTTCGTCCTCTGCGAGCCTCACGATGCACTCGGCCATGGCCTCGGGTGAGCGTGGTGGACAGACGAGCGCGGTCTCTCCGTCTATGGTGTAGTCCGGCACCGCCCCGACCCTTGTCGTGACCACGGCGCACCGGCAGGCCATGGCCTCCATGGGAGGCATCCCGAACCCCTCGCATCGGCTGGGAAAGACGAATATATCGCAGGAGTTGTATATCCTTCTGAGCTCGTCGCGCGACGGGTTCTCGTGAAACTCCGCGTACTCCGGCGCGTCCCTGCCTCTGCGGGGTCCGAACATGACCATCCGGAGCTCCGGGCGGCGTTTCCTTGCGATCTCGAAGGCCCTCACCCCGTCCTCGATCCCCTTCCACTCTATGTCGCGGTACGGTATGAGGACCCGGACGGTGTCCGAGCCTTCTCTTCGGCTCTCCGGGTAGAACTGGTCCAGGTCCGGCGCATGCGGCACGAGCGCTTCGACGGGCGCTCCTATCTCCTTTTCGAGGATCTCTTTGAGCCAGCTCGAGTTGACGACATTCCAGAGCCCCAGCCTGTAGGTCATGTCCACGTCCTTCTTCGGCCCGCCCCATACCTCGTAGTGCTGGACCAGGTAGAACTTTTCCCCCTTGCTCCCTGCGTACCTCTTCACGTAGTACGCCGTCTCCCACCACGTGGCCACAACGACGTCTCCGTCCGGGACATGTTTTTCGGCAAGGGTTGGGGCCCTCACGAGGTTGCCCCTGTAGTCGAACCAGTCGACGGAGTTGCCCGCACGGATGTTTGATCCGAGCCCGCGTCCCCTTCTCAGCATGACCCCGGGGTTGTACCATCCCCCGCCCCCGCTCATGGGCAGTAGCGGGTAGACCACCGTCACGTCGTGTCCTCTCGATATGAGGTGGTTCGAGAATTCGAGGACCGCCTTGACCCCGCCCGAGACGTCCACGTCCGGCAATATGAATGTCACCTTGAGCTTTTTCATCTTCAGCCGTTGAGCTCCTTTACGAAGAAGAGCTGGAACGCGCTGGCGGGCCTGTTATGGACGAAAAGGCCCGCTAAGTCGGAGGCGACCGCGGAGAGAAGATGCGGCCTGCGCGGAACGAACCGCAGCACGGCCCGGCCGTTCCTTATGGTCCACAGGCCCTTGGGGCCGCTGAAACCGTATACCTTGAAGCCCATGGCCTCGAGCTCGCCTGCGGTCCAGCCCGAAAGGTGTTCCTCATCGGGGTTATCCTCCGGTCCGGGTGCGGTCGGCAGAAAGCCGTTGGGGGTGGTCAGTATTATCTTTTTCCTCGCGACCCTCTCCATCTCGGCTATCATCTCCACGCCGTCCTTTTTTTCCATGTGCTCGAGTATCTCTGTTGCAACCGCGCAGTCGAACGAGCCGGTCCTGAACGGCAGCCTCCTTGCATCGCCTATCACGTAATGGTCGTGAACGCCTGCGTGCCTGCTCCTCTGTATGTACGGTTCGTAGTGGTCGAGCCCGACCTTAAGGCTCCCCTTGTTTATGCCGGTAAGCGAGGAGTGCCGGCCGCAGCCCACATCGAGTATGGTCCAGCGTCCGGAGAGCTCCCTTGCGAGCAGTCCGCCCAGGCTGTACTTTCCGATGAGTTCGCGGTATATCTTCTTAAGCAGATCCCTTGTCCTCCGTAATCGCCTTACGTGTTTTTCAGTATGTGCTCATCCATGCGCATATGCGTCTTCGGGCAGGCTCACCCCCAGCCCCTGACGAGGCAAGCGAGGCTTGTCCCCTCTATGTGTCTGATGTCCTTGAACTCCGGTTCTGTCGAATAGAGCTCTTTCAGTGCCCTTGTCACACCTTCCCACATCATGTAGTCATGCCATATGATCACCCCTTTTTTATCCTTCAACAGCTTCAGGGCTATTCTGGAGTCGTTCAACACATACTCATAAGAATGCGAGGCATCGATGAAGACGAGGTCCATGGATGAGAAAAAGGGGCTGAAGTCATATGTGGCGGTATCTCCGTATAGCTGGGTGATCTTTTTCTCTTCTTCTCTTCCCGCAAAGCATGTGCCCGACGATGGTTTGTCAATGAATTGCCTGTCCAGAGGAACGATGGGCAATTTGGTGCTGTCCAGCCTCTCTCTGGGCAGGTCTATTGTCCATATCCTGGCATGGTCCGCAGAGTTGCGGGCCATATTAAGTGTCGTTCTGCCGTCGAATGTCCCCATCTCAAAGATCTTCACAGGATTCATGGCCTTTATGAAAAGGTTGATGATAAACAGCTCAACCGCTGATACGTTACCGTCTCTTCCTATCGGTTCGAGCACCTGTACAGGGGAATCTTCCAGATTCTTCAAAGGGATGATTGAAGCGGGATCCACCACCGGGATGTTGACCTCCGGGTAGCCGAAGTGTGAAGATATCTTGTATATGAGCAGGCGGTTCCTTACGAAGAGGAAGCCCGCTGCAAAGAGGTAGATGCACGACATTGCGGCATACAGATATCTTGAAACAAAGTTTGTTATCCCCTTTAGCATGACTCAACCCTCACGGAGCATCCTTAAGGTGATGATCGGATGTTTGAGATAGAACAGGAGGTTTTGGTAATAGCTCGTCTCAAGGCTCCAGCCTGCACCCCAGGAGTTCAGGCATCCACGGCAGTCCTTTACCTTCTGCCTTACCCTCTTCATCTCCGGGCTGTGCCATATCTCCGTCGGGGTCATTTCCCTCACGTTACCTGCCGACTCATCGAAGAGGTTCAGACACGGCACGATATCGCCGTTACACTTGATGACGCAGAAGGTATGCATGGCGAAGCACGGGAACTTGATGGGCCTTCCGTCCAGCTCCCTGAGCCAGAGCTCCTTAAGCGGCGAGGGCGGCTGGGACCTTATCGCATCGGTCAGGTTCGCGCTGAATGCGTTCTCACCCTCGTTGCCGTAGAAGCTGCACTCGTTGTACCATGCCTCGGTGAGCTCTATGCCGAGCCTGCGTGCGTACTCCCTTACGGGCCCGAGGCTTTCGAGCGTGAGGTCCGATACCACAATGCCTGCAGAGACATGGAGCCTGCCGCCGGTGGTACTTCTGAGCGCGACCAGCTCGTGAAGCAGCCGGTCGGCCTTATCGAAGTTGCCCCTGATCCCTCTTATCCTGTCGTGCGCCTCGCCTATGCCGTCGAGAGAGACCCCGACGTAGAAGTTGATCCCGTTCTTTAAGGCAGCCCTGGCTACCTTCAACACCTTTTCCGGCAGAAGCCCGTTGGTGCTCAACTGTATGGTGGCGCCGGGCAGCGCCCTGTGTATTCTCAGGATGACCTCTTCGAGGTCGTCCCTCAGCGTTGGTTCTCCGCCCGAGACCTGAATGTATTCCGTATCCTTGAAAAGGCCGTCACTGAAGACCTGTTCTATTTCATCCGCCGTCAGCTCGCCTTTTCTGCTCTTGCCCTTCCAGATACTGCAATGCGTGCACCTGGAGTTGCACCTGTCGGTGAGCTCAAAGACCACCCACCGCGGTCTGAGCGATTCGCCGGATGCCCTGCGGATGAGATTTTCCAGGCCGCATATGGTCTTCCTTATGCCGTTGCCGATCCTGCCGGCTATGCCCAAGGGCTCCATGGTCCTATCTCCTCACATTACTGTTCCTCAGCACCGCGCTCTGGAGCAGAGAGATATCCTCTTTGTCTATGCCGTTGCTGATGTACAGGATGAGGAAGTATATTATCGCCGCGGATGGTACCAGTGCGATGAGGTTCATATTGTGAAAGAGCGCTATGTAGAGACCCATAAGTACACTCGAGATCAGCACCCGTGCAAGAATGCCCGAGAGTCTCCTTCCCGGGATGCTGTAGCCGATCCTGTAGCCCCAGACAAAGCAGAGTATCAAGGATACGGCCTCGGTCAATACGGTTGCAATGCTTGCCCCTACGAGGCTGTAACGCGGGATCAGCAGGATGTTCAAGACGACGTTCGCAACGACACAGACACCCGTTATCTTCGTTACAACGGCCTGTCTGTCGAGGCAGTTGAAGAGGTTGCCGAAGGTGATGCTCATGAATATGAATACGACCGACCAGGCGAGTATCTGTAGGGGCAGTACCGAGCTCGTATATTCAACACCGAATATCATGAGGATCATCCTGCGTGCAAGGATGGTGGTTGCCACTGCGATCGGTATGCCTATGATGGTCAGGTACTTGAAGGACCTTTCGTGTGCCGACCTCAAAGACTCTTCGGAGGTCTTATAGAAGACGGACATCACCGGGTAGATGGCCGCGATGAACGCATGGGGTATGAAGAGGAGGACCATTACTATCCTGTATGCCGCGTTGTACCAGCCGACCGCCGAATCCCCCTTCATGACCGAAAGCATCACAGAGTCCACCCAGTAAAATATCACCATGAAAAAGACCCCCAGGCCGAAGGGCAGGGACTCCTTCAGGGTTTCCTTCCAGAATGAGAGCTCCACCATGGCCTTGCGTCCTCTCAACCCGGAAAAGACCTCCGGAAACTTCGCGTAGAGAATCACTATCCCGTAGACGAGGCAGGCCGCCGCAGCCGCAAGGTAGAGCAGCGCAAAGCCCCTGACCCCCGTCCCCGCCTTTATGGCCACGGCCGCTCCGCCGAGCATCAATACGCTGTTCAGTAGGTGCCCGGCGGACTGGTACTCCATGCTCTCGTAGGCCTGGAAGATCGAGTAAAGCATCGTGGTAAAGGAATTCACGACCACCGAGAGAGCGACGATATAGACGACCGTTGCCGTCTCGCCGGAGTAACCCATCAGGTTCACCGTAATGGCGATGAGCGCGAGCGTTACGATGGAGAGGAGAAGCTTCATGGCAGAGAGGTTTGAAAGGAACACCGGAGCGAGCTCCCGTTTCCTCGCCACCTCCCTTACTGTGAGGGGCTGAAGCCCCAGGTCCGTAAGTATGCCGAATATGGCGGTAAAGGCGAGGGCGAAGGAGAGCACGCCGAAGCCCGATGCGCCGAGATAGCGCGCGGTGTACATGATGTAGAAGAAACCCATCGCATAGCCCGCAACCTGGGCCGCGAACAGTACACCGGTGTTCTTGGCTATCCTCTGAACGGTATCCATCTTGCCATGCACCTTTTATGCAAAGCCCTTTTCGCCGGCCGTCTCACCGCCCGCAGAGTCTTTTGCAGACGACCTGCATGACCATGTGGGTTATTACGAGATGGATGTCTTCGACCTTCTGCATGTCGTTTACATCGACGACTATCGGTACATCCACCAGGCGGGCGAGCCTGCCGCCGTCGAACCCCACGAGCCCTATCGTCCTCGCCCCTTTGTCCCTTGCGTATCCCACGGCCCTGAGGACGTTTTCGGAGTTGCCGCTTCCCGATATGCCTATGACGACGTCGCCCGGGGCGAGGAAGTTCTTGAGCTGTTCGGCGAATACGTCTTCATAGGACAGGTCGTTGGAGTATGCAAGCATGGTGGGCACGTTGTCGTTCAGGCAGATGACCCGGAACCTCTTTTCGCGGCCGAATGACGCGCCCTTGTTTATGTCGCAGGCGAAGTGCGACGCCGTCGAGCCGCTTCCGCCGTTGCCCATTATGAATATCGAGCGTCCATCCTCGTAGGCGTCCATTATTAGCTCCACCATCTGCTCGAACCCCTCCACCGGGACCCTCTCGAGGACCTCCTTGAGCTCGGAAATGTAATCAGATACAAATCGTCTTATCATTAGTACACCTCACGGCAGTTTGTTTTTTCATGCCCTTATTATCTTTTCGCTCCTCATGCCGGCCGTGGCACCCCTTGTGTCCACCACGAGCCTGCTCCTTTCAACGATCCACCCGTAATCGTAAGAGGAGTGGTCCGTTGCTATGAGCACGCAGTCGTACTGCTCCATCGCCTCTTCGCCGAGTGCGGTGGAGGTCATCTCGAGGTCGTGTCCCCTGAGCTTCGGTATGGCCGGAACGAACGGGTCGTTGTAGTCCACAACGGCTCCCCTTTCTTTGAGGAGCTCTATTATGTGGACCGCCGGCGACTCCCTCATGTCGTCGACGTCCTTTTTGTACGCAACGCCGAGGACGAGTATCCGCGAGCCCTTGAGCGGCTTGCCGTGGCGGTTGAGGCCTTCGGCGACCTTGTTCACCACGTAGTAGGGCATGGAGGTGTTTATCTCGCCCGCAAGCTCTATGAATCTTGTCGAGAAGTCGAACTGCCTCGCCTTCCAGGTGAGGTAGAAGGGGTCTATGGGTATGCAGTGGCCGCCGAGGCCCGGACCGGGGTAGAAGGGCTGAAAGCCGAAGGGCTTTGTCTTGGATGCCTCTATCACCTCCCATATGTCTATGCCCATCCTGTCGCAGAGCATCTTGAGCTCGTTCATGAGGGCGATGTTCACGCACCTGTATATGTTCTCGAGGAGCTTGGTCATCTCGGCAGCCTGCGTTGATGAGACCTCGATGACCCTGTCGACGACCTTCGAGTAGAGGGTGCGCCCGGCCTTGAGGCAGCAGGGGCTCGTCCCGCCGACCACCTTGGGTATGGTCTTTGTCGAGAAGTCCTTTCTTCCAGGGTCCTCCCTCTCGGGGCTGAAGACGAGGAAGAAGTCCTCGCCCGCCCTGAGCCCGGTCCTTTCGAGCTCCGGTAGAAGCACCTCAACGGTGGTACCCGGGTACGTCGTGGACTCGAGTGATACGAGGTGCCCTGGACGGAGGTTTTCCGCGATGGTTGAGGCCGTGCCCTTGACGAACCTCATGTCCGGTTCCCTCGTCCGGGTAAGCGGAGTGGGCACGCATATTATTATCGCATCCACCTCCCCGAGCCGCGACATCTCGGTCGTGGCCTCGAACCGTCCCTGGTCCACCCAGCCCTTGATCGATTCGGATGGGATGTGTCTTATGTATGATCTGCCGGCCGTGAGTGTCTCCACCTTCTCGGGGTCGACGTCGAAGCCGGTGACACCGAAGCCCTCCTCGCAGAACCTGAGGACGAGCGGAAGTCCCACGTATCCCATCCCGATTATGCCTATCCGGGCCGTCCTGTCCTCTGTCTTCCTTATGAGTCCGTCCAGGTTTTTGTTTTCAGCCACCTTTTCCTCCTTAATCATTTTTCCAGCTTCCTGAGCCATCCGCCGCTGCTTATGTCGCATATCCTGCCGGCCTCTATGCCGGTATCCATGAGAGCCCTTTTAAGCTCGTCCCCCCTCTGAAAGGAGGTGATTACCACGAGCTCCGGTTCAAGGGGTGCCAGATCCTCGAGCGCAATGATGTCGTAGTCAAAGAAGCGTTTCCCCTTTTCCACGTCGTCCGCCACACCCACGAGCTCCAGCGTGACCTCCTGTAGCGAGAGGTAGGCTATTTCTGTGACCTCGTCCTTTCCGCAGAAGGCGATCCTTTTTATATCGGAGTCCTCTATCTGGCGGAAGAGCGTTCTGAAGTCCCTCCTGGCCACGCGGTAGAGGTTCGTGAAGTTTCGGAGGTGCTCGTAGGTGAGGCGTGTCTTTTCCCTGAAACCCTTGGGGGTGAGATAATATCTGTACCTCTTCCTCGGTATGGCGGCTACGGTGATGTAGCCCTTTGAGGCGAGGTTCTTTATGTAGGAGTTTATGAGCCCCAGCGCGATGCCGAGGTTTTTGCTGAGGTCCCGCTGTGTCAGGTCCTTGTTCCTGGATATCTCGTCAAGAAGGAGCAGTGACCTGTAGTCGTCCTGCTCGTTGTTACGGCCGTTATTATTGTTCATATTTTGAACATAGCATGGGGGCTACTGGGTGTCAAGGTTATTGTTCATGTTATGAACATCGGCGGACAAGGGAAAAAACTGAAGGGCTTGTGAGGTTGAAGGTGCGTTGTCTTGGTGCGGCCGCGGTGCCGTATGTATCGATATCCAACCGACCGCCGCCTTAGGCGGGGCCGCAACCCTCTGTTGCACAAGACACGTGCCGCTTCGTCGCGGCGGCCGCCCTCCAGACCTCCTCAGTGATAAGTACTCAAATTCCCTTCAAAAATCGGTTAAATAAAATTTGACATCTCACCTGAAACATGTGATACAATAATAAGAAATCATCGTCCGAAAACCAACCGTATATAAACACAGAGACATGAACAGACAGAGCTTTGAAAACGAGATAAAGATACACGTGCAGGCCAGGTACCCGATACTGTGGCTCGTATCCTTCGAGGAGAGAAGGGTGGAGAGGATACTTGAGAACCTCGCCAAGTCCATGGGGGCCACCTTCTGGTGCTGGTCGGTATCCCGCGGGCTCTACAGCGGGGACAGGAAGAAGAGGGAACAGATAGGCAGGGAGAAGATACTCAAGGCCATCGAGGACAGGATCACCAAGAGCGACGAGGAGAACAACATATTCCTTCTTAAGGACATCGCCGGCTACTTCGCCTCCCACGAGTTCCTCAGAAGGTTCAGGGACCTTCCGGCCGTCATAGACGAGCAGCGTTCCGAGAACACGATCTGCATACTCTCTCCGACGTTGAGGGAAATACCGCCCGAGCTCGAGGAGGACATCGTGGTGCTCGAGCTCTCGCTGCCGGATTACGACGAGATCGAGGAGATGGTCACGAACACCTACGGCCACCTCATCCCGGAGACGTGGCACGCCTCAACCAAGTCCATCCTCTATAAGTCGCTCCAGGGGCTCTCCATGGACAACATCAAGCGGGTGGTCAGGAAGGCCATAAGCCAGAACAACGGTGTATTGAACGAGGACTGCATAAAGTACATACAGGACGAGAAGCAGCAGATCATAAAGAAGCAGAAGATCCTCGACTACTATCCCCACAAGGAGACCATAGACCACATAGGGGGGCTCGAGGACCTCAAGAAGTGGTTCATAGAGAGGGAGCACGTCTTCCGCCTGAGCAGGGAGAAGATAGAGAGCTTCGGCCTGGAGATACCCAAGGGGCTCCTCCTCATTGGTGTGCCGGGCTCCGGAAAGAGCCTCTGCTGCAAGGCCATCGCCGGGATATGGAACCTGCCGCTCCTCAGGATGGACGTCGGAAAGCTCTTCGGCTCCACCGTCGGAGAGTCCGAAAAGAACATAAGGCGGTGCATACAGCTCGCCGAGGCGGTAAGTCCCTGTATAATGTGGATAGACGAAATCGACAAGGCCTTCGGCGGTGTCACCGGCTTCCAGGGCGACTCCGGAACCCAGTTGAGGGTCTTCGGAACCTTCATCACCTGGCTGCAGGAAAAGGAAAAGCCCGTCTTCGTCATCGCCACGGCGAACGACCCCCAGAACCTGCCCCCGGAGATGTGGAGGAAGGGGCGCTACGACGAGGTCTTCTTCGTGGATCTGCCGAGCGCGGACGAGCGCGAGGAGATATTCCGCATCCATCTGGAGAGGAGGGGACAGGACCCCTCGAGGTTCGACCTTACAGAGCTCGTCGAGAACTCCCAGGGCTATACCGGCGCCGAGATAGAGCAGGCGGTGAAGGATGCCATAGTCACCACATTCAACGCACTGCACAGCGGCAAGCAGGCGGACGAGGCCGATGAGATCATTGACAACCTTTCCGGGCTGGACCTCAAGCAGGAGACCCTTCTTTCTTCCGTGAGGAACATCACACCGCTCTCCATCCTCAAGAAGGAGGAGATAGAGAACCTGAGGGAGTGGAGCCACCAGAGGGCGCGCCCGGCGTCGCGTTCGCTCGTTGTGCAGCGCGCCGAGGCCCTCACCGACAAGGAGAAGAGGATCATCGCCGTACACGAGGCGGGCCACATAATAATGATGTGGCACCACTTCGGCGAGGTCCCGGTCTTCGTGAGCGTGGATGCGTACAAGGACGGCAACGCCTTCATATCGAGGGACGAATCTATGGTGAGCACCTGCACGAAGAGGGACCTTGAAAAGGAGATAGGGGTGCTTCTGGGCGGGCTCGTGGCAGAGGATGAGATGTGCGGCGACGACGCAAAGACGGTCGGCGCCTCGCAGGACCTCGTCGAGGCCACAGCAAAGGCGAAGAAGATGGTCGTGGAGTACGGCTTCGGTGATATAATGAAGAACACCACGCTCGTGGAGCTTCAGGATTACGCCATCACCTCCGGCAAGGACGTCATCGACGACATCCAGAAGATCCTTTCAAATGCGCAGGAGGAGACCGAGGACTGCATTTCAAAGAACAAGGACCTCCTCGAAAGGCTCGTCGACAGGCTCACCTCCGAGGTCCTGATGAACGGCGAGGCCATAAAGAGGTTCTTCAATGATAACCCCTTAATTTGAGGAGGCGGGGATGTCATTCTACACTGTGATAAAGACCGAGCTTAAGGACCGCAAGTACATAATCCTCGCGCTCGAGGAGATGAAGCGCAGGGGCGAGATAACGAGCTTCAAGCACCTGGTGAAAAAGGATATCATACAGGTGGACCGCGCAGGTGACACAATAACCATAAAGCAGGATTCCAAGACCGGCAACTTCCAGCTCGAGGGGGACTCCAGGATACTCGAGGCCTTCACAAAGAGGTTCAAGCAGTTCTACGCCTACCAGACGATAAAGGAGAATCTGCCGCTTGACTTCGAGATAGATGTCGAGCGCGAGTCGGCCGGCAATATAACGTTGCTTCTGAAGGGTTAGAAGGGGCCGCAGGCAAGGAGTGGAGCCATGTCCAGGGAGATACGCATAAAGATCACGCCGGAAGGAAAGGTCGAGGTGGATTCGAGCATATTCGAGGACTGCCGTGAGGTGGCCGAGCACCTCTCCAGGGTCCTCGGCAAGGTGGAGCTCTTCACCGTGAAGGAAGAGGAGTTCGAGGCCGAGGAGAGGATCAAGGTAGAAACAAGTGATTAGAGCCGTGCGAAGTGGCGGAGAAGGATTTAATAAACATACATTCCGTAATACCTCTTTCGAGGGTCAACGGGCCGGGTGCAAGGATGGTCGTGTTCTTCCAGGGTTGTGCGCGAAGGTGTCCCGGCTGCTTCAACCCCCGAACCCACCCCATTGAGACGGTCAGCCTCTACAGCCCGGAGGAGCTCTTCGAGGAGCATCTCGCCGCAGGCATCGAGGGCATAACGGTCAGCGGCGGAGAGCCCTTTCTCCAGCCCCGCGGCCTGCTGCTCCTCCTGAAGGCGGCCAGAGAGGAGTACGGGCTCACGACGGTCGTGTACACGGGCTTTGATTACGGCGAGCTCCGCGCAAGGCAAAACCTCTCTTGCGTGCTCGACCACGTCGATGTCCTCGTCGACGGTGCGTTCGACCGTACACGGAAGGAGCCCACCCTTCTTGCAAGGGGCTCCACCAACCAGAGGTTCCACTTCCTGAACGGCACATACCGGATAGAGGATTTTTACATGCCGGGAAAGGCGGAGATCATTATCCGTGAAGACGGTACCGTCGTTGAGACGGGTTTCAGCCGGATCGACGGATCAGCGGCTTGAAGGCCATGAATATTGAGACCAGATTGAACGAAATACTCAGCGCGCATGGAGGCGTCAGCGAGGGTGAAGAGGGCAAGGGGGCCGTGTTGAAGCTCCTCAAGGAACTCCCGCCGGACGTCACCAGCCTAAACGCGTTCCGCCGCGTATTCGAGTTCATAGACGCGATGGAAGACGAAGCGCAGAGAAGGCAGGCGCTCCTCGAGTTCGTGCGGACCGTTCCCAAGACGGGCGACTTCAGCGCGCTGTTCGCCGAGGCGATGGAGCGTGCCGTAGAGGCGGTCGAGGCGAACAAGGAGTCTCCGATACACAAGAAGTCCTCCTACATGCGGCTTGCCGGCGAGGTGCCGCACAGGGCCGTCTTCAGCAACCTCTACGCCTCGATAATGAGGCGTGCCATAGATATTGCCGACAGGATAGAGGACAGGGTCATACGCAGGCACTCCCTCGTTGAGATAGCGAAGAACTTAAGGGACTGGGAGGGCCTCGAGCCCCTTTCCCTCCATGCGCTCAGGGTGGCGCTCGGCTTTGCCGAGGGGGCGGGCTACAAGAAGTACTCGCTTGATGAGATAGCCAGGGAGCTGCCCAAGTCCTGCGACGAGACCTTCTACATAGACCGCACCTTCCTCGGTGTGACGAGGGGGCTGCCCAAGAGGGGGGAGTTTCTCGAGCTATACAAGAAGGCCATAGACTTCGCCATAAAGGCGGCGGTTCAGATAGAGGAGCCCTATTACAGGAAGTACGCGCTCCTGTACATAGCTGACGAGCTCGCCGGCACGGAGCAGTTCATATCATTCTACAAGAGCGCCTTCAGGGAGGCCTTCAACGCCACGCTCGCCATCAAGGACCCTTTCACCCGGCTCTACGGGTTGATAGAGCTCCTTAAGAAGCTGCCCAAGACCGAGGAGTTCTTTCCGCTCGTCTCAGAGATAATAGAGACCTGCCTACCCTTCTTTTCGGTACGGAGCCGCATGCAGGACGTGGAGATGGTCGACGTCATAGACTACGTCATCGTCGCCGAGGAGAAGAGGATAAACGAGAGCAAGAAGCGTAGGTACACGAGGGAGAAGTACGCGCAGCTCTTCGCAAGGGAGCTCGAGGACTTTTCGGACAAGCTCAATGACATACGCCTGATAGAGACACTCAAACCGTACGCCCATGTGTGGATAAAGCCGGTCGTCCTGAGGGATGCGGTCAAGAAGGCCGTAGCCCACCTGAACGAGTTGAAGGAGAGGTACCACGGACGTGAGATAGAGAGGCCCGTATTCGTCAGGGAGGTGTGCCCGGACTACAGGAAGGACAGCGCCGCGGAGGTCCACTCGAGGACCTCTGTCAGGGATACCATTTCAATAGACCTTGGTGCGACCAACACCGTCATCATGAGGAAGAGGGGAGACGCCATGCCGGACTTCGTTCACCTCGATGCCATCTCGAGAAAGTACGGCGACACATACATCGTCCCCACCCTCATCGAGCCAGAGACCGATGCCATAGGGGCGGAGGCCCAGGAGAGCGCTTCCGCCGTCAACATGAAGAAGATGCTACTTGAGGGCGACCCCGGCGGGAGAGAGCTCATGGATAGGTACTTCCGTATCCTCTACCGCCACCTCAAGGAGGCGAACACACAGACGGGGCTTTTTTCGAGGCTTTCGGGCAGGCTCTGCGACCGTCTGTGCGTGACCGTGCCCGTGGGTTTCCACGGCTACAGGAAGGCACTCGCCGGGATCATAAAGAAGAGCGCAAGGAACATCCCGGTGGAGTTCGTGGAGGAGCCGCTGGCAGCGGCGATAGGTTACCAGGTCGCCGAGGAGAAGGACAAGCTCTTCATGGTCCTTGACTTCGGCGGGTGCACGCTGGACATAATGCTTCTCAGGCTGAACATAGACGAGGTGCATGTCGTGGCCAAGCCCGACCGTTCGAGGATGCTCGGCGGAAAGGACATAGACAGGTGGCTTGCCGAGTACCTGGCCGAAAGGTGCGGGCTTGCCGGAAGGGAGATCCCGCCACGGCTGCTCACGCTCGCCGAGGAGATAAAGATCGCGCTCTCCGAGTACAGGCGTGTTCCATTTGTCTGGGATGGCAGGGAGGTGTGCAAGGTCACGAGGGACGACTTCGAGGAGGTGCTCGACAAGCACGACTTCTACAGGAACCTGGACAGGGAGATATCCTACGTCCTCAAGAAGGCGAAGAAGGTGGGCGTAACGGGCGAGATGATAGACGCCGTGCTCCTTACCGGGGGTTCGTCCCAGATACCTTCTTTCAGGGACAAGATCGCGCACACCTTTCCGGAGCTCGGTGACAGGAACGCGATCTACGACCACAGCCCGCTGACGGCCGTGGCCCGCGGTGCAGTGATGTACGGCACGAGCGACGTCATCGACAGGCACCTGGGCATGGCGTACGCCGTGAGGTTTTCCACCAAGGGCAAAGAGCGGCCCCACTCCTACGAGATAATACTCGAAAAGGGCGAATCACTGCCTATTGAAAAGACCTTCTCCATAAAGCCCGCGAGGACACTGGGGGCGCAGAGGGAGATGTACCTGGAGATCTTCGAGGTGCCGGAGAACCTCGTCACCAGGAGGTGGGTGAGGGAGTCCGGAATGGAGTTCATAAAACAGGTCATCAAGCACTCCTACGACGAGGTCGAGCTCCACGGCTTCAAGGCCGTAACCCTATCCTTCGACGAGCCCGTTGAAGAAGACGTCGAAGTGACCTTCTGCGTCGATGCCTCCGGGGCGGTCAGGATAAGGTACGGAAGGGATGGTAAAGAGGTCCCGACGGAGCTCAGGCTGCAGTAACTACGGCCGTCGTATTCTGTAGTGAATAAAGCACGCCTCGGGTAACACGGCCGAATATAAATCCTTGCATTTGAAGCGCCCCCGGCGGCTTCAAACAGCAGCGCGGTTTCGCTGCCTGCCAGGGGGGCTTAAAGCCTGAGCCACACGATACCGTCATCCACCTTGGTCTCGTAGGTCTTCACGCAACCGCAATCAGGGGGCAGGGCGTTTCCGCTTTCGAGGTCTATCTTCCAGTGGTGCATGGGACAGATGACGGTTGCGCCGGTCAAGAGGCCGTCCGAGAGGGGACCCTCCTTGTGAGGGCAGCGGTCCTCGACCGCCACTACGCGCCCGTCCGAGAGGCGGAAGACGGCTATCCGGCTCCCGCCCGCCAGGACCGCGCGTCCTCCCCTTTCCGGGATCTCGTCTTTACGGCATACCTT
The DNA here is from genome assembly GCA_015492495.1 of Deltaproteobacteria bacterium. Classification (GTDB taxonomy): domain Bacteria; phylum Desulfobacterota; class GWC2-55-46; order GWC2-55-46; family DRQE01; genus S146-62. The sequence goes on along the minus strand of WGEY01000033.1, from coordinate 12,725 downwards.
GAGCCACTTCATTCGTTCACAGCCCTTGCGTCGATCTTTATGGGTTTCATGCCCGGGCGCTCCTCCTCTTCCCTGATGCGGGCCTTCCACGGGTCTTCACCGAGCGTTTCGATGTATTCGTCGAGCCTTGCGGCGAGCGCGCCGCGTGACTGCGGGTCATCGACGACGGCCCGCTTCACACGGTCTAGCCCGACCCGCTCAATCCACACCGAGGTCCTCTCGCCGTAGTGGGCGTCTTCGCGGTAGAGCTGCACGTAAGCCTTGGCGATCTCCATGACCTCGTCGGCATCGCGGACCGTGCACAGGAGTTCGGCGACCCGTACCCTCACGCCGCCGTTGCCGCCGCAGTATATCTCCCATCCGCCGTCCACGCCGACTATCCCGAGGTCCTTTATCGACGCCTCGGCGCAGTTGCGCGGGCAACCGGAGACCGAAAGTTTGAGCTTCGCCGGCGCCCACACCCGTTCGAGCATCTTTTCGAGGTTTATGCCGAGCCCCATGGAGTCCTGGGTCCCGAAGCGGCACCACCGGCTCCCCACGCAGGTCTTCACCGTCCGGAGCGCCTTTGCGTAGGCGTAGCCCGACTCCATGCCGAGCGCCCTCCACACCGCGGTGAGGTCTTCCTTCTTGATGCCCAGGAGGTCGATCCTCTGGCCTCCGGTGAGCTTTACGGCCGGTACGTTGTATTCGGAGGCGACCCTGGCTATCCTCATCAGCTCCTCAGGGGTCGTGAGCCCCCCGTACATGCGCGGGACCACGGAGAATGTCCCGTCCTTCTGGATGTTTGCGTGCATCCTCTCGTTTACGAGCCTGGATGCCGGATCGTCACTCGTCTCTTTTGGCCATATGGACTGCACGTAGTAGTTGAGCGCGGGCCTGCAGGTATCGCACCCCTCGCCCTTCCACTCAAGCGCCCGCATCGCCCCGCCGACCGTGAGAAGGCGCCTTCTGCGGATCTCTTCTTTCACCTCGTCATGCGTGAGCTCGGTGCAGTCGCAAAGCGGCATGGCGTTGGCCGAGCGGGCGAAGGAGCTTCCGAGTATCGAGACGAGTATCTGGTCCACCAGCGGACCGCAGCCGCCGCAGGATCCTGCGGCCTTGGTGCATCCGGTGACCTCCTTGCGCGTGGTGAGGCCGTGCTTTACAACGGCGTCCTCTATCATCTTCTTCGTAACCCCGTTACAGCCGCAGACGATCGTGTCGGGGCTCATCATTGACACCTGAGCTAGCCCCGAGTGGCCGGCGTCACCGAGCATGGTGTTGCCGAAGAGCAGGGTGGAGCGCTGTTCGGATACGTCGGTTCCGTCCTGCATCATCTGGAAGAGTCGCGTGCCGTCCGCCGTATCGCCGAATAGGACCGCTCCGATGATGCGCTCGTCCTTTATGACGATCTTCTTGTAGATCCCGCCCTTGCGGTCCAGGTACATGACCGTGTCCGAGGAGCCGTTGCCCTCGAAGTCGCCTGCGGAGAAGACGTCCACCCCTGAGACCTTGAGCTTCGTGGATACGACCGAGCCCGTGTACGTCTTGAGCCCCTGTCCGGTGATGTGGTAGGCGAGGATGCGCGCCTGCTCGAAGAGAGGGGCCACGAGCCCGTAGGTTTTTCCCCTGTGCTCCACGCATTCACCCACAGCGTACACCGAGGGGTCGGTTATGGACTGCATGTAGTCGTTCACCACGATCCCCCTGTTACAGAAAAGCCGTGCCCCTTCGGCGAGGTCCTTGTTGGGGCGTATGCCAACGGCCATGACCACGATGTCGCACTCGAGCCTGGAACCGTCTTCGAACTCGAGCCCCCTTACCCTATCGTCGCCGAGTATCCTCTTTGTGAGCGTCGAGGTGCGGAAGCGCATTCCCTGTTCTTCGAGGCTTTCTCTGAGCATCTCTCCCGCAACCTCGTCTAGCTGCATGTTCATGAGCGTCTTGCGGTCGTGTATGACCGTGACCTCCATGCCCAGGTTCACGAGCCCCTTGGCCGCCTCGAGACCCAGGAGCCCGCCGCCTATCACCGCGGCCTTCCGGTAGCTCGCGGATGCCTCCATCATCCTCTCGCAGTCGTAGATGTCGCGGAAGGTTATGACACCCTCCTTGTCCACCCCGGGAAGCGGCAGTATGAAGGGCTTGGAGCCCGTGGCTATCACCAGGCAGTCGTAGGCGGCCGTGGTTCCATCCGCCGCAACGACCTTCCTGTAGCCGCGCTGGATCTCGACCACGGGCTTGCCGAGGTGCAGCGTGATATTGTTTTTGCGATACCATTCCTCATCGTTGAGGATTATGTCCTCGACCGTCATCTCACCGGCCAGCACGGAGGAGAGGAGCACGCGGTTGTAGTTGGGGTGCCTCTCGGCCCCGAATACGGTTATGTCGAAGAGATCCGGGTTTATGTCTATGATCTCCTCTATCGCCTTCATACCGGCCATGCCGTTTCCTATCATGACCAGTTTCTTCTTCGTCTCCATAAATACCCACCTCGCAAATCGATCTTTAATTCGTGCCGGTGCAGCACCGGATCTGCACTTATATATGATTGCAAGCCGCGTGCCAACTGAAATGCCTGCAAAATATAGGGATTTTAGGGGTTACAGAATATTGCGTGCCCAAAAAATAGGCATTTGGGGTTGGGGATGTCGATAATGAGAGCAGAAGTGTCCTTTAATTAAAAGTTGCCGTATCCTCGGGGCGCCGTGGGTTACGACATGACGAGGAGATGCGGTAAGAGCGGATGCTTCATTATGCATGGCATCTGCGGCCGTTTGTACTAAGGCCGTACCAAAAAGGCATGGGGGCCGCCGAAAGAGACTTCGGCAAGCCACGGTATCCACTGCTTGAGCGGGGATATCAAACAGGTTGAGGGTAATAAGCCGTGATTCAGGACTCGATTCCGCGGCTCCGCTTTTTCTTGACGTTCCACGGCAAGGACGGATATTATTATGATGCATGACGCGACCGTCCGAATAGAGGACAGAAACAACAGGCCCTTGGCCCCTTTGAGCGAAAGGGCGGTTAACGATCGGGTGAACAAGGATGCCTCCTGCGTAGCACCGCTATCCGAACATAGGCCCAAGAAAGCAGGTACCAAAAAGAACTGAATTGGAATACAAGGTACTGTTCACAGTCTTCGCAGTGGTATTCATCGCAGAGCTCGGCGATAAAACGCAGCTGGCCACAATGCTGTTCGCCGCGGATAGAGAAGTGAGCAAGCTCACGGTATTTATCGGCGCGTCTTTGGCCCTGATGGTGGCCTCTGGTATCGGCGTGCTGGCCGGCGGTTTGGTTTCACAGTACATAAGTGAAAAGCATCTTCATTACATAGCCGGCATAGGCTTCATCGCCATAGGCATATGGACGCTTGTCAAAGCGTAAGCCCGGCAGAGTGAAAATGCATAGCGGACGCGTCCCCCGCAGTTTACCGCGGGGTTAGCGAGCGAATATAATACAAACATCCTTACATTTGAAGATTCCCTACCAGACCGGACCGAATTGTGTAGAATGCGCGCACTCGTCAAGAAGGACAGGCTGTACTACAGAGAAGACCACCCGTTGCCTGTGCCTTCGGAAGGAGAGGCGCTCATAAGGGTCAGATATGCGGGTATATGCAGCACGGACATCGAGATCCTCAAGGGATACATGGGCTTCAGCGGCATACCGGGCCATGAGTTTGCAGGAGTTGTGGAGGAATGTACGGATCCGGAACTTGTCGGGAAAAGGGTTACCGGCGAAATCAATATAGGTTGCGGGACCTGTGGTCTTTGTCTGTCGGGCTTGGAAAATCACTGCCCGGACCGTTCCGTCCTCGGAATCCTCGGTAAAGACGGTGCCTTTGCCGATTATCTGACCCTTCCCGTCAAAAATCTCCATCTCATCCCTGATTCTGTAGGTGACAAGGAGGCGGTCTTCGCAGAGCCCCTTGCCGCGGCCTTTGAGATAATGGAGCAGGTGAAGATCGGCCCTGATGAAAGGGTATGCGTGCTGGGCGACGGAAAGCTGGGCCTCCTTATCGCCCAGGTTCTGCATCTTGCAGGGTGTGATCTTACCGTTGCGGGAAGACACGGAGAAAAACTCTCCATGCTGGAGAGTAGGGGGATAAGAACCATGCTCGGGGTCCCAGGGAACAGGGCCTTTGACATCGTAATAGATGCAGCCGGGTCCTCCCCGGCCCTCGTGAGCGCCCTTGATGCGGTCAAACCGCGGGGCCGGGTCGTCGTCAAGACCACGGTGGCTGACCCGAGGGAGGTGGACATGAACAAGGTGGTGATAGACGAGATCACCCTCATAGGCTCAAGGTGCGGTCCCTTCGAGCCCGCCCTGAAGGCGCTCGAGTCGAAGAGGGTGGATGTCGAGCCCCTTATCAGCAGGATATTCCCCGTCGAAAGGGGGATAGAGGCGATCGGTTATGCATCTGAAAAGGGTGTTCTAAAGGTCCTGCTGGAGATGTAGGCGTTTTTCATGGATCATAGCTCCGTTCCATGCGCACTTTCCCGCCGGTGAACACCCTGCTATGTGCCGGGTGCTGCATGAAAGATCCCCCTGTGGCAGTCAATGCAGGTCGCCTCGCCCCTTTGAAGTTTCATGTGTGCGGCCCTCCCCGGTGCCGAAGAAGGCACAGGCACACCGTGACAGCCCCTGCAGGGGCCGCCGTCCCACCTTCTGAGGTCTGCGGCCGCACTGTCTGCAAGCTCGTCCCTGTAACGGCTGAACCCCTCCTGCGAGGAGATGTCCTTTGTGAAGACGCCGTAGAGGTCCTTTATCCCCTTCGCCGCGTGGGTGATCGTCCTGTCCACAGGATCCCGGGGCAGGTGGCAGTCTCCGCATTCAGGTATTCCGCCCGATGCCGCGTAATGGAGCGATCTTTTCATCTCCTCGAACGGATAACGCATCACGTGGCAGGAGATGCAGAAGTCTGTGGAGCTGAAAAACCTCTCTGCCCGCCAGCCGCCGACTATCACGGCCGAGACGGCTACAACGGCTATGGCCACGATCTTTATTGCCCGGCCTCTGTTCATGGATGCAGCCATCGTCTCTGTTTCGGCCCGGTGCAAGGACGCACGCCCTGAAGGTGCCGGGCCGCCTTGCAGCTTAAGCGGCTCAACGGCTGTATGTGCCAATAAGGACCGCCTCGCCGAGAAGATGCCCACTGAACGCCCGTTCCACCTCTCTCCTTGATGCACCGGGAGGCAGCCCGAGGGTTTCTACGTCCAGCGCCCTGAGCCTGAAGAAGTAACGGTGGCGTCCGTGGCCTCTCGGCGGGCATGGCCCGCCGTAGCCGGTTCTGCCGAAGTCGTTCGTGCCCTGCTTGATACCGCCGTCAAGCAAGGCTGATGTGGAGGTGCCCTTTGAAAGTCCTCCGCGTCCTGCCGGAATGTCGTATACGACCCAGTGTATGAAGGTCCCCAGGGGTGCATCAGGGTCTTCTACGATGAGTGCGTAACTCCTTGTGCCATAGGGGGCGCCGTCCCATTCCAAAGGAGGCGACAGGTCGCTGCCGTCACAGGTGTACTCCTTCGGTATGGCCCCGCCTTCTTCGAACGCCTCGCTGTGTATCGTAAAGCCCATACCAGTACCCCCTTTCGCCCGTGTGTGGCCGCAGAAAACGGTAAACAGCAGCAGAGCCGCAAGTATTGTAAAAGACCGAACCAATGGTTTGAACATGTGGCGCGAGCACATTCCCCGCAGCTTCTGCGGGGTTAGTGAGCAATCCTTACACCTTCAAGTATACAACCGATTTCGTGGAATGCAATGAGCCTCGGGTGCGTGCCCGCGGGACGGACATGGGAATGATCCGTTTGTTCGTATGGTGCCGGCGTTCCGAGCACCGTAGGGCCCTTGCTGGACCTCGGGCGTATTTGCCGGCAGGTCAAACAGCTTGAAAAACAAAGTCGATATAACTTATACTCATATCTTTAAAAATGCGCTAAAATTGACGAATGGAGAGGTACAGGGCGTTTGAAGGTGAGGTTCGTTGTCAACCCCGTTGCAGGCGGAGGCGAGAGGGTAGAGGAGATAACCGGTGCGGTCAGGGAGGTGTTGGCCCATAAGCGCGGCATATTCGAGATAAAGGTCAGTTCCTCGAGGCACGATACCTACAGGCTCGCCGAGGAGGCCAGGGACAGGGGTTACGAGGCCGTCTTCGCCTGCGGGGGCGACGGGACCGTGAACCAGGTGGCCTCGGCTGTCGTGAACTCGAGGACCGTGCTCGGCGTCATACCCGTGGGGTCGGGCAACGGCCTTGCAAGGTCGCTCGACATACCGATGAACATAAAGTGGGCGGTAAGCGTCCTTGTAAAGGGCAGAACAAGGTATATAGACGTTGGGACCGTCTGCGGGAGGTACTTTTTCTCCACAGCGGGGGTGGGGTTTGATGCGGCCGTCTGCAAGGGCTATGCGTCCTGGACAAGGCTCTTGCGGCGTCGCGGTATACTGCCATATGTGCCTGTGGTTCTGAAGGAGTTCTTCACCCGCAGGCCGGACTCCGTGACCGTTGCATGGGACAATGAAAGCATACACGGCAGGCCGTTGATCCTTACGGTGGCTAATACCAGGGAGTACGGCGCGGGCGCGGTCATAGCCCCGGATGCCGAGCCGGACGACGGGCTGCTCGATGTCTCTATGGTCGAAAGCCCGGGTCTCTTAGGGGCGATCGATGTGGCCCGAAGGCTTTTCGCAGGCAGTATTGCGGGATCGAGGTACTTCAGGTCCGTCCAGGCCCCGGTGGTCGATGTTATAAGGGAGGTCCCCGGCCTGATACATGTAGACGGGGAGACGTTCGCCGCCAGTACGAGGATAAGGTTCGGCATACTGCCGAACGCATTGAGGGTGTGGGCCTTCTGACGATGCGGGTAGCCTGCACGGGATCGGCGCACGTGGCGTGCACCTGATTACGATCAGTACAATCCGGGACCTCCCGCAGGGGAGGTTTGACGAGGGGTGTTGACATATGTCTTACAAAGGGTCTTTTGGCAAAAGGTTGGATGTCGAGGAGCTGTTCGGTGAAAGGCGGTTCAGGGAGTTGTCCGAGAGGGAGAAGCTTCTGCAGGCCTACAGGCACCTTGAGGAATTGCGCCGGTTGAACGGGGGCTACATCGCCTCGCCGTACAAGGGCGAGGACGGTGTGGACAGGTACAATGTCTTCTGGCTCCGGGACATAATGTACGCCACCTATGCGAATGAATACATAGGCTCGTTCGACAAGATGATAGAGAGCTACAGGCTCATCCTGAGGATATTCCAGAAGTACCGTCACAAGATATCGAGCGGGGCGAGGAAGCGTCATTACCTGGGAAGCTGCGCCGACGAGGTCATTCATGCGAGGGTGCACCCTGTGACACTCGAGGAGATAACACACGAATGGGGACACCATCAGCTCGACATCTTCGGGCTTTTTTTGTACAAGAGCGGAGACCTGATCAAGAAAGGACACAATGTGATAGGGACCGACGAAGGTGAGGTATTGCTCCTCCTGAGGGACATCGTTCTCTATCTCACGACCGTAAGATGGCACTCGGATCCCGACTTCGGCGTCTGGGAGGAGGGGCCCGAGGTCCATTCGTCGAGCATAGGGTCCGTGCTTGCCGGGCTCACCATGTGGCATGATGACGGCTATTATCACTACAAGTACTCCTATCCCATAGACCTCCACACCTATGTCCCCATACCGCAGGAGTTCGTCGAGGCCGGACGGGATGCGCTGAACAGGATCCTTCCGGCGGAATCGGCTTCCAGGCCCTACGACATGGCCCAGCTGAGCCTCATATGGCCCTACAACATCGTCACAGAGTCCCAGGCCCACCAGATACTCAAGAACATAGAGGAGAACCTCGTGAGGGAGAGGGGTGTCATAAGGTATCCCGGCGACCTGTACTTCAATGCCGACCCGGCTTTACCCATGGGAAACGAGGCCGAATGGCCGCTGGGGTTTGCCTGGCTCAGCATAGCGTACTCCAAGCTTGCGCTCAGGGCCCTTAGGATGGGCGGAATGTTCGGCAGGCCGAGCGACTTTATCGAAAGGTCGCGCTGGTACCTGGAAAGGCTCGAGTCGGTCATGACCGACGACGGCAAGGTGCCGGAGCTTTACAGCGGCGGAAAGATGAACGCGAACGTGCCGCTTGCATGGGCACAGAGCTTCTACGTGGTGGCCCGCCAGAGCCTTTCACACGTCGACGAGCTGATGGAAAGGCGGTTTGTCTCATAGCGCGTATGCACGGGTTGAGGGCCTTTGTTCGAACCGACCCTGCGGAGGCTTAAGGCGCTTTGTATTCGGCGAAGAAAATGAAGAAGGATTCTGCCGCCTCCAGGGCTGCCATTGTAAGTATCCTCGGCAACACGCTTCTTTTCGGACTCAAGATCGTTGTGGCCCTTCTTTCGGGCAGTGTGGCGCTTCTGTCCGACGCCTTCAACTCGCTTACAGATACGGTATCCTCGCTCGCGGTCTTCATCTGCGTGAAGATCTCCGCGAAGGAGGCCGACGAGGGGCATCCCTTCGGACACTCGAGGGCCGAGCCCGTAGCCGGCATCGTCGTTGCCATCATGGCCGGAATACTCGGCTTCGAGGTCATAAGGACATCCGTGGGGAGGCTTACAGGCGGTGACGGTGTGGTCGTTGGAACCTTCACCCTCCTCGTCCCGGTGATAACGGCGGCGGCAAAGGGGATCATGGCCCTTTACTTCAGGGGTGTGGGCAGGGCCGTGAGGAGTCCGGCTATAACGGCCTTGAGCGTGGATTCGCTCTGTGACGTCGCGGTGGCGTTCGCCGCGTTGGTGGGAATCGCCGGGGCGAGGTTCGGCTACTCCTACCTTGATCCGCTGGCCGGTCTCCTCATAAGCATGTGGATAATCTATACGGGTTATTCCATAGGTATGGAGAACATAGACTACCTCATGGGCAGGTCCCCCGGCCCGGAGCTTACGGCCGAGATAAGGAGGGCCGCGCTCGGTGTCGAAGGGGTCGAGGATACCGGTATCATAAGGACGCATTACGTGGGGCCGTACATCCACGTGGAGATACACGTCAAGGTGCCGAAGTACATCTCCACCTATGACTCGCACGCCATAGGCGAACGCGTGGAGAGGGCGGTGGAGGACCTGGAGGCCATACAGAAGGTCTTCGTACACATGGATCCGGTCTGATCATCCTGTCGGTTCAGGGGCTGTGGTACAATGCTTTGGAGGCAGCGCGGCTTTGATGCGCAGGCAGTGAAGAAAACACAGAGTGATGTGCCTTTGTTATGAACAACGAAGTCTTCGAGTCGCTTGATCCGGCCCAGAGGAGGGCCGTTTTTTTACAGGACCGGTATGTCCTCGTCGTGGCCGGGCCTGGGAGCGGAAAGACCCGGGTCCTGGTGGCGAGGTACCTCTATCTCTTGGAGCGCGGTGTAAGCCCCGGCGAGATACTCGCCGTAACCTTCACGAACCGCGCGGCCATGGAGATGAGGGACCGCGTGCAGGCTGCATGCGGTCCCTCATCCGCGGTCATCGACGGCTCCAGTATAGGGACATTCCACAGCTTCTGCATGCGGCTTCTCAAGGACAGGAAGGACTTCACACTGCTTGGAAGGAGCGGCCAGAGAGAGCTTTTGACGGAGCTCGGCGTAAAGAACGTGGACAGGGCCATCGAAAGGATATCGGCCGCCAAGAACCTCATTGGACGGCCGGACCGCGATGGGGCGGACGGCGAGGTGTTCCGGCTGTACCAGAAGGCGCTCGAGGAGAGGGGTGCACTGGACCTTGATGACCTCGTTCTTGAAGCGGTCAGGCTCATCGAGCGCGGGGATGCGGCGAGCTGGCACCTTTCGCACATCCTCGTAGACGAGTTCCAGGACATAAATCCACCTCAGGCGCGCCTCGTAAGGCTCTTGGCGGAGAACGGTGCAAGCCTCTTTGCCATAGGAGACCCGGATCAGTCCATATACGCCTTCCGCGGGGCCAATGTGGAGGGCTTTCTCAGCTTCGAAGAGGACTGGCCCGGTTCAAAGGTCCTGGACCTCGCTGCGAACTACCGCTCCACGGCCTCCATCGTCCATGCATCGAACACCCTCATAGAGAACAACAGATCGAGGATCAAGAAGGCTGCCCGACCCGTAAGGCCCGTAGGAGAGGCGATAAGGCTTGTAGAGTGCGGAGATGAAAGGGACGAGGCCGGGTTTGTCACCGCAGAGATAGAGAGGCTCATGGGCGGGCTTACAAGCCTCACCGCCGCTATCGGCGGATCCTACAGGTTCTCCGACTTCGCTGTGCTCTTCAGGACGAACCGTCAGGCGGACGCCGTGCGTGATGCCTTTGAACGCTCGTCCATACCGTACCAGGTCGCCGCAGTCCCTGAAGACCTCCCAAGGTTCGTAGACCACCTCAGGGCCGTCGACCCGGACGCGTGCCTGCAGGAAGGGGATCTGAGCGACATCGTAAGGAGGGAGGCCGAATCACTCTCCATTGAAAAGGGTTTTATCGAAACCCTCGTAAGGACCGCCTCGAGGTTCGACCGCATGGAAAGGCCGCAGGATCGGCTCCAGGCGTTCATCGAATCCCTGGTACTCATGCAGCCCCCGGACACCTGCGACATAGAGGCCGACAGGGTCCTCCTCATGACAATCCACATGGCGAAGGGCCTCGAGTTCCCGGTGGTCTTCATAACGGGATGCGAAGAGGGCATACTGCCGCTCGAGCTCAAGGGCAGGCCCGGCGACGTTGAGGAGGAGAGGAGGCTCTTCTACGTGGGTATTACGAGGGCAAAGGACAGGCTCTTTCTGTTGAATGCAAGAAAGAGGCGTATGTGGGGGGGCGTGCTCGAACAGAGAAGGTCTCCCTTTCTTGCCGAGCTGCCCTCGCGCTACATACACGATACGACGTTCGTCAGGAAAAAGACCGGGAGAAGACCGGTGCAGAAGGGGCTTTTCGATTAGCGCTGATCCTTGGTTGCGCGGTCGGGGGCGGTGGTGCGGTGATGAAGGTTGCAAGCTTCAACGTGAACTCCATAAGGGCGAGGCTCGGCATAGTCACGGAGTGGGTCGGGAAGGAGGCGCCGGATGTGCTGTGCCTGCAGGAGACAAAGGTGCAGGATGCGGCCTTTCCCCTGGAGACACTCAAGGGGATCGGCTATCACTGCGCATTCAGCGGCGAGAAGTCCTACAACGGTGTTGCCATACTGAGCAGATCCAGGCCCGGCAAGGTGCGAAAGGGTTTCGGAGGGGATGGCTCTGAGAAGACACGCATCATATCCGCCGAGATAGAGGGGGTATGGGTGGTGAACACCTACGTGCCCCAAGGGTTTCTTCCGCTTTCAGCCAAGTTCCGCTACAAGCTCGACTGGTTCGCAAGGCTGTACGGGTACTTTGAGGCCAACTTCAACCCATCGGACCCGGTCCTGTGGGTGGGTGACTTCAACGTGGCCCCTGCCCCGGAGGACGTCTACGATCCGGAGCTCCTCGGCGGACATGTCGGCTTCCACCCGGATGAGCACGCCGCACTCGAGAGGTTCAGGGAGTGGGGGTTCGTCGATGTGTTCAGGATGCACGACCGGTCGGAAGGGAGGTTCACCTTCTGGGACTACAGGATAAGGAACGCGGTGAAGCGGGGGCTCGGCTGGAGGGTGGACCACATATGGGCTACGAGGATACTCGCCGAAAGGTCCGTCCGTGCATGGATCGATACAGGACCGAGGCTGAAGCCGAGGCCCTCGGACCATGCGCCCGTTGTTGCCGAGTTCGATCTCTAATCTTTTTTTCACGCCGTATGTTACGGCATATCCGCGGATACATCCCCTCAGTGGATGTTATGTGGTACGCCCGCTTGAGGCCGGTAAGGGGCTCCCTATCTCAGGCGGTGTGTTTCCTCGGGTACCATTGAAGCGGCCGACAGAGAATGTTCGGGTGGCATTGAAGGTCCTGGCTTCACAGCCTCGCCAGCACCCCGCTGTTCACATCTTCGGCCTTTTTTCCGCCGCAGAGCACCTCGACGAGCCTGAAGGCGAACTCCATGGCGGTTCCGGGTCCCTGGCTCGTAATGATCTTGCCGTCCCGGACTACGCGGTCGTCCACGACCCTTTCACCGCCCTTCAGTTCTTCCCTCACCGAAGGATGGCACGTCAACGACCTGCCCCCTGTTACGCCCATGGCCGATAGCACGGTCGGTGCCGCGCATATGGCGGCTATGAACCGGTCACGGTCGAGGTGCCGTTCGACGATCCTTTTGATCCTTTCGTCTTTTTTGAGGTTTTCCGTTCCCTTCGCGCCGCCGGGAAGTACGACCATGTCGAATAGGGAGTCAGCCACCTCGTCTATACCGGTGTCGGCAAGCATCCTTATGCCGTTCCTTCCCTCGACCGCCCCTTCGACCGTCGAGGCGACGATGACCTCTATACCCGCCCTCCTGAGGATGTCCACCACGGTGACGGCCTCGACCTCCTCGAACCCGGGCGCCAGTGGAACCAGTACACTTTTCATGCAACCTCCTCATCTTCAAACAGAGTGGTGTAGATCACAGGCTCCATTATACAACCGCACCTTGCGTTGTCAAATCGTTGCCCGTGTGAGCCACCAGGATATAAGGTGTGCCCGGAGGGCCGGCGTGGCCGCTGGGACCACCTTTCAGGGGCAGGGCTGTTTTTCAAGTGAAGTGCCTGTGTTATAATGATAAAAAATATTAAGGATTGGGTACGGAAGCTGCTGCTGACATGGATGAGGAAAGACAGAGAAGGGTGGACTGCTTCAGGTGCAGGCACTTCTATATAACCTGGG
>WGEY01000032.1 GCA_015492495.1 Deltaproteobacteria bacterium | reverse complement strand
TTCGGGAGGTACGTAGGAGGACAAGACCCATGGGGGTCTTCAGCGACAGAACGAGCATCGAAAGAATACTATACGCAGTCTTTACCTATGAAAACAAAAAACAACGAACCGCTGCCCCTTTCCTTATGACACAAAATATTTGACGTTACCCTTTCTTTCCTTGGAAGAGCAGCCAATTTGTAGTATTATACCAACCCGTTGGCAAGGTGAAGGCATGCGACGGTAATGACGATCATATAGCGTCTGGTATATGTCGACTTACGCTTTTTAAGTACTTGCGCAGTCGTCATCGTCTTTTGAGGCGGGCATCTGTGCCGGCTTTTAAGCTCCGGGGTGGTTCAGACTCCACTGTACCGCTGTGCGGCGGCGCCAAGTGGCCAGCGGCTGGCTAACAAAGGGACACAAGAGGCTGTTGGCGTGATTCAGTAACAGTTTTGATTGTCCAATTTTGATGGTGGTTGTGGAGAGTCCTTGTATCCGCCGGCAGAATCAGGGGTTCGATAAGGACGGACCTAAGACGCTGCTGCCTTGGGTGCTTCTTCATCATCCGCTGCTGCATTCTCTACCTTATGCGAATGGTTAGAACGGGGTTCTTCGGAGCCTTCCGTTACTTTGAACTTCGAGACGAGGTCTTGCAGCTGGACGGACACCTCGGCTAGGTTCTTTGACGCCATGGTCATCTGTTCGGTGCTTCCGGATGTCTCCTTGAGCGAAGCTACAAGGTCCTCCATGTCTTTTTCGATGTGCTCCGATGCGGCTGACTGCTCCTCTGTCGCCACTACGATGCGCTGGATCATTTCGTTGACCTGCTGCACCTTGGATACTATTTCTTTGAGCACCTCCCCGGCCTCTCCGGCCAGTTTGATCTGGACCTCACCTTCGCTGTTACAGGCCTTCATTGAGCCAACGGCCCGGTGTGTTTCTTCCTGTATAGTCTTTATCATATCACCTATCTCTTTAGTTGCGGAGATGGTCCTTTCCGAGAGTTTTCTTACCTCGTCGGCGACAACGGCGAATCCCCTTCCCTGCTCACCGGCCCTGGCAGCCTCGATGGCTGCGTTAAGTGCGAGGAGGTTCGTTTGGTCAGCGATGTCGTCTATAACTTCTATTATTTTGCCTATCTCGTCGGAGCGGTTGTTCAGAAGGAGGATGAGCTGGGTCGATTCCTGCACCTTCGTCGCTATGCCGTGTATGCCGTCTATGGTTCGTGCGATGACCTCGTTGCCCTTCGTTGCCGTCATGTCGGCCTCCTTTGCCATCTGGGCGGCGCTGGTGCAGTTCCTCGCCATATCCGCAATGGTGGCGTTCATCTGCTCCGTAGCCGTGGCCACCTGGCCGGCCTTGCCCATCTGAAGCTCTATTCGGTCCCTTATCTCCTCGCACGTGGCAGAGTATTGCATGGAGGCCGAGGCAACATCCGTCGTGAAGGAGACCACCTTGGCGATTATTCCCCTGAGATTGCCCACGAAGTTGTTGAAGCCCGTTGCCAACAGCCCCATTTCATCGTTGGTGGTCAACTCCAGCCGCTTTGTTAGGTCGCCTTCTCCTCGAGCAATATCCTCTATCCTCTCCACCACCACATTGATGCCTTTCGTGATACGTGTGGAAATAATGTAGGCTATCACGGCGCCGAGCACGAACGACAGAAGAACCCCGCCGAGAGCAAATGAAACGAATTTGCTCGAAAGGTTGTATACCTCCTGGACGTTGGAAACAAAGGCCCGGTAGTTGAGGTCGTAATAGTCTTGGAGCATGGTTTTGAGCTTGTTGGCAGTGTCATTCAGGGAAACGACTTCATCCATGACATCTGTCATGTCACTGCCGTCGACAAGCTTTTTCGCTATGAGAAGACCCTTTTCAGAGTACTCCTTGTAGAGCCTGCCTATATCTTCCAATTCCCGATCGTCCTTTATGGTCTTGAGCATGCTGACCTGACGATGGAATTTGTCGGTGAGGGCTCCGGCCTCCTCTATGGCCTCGTCGTCAAGCTCCGATATGGCCGCAAGGAGGCTCTCCTTGGTTTGACGGTGCGTATCTATCATCTGTTTCGTGAGATCAAGTGCGGGATATATTTCCTTCTGAAGGCCGTTAGCGTTGTCTTGAATGCGCAGCCCGCCTATTATGGAATAGGCTGCCGGCACCGCCAGCAACACGAATAAGGCGGCAAAACCAGCTGCTATTTTTTGCCGGATGCTCATGATATTGCTCCAGGTTGTGTTTGTGTGAACTGTGCTGTCCCAGCGTTGCTTATAGCCTATTCGATGTGATCTTTACCATCCACTTTTAGTATCTTGACCGAGGTGTCGACATCGCTGGCATCTATATAGCCGATGGCGTTCTCGTTGCCGCTGACGTAAGACTTGACCTCGGAGGGTGACGATAGTATCTTCGGTGGTTGCCCCTTGCCGGACAAGGCCTTCTTGAAGTAGTACTTCTCAAGAGCTTCCGAGCTCATCTTCAGCACCTTCTTCGAAAACTCCTCCCTCAAAGGGTGTTCTTTTGGCAGCTGCACGACATGAATGACCCCTTTGTTCTTCCAGGTCTTCCGCTTCTGCTTGAAGATCTTGGAGAGCTCTTTCTTGCTTATGTCGGAGTAAGGATTTGCAGGATTTACAATCACAACAATCTGCGCAAGGGCTGTGGTGGAGGCCACCGACAGGCAGATTGACAAGCTCAAAAGAACCATCAGCGCTATTTTGATCATTTTATATATATTACCTCCCTTGCCGTTTTTTCATTGACTTGGACTTGAAGCTAGAATACGAAGATGGCTGCCATTTTGACCATATGTGCCGTGTCGGTATCGCTCAGTAGACCCGTATCACCTGCAAACGCACTGTAATGATACTCGCCCTTAAGTATGAGATTGGTACTCACATCGTAGCTCATCCCCACACCATAACGGCTAAGTTTGTTCTTCATTGCCAGATCGTCCGGATCCTCCAGATAGTCGTAAACAACAAATGGAGAGTAGTTGTCGACCCTGTAGGTCAGGCGAACGTAGTAGCTCGTTCTGTCCGCTCTTTTTTTGTATTCGTCACGGACAAACTCACCTTCCAGGAGCAGCCTTTCGTCGATCATCGGTATCTCGATGTCGATTCCCCACAGCTGCTGCCGTCCTTCCGTAGTTTCGTGGTTCTTGGACGTATAGTAGGATATGCCGAGTTTATAGGTGTCATCGAATGTGAGGCGTATCCTCGTGCCGTACCCCTTGTCTTTGTTTTCATCCTCTCCTTCGTCATTTCTTTCACCATTGCTTATGTAGAAGTTGTAGTTGACCTCGGTTGTGTCTCCAAAGATGCTGCCGCTTATCACCACATTGGCCTTGTCTGGCACCAGGGATTCTTCAGAGTATGTGCCCGGGGGGGCGTACAGAAGCGGAAGCAACACCGAGGCGTAGAGAGACGTGATGTATCTGGTTTCGTTGTACAGGCCGAAGGGAGTCAGAATCTCCCCGCCTTTTACTATGAGCCTGTCACTGAACGTATATTGGCCAAAGACGTTTTCAAGCTCCCACTCGCCCTTTCCACCGTCATCAGATGTATAGGCATTATGTGATTCGAAGTTCAGGTGGGTACGGAACCTGTCCTTTTCCATGTCAAAGATGAGGTTCATCTGCTTCTGCTGGAAGGTGGATTTGTCTTTTGCAAGGGTTCCATCCGACTTGGTCTGCTTGGTCACATACTTATACTGGATATCCATGTATCCGTTTATGCCGAAGTTGACGCCTTTTAGGTCGAAGTTGACCGCATCGGCTGTGGAGGCGATACTCCACAAAAATAGGAGCATTGTATAGGTGAGTATAAGCGACTTTTTCATCATAGATAGTTTCCTCCTGAGTACCTTCCTGGATTGAGCACTTCACCTTTTGGTGTCTTTGGGTGCCTTTTGAAAGATAGAGAGCCGCATGGTTAGGGTCCTGGCACCATTGAGTTGATTAGATCGATACTTTTGTCTTTCCTTTATGTTCATAGTCATCGCAAGGCACGACAAGCCGATAAGTGTTTGCAACTTCAGGCCACTACCACTGAACCGCCGGAGTCACAGATACCTCTTGAAAGATGATTTTTGTGTCTTGTTTGTTCTTTTACAATTCTTCGACACGATGTAGAAAAACTTTAGATCTGCAGCTGTTTTTTTGGGGCGTAAGGAGTTTGTCGAGCTTGAGGTGTTTTTGTGGGAGGCGGTCTTTGAATGTATATTTTGCTGAGAGCGTTGAAGCAGAAAATTCGGGTTCATTTGCATATGAGCAACTCATTGCTCAATGGAGCTTTGATCAATGTGCCTTAGCGCAATGACTTTAAGGTTGATTTTTCAGTGTTTCCCATAAGGCGGCTTCTGTGCCAGCGGCCTTGTCCGGCATATATCCGTTTGACTGGGAGGATCTTTTCTGTTAAGAATCTTCTCATGGAGTCTCGTGGTTATATCGGGTGCATTTAAGTCAGGAGGTCAGTACTATGGCAAAGGAGTACAGGATCCTTATAGGCGGCGAGTGGAAGGCGTGCGATAGGAGGCTAGAGGTTAGAAGCCCCTTTGACGACAGTATCGTGGGGGTTACCTATCTGGCTGGACCTGGGGAGCTCGCAGAGGCTGTAGAGAAGGCCCACTCGGCCTTCGGTGAACTCAGGGCCCTTCCATCCTACAGGAAGGCGGAGATCATCGGCCGGGTCGTGGCAGGGCTGGGGAAGCGTGAGGAGGAGCTTGCAAGGACCATGGCCCTTGAGGCAGGCAAACCCATCGTGGATGCAAGGGGCGAGGTGAGGAGGGCCATGAATACCTTCAGGATAGCCTCGGAGGAGGCGAGGCGGCAGGTCGGGGAGGTTATACCGCTCGATGTGAGCGCCGGCGCCGAGAAGAGGGTGGGTATTGTAAGAAGGTTCCCGGTAGGTGTCGTACTCGGTATCACGCCTTTCAACTTCCCGCTCAACCTTGTCGCCCACAAGGTCGCCCCTGCGATGGCCTGCGGATGTCCCATAATAGTAAAGCCCGCATCGAAGACCCCTCTTACGGCGCTTCTGCTCGGGGAGATCATAACAGGGGCCGGCTGGCCTGCCGGAGGCGTGAACATAGTGCCTTCCTCTGGTGCCGATGCGGAGAGGCTACTTGAGGATGAAAGGATAAGGAAGCTTACCTTTACCGGCAGCCCTGAGGTGGGGTGGCGGCTGAAGGAAAGGTCCGGACCAAGGCGTGTAACCCTTGAGCTCGGCGGTAACGCTGGGGTGATCGTCCATGACGACGCGGACCTTGACTTCGCGGTGAAAAGATGCACCACCGGTGCCTTCTCCTACGCAGGGCAGGTGTGCATATCCGTGCAGAGGATATACGTGCAACGCAGCGTGTTCGATGCATTCAGAGACAGGTTCGTGGAGAGCGTCCGGGCGCTCAGGCTCGGGGACCCTCTCGATGAGGCCACGCAGGTGGGCCCGATGATAGACGAAGTTTCCGCCGCAAGGACCGAGGAGTGGGTGCGTGAGGCCGCGGCAGGCGGTGCGAAGATCCTTGCGGGCGGAAGGCGCAGGGGGAGGCTCTTTGAGCCCACGGTCCTCACATCCACGAGCCCCGGGATGAAGGTCT
Organism: Deltaproteobacteria bacterium; assembly: GCA_015492495.1. Taxonomy (GTDB): domain Bacteria; phylum Desulfobacterota; class GWC2-55-46; order GWC2-55-46; family DRQE01; genus S146-62. Next base: position 12,347 of record WGEY01000032.1, on the reverse strand, counting down.
GCTCCAAGGAGGCGTTTGCACCGATCGTTGTGCTCGAGCCTTATGACGACTTCAACGAGGCCCTCGGGAAGGTCGATGACTCTGCATACGGCCTTCAGGCGGGGATCTTTACAAGAGATGTAAAGAAGATATTCCATGCCTTTGAAAGGCTCGAGGTGGGTGGTGTGGTGGCCGGCGATGTGCCCGCCTTCAGGGTCGACAACATGCCCTACGGGGGTGTGAAGATGAGCGGCTTCGGCAGGGAGGGGGTCAGATACGCCATAGAGGAGATGACTGAATTGAGGCTGCTTGCGCTTAACCTCGCCTGATGCCCATAGTTGATAGTCCGGAGCCCGGCAAAACGTGAGTTGCTCAGGCCGGGATCAAAAAAGACTTGAGTTTTGCCTTGGGCTGGGTTAGGATGTCGTGTAGCATATTGTATACTGTATACAGAAATTAAAACCAAAGGAAAGGGTGGTGATGTCAAGTGGCTCTTAAGATTACCGAAGACTGCGTTGCGTGTGGAGTGTGTCAGCCGGAGTGCCCGGTCGACGCCATCAGCGAGGGGGATCCGATCTACAGCATCGATCCCAGCAAGTGTGTTGAGTGTGAGGGTTATTACGACTCACCCAAGTGTGCGGAGGTCTGCCCGACGGACGCATGCGTGCCTGCTTAGGATCCTGTATAGGATCTTCGGGTGAGGTTGTTCTAAAGCGTTACAGGCATCTTTTGCGCGGGCATCTGGGCGGAGTAGAAGGTTTTTTATGGATACGGCCTCCTTTCGGTGTATGGGAGGCCGTATCTTCTCATGAGTCGAGAAGATCGCCGGACCTTATGAAATGAAAGAATTCGCTGTATTCTGGGGTTGCACCATACAGGCACGCTTTCCCTTCCTCGAAAAGTCCGTACGTACCGTCCTGGAGGGGTTCGGCCTGCCGTACAGGGATATCGACGGATTTACCTGCTGTCCTGAAAAATCCCTTGTAAACAACGTCGACCACGGCCTGTGGACCCTTACCGCCGCAAGGAACATGGCGATAGTGGACGAGAAGGGGCTCGATCTGGTAAGTCCCTGCACAGGATGTGTGTCGAACCTGGCTACGGTCAAGGGTGAGATAGAGGCCAACCCCGCTGAGAAGGATGCTGTGAACGCCATGCTGAAGGGGGTGGGAAGGAGGTTCAGCGGGGAGGCCGGGCTGAGCCACCTCGTCCCGTTCTTTCACGACAAGGTCGGCTTGCACAGGATAAGGAACACCATAAAGAAGGACTTCAAGGGGATGAGGCTCGCCGTCCACTACGGGTGTCACATGATGAGGCCGTCCCATGCGCTGAAGAGTGATGACCCCCTTGAGCCGCAGAAGTTCGACAACCTGCTGAAGGCACTGGGCGCCGAGAGCGTGAATCACACAACTAAGCTTATGTGCTGCGGACAGGGGCTCGACAGGGTTGACCAGCATGACAATGCGCTGCACATGGCCAGGATGAAGCTGAGGGAGCTTCGAAGCTTGGGGGTCGACGCCATGGTGCTCTGTTGCCCTTCGTGCTTCCTCCAGTTCGACAACAACCAGTTTCTCATGGAGAAAGACGGCGAGAGGTTCGGGGTGCCGGTGCTCTACTTTACGGACCTGCTGGGTCTTGCGATGGGCTACAGCCCCGATGAGTTGGGGTTGGCATTGCACAGGATCGATGTGGGTCCTTTCATCGAGAAGTGGCGCGAGCTCTCATCCAGGCCCTCTCCGGCGGAGCTGATCGATGAGGAGCTCAAAAAGCAGGGGGCCTTTGTTTAGCGCGGTCCCGTATCACGTATCTTGAACGGGTTTGAGCTCTCTCGGCGGGCTCGGGGAATCGCCCGGTCGTGCTTCGCAATGTATCTTTAATAAGGACGATCGTTATGTTGGAGACCCATCTGGACTTCAATCTTTTGAGTAAATGTTCGAATTGCGGGGCGTGCTACGATATATGCCCCATGTGCCTCAATGCGGACGGCTACGACCCGAGGGCCGTCATAAAGGATATCCTCGAGGGCAGGGCCGAGAGGTGGCTTTCGTCCGAGAGCATCTGGCAGTGCCTTGAGTGCCACTACTGCCTGGAGATGTGCTACCAGCACTATGGCTTCGAGAACGCTATGACCGCCATGAGGCTTTACGCTACCAAGAAAGGGGTGTACCCTCAGCAGGTCAAGCGCGGATGGGATATGTTCGTAAAGACCGGAAAGCTCGGAGAGCCCAACGTGCATGCCAGAAAAAGGCTGGGGCTTCCGGAGCCCAAGAAGTCCGGCAAGGACGAGTTCCTGAAACTGCTTGCGCTTTACAGGGAAGCGAAGTGCGGGGAGCATGAAGAAGAAAGGACCTAAGGAGTCGAGGGGATGAATCACAATTTTCAAAAGGACATAGCGGGCTGCGGCCTTACAGGCATAATAAGCAGAAAAAAGAGGAGGCTCGACGGAAGCCTCATAAAGAACTCTCTCTGCCTCATGCGGGACAGGGGTAACGGGCTTGGGGCCGGTTATGCAGCTTACGGTATATACCCGGACTTCGAGGACTTCTATGCCTTCCACGTCATGTATGACGACCGGACGAGCAGGATGGAGATGGAGGAGCACCTCAAGGACAGCTACGACGTGGAGAAGATCGAGGAGATACCTACCTTCCCTGTAAAGTCCATCGTAATAAGCCCGCTCCTTGTGCGTTACTTCGTTAAGCCCAAGAAGGGCAGGCTCGTGGGTGGCATAAGCGAGGACGATTTTGTCGTAAAGACCGTCATGAAGGTCAACAGCGAGATAGAAGGCGCCTATGTTTTCAGTTCCGGAAAGAACATGGGGGTCTTCAAGGGGGTTGGAAATCCGAAGGAGATAGCGGAGTTCTATAGAATAGAGGAGTACGAGGGGTACATCTGGACCGGACACACGCGTTTTCCCACGAACACCCCTGGATGGTGGGGCGGAGCGCATCCCTTCACGCTTCTTGACTGGTCGATTGTGCATAACGGAGAGATATCATCCTACGGGATAAACAAGAGGTACCTCGAGATGTACGGCTACAAGCTCACGCTGCTCACGGATACGGAGGTTGCGGCCTATCTCTTGGACCTTCTCGTGAGAAAGCACGGGCTTGACATAAAGACCGCCTGTACGGCGCTGGCCGCCCCGTTCTGGAAGGACGTGGACAGGATGGAGGATGGCAGGAGGGAAGTGCTTACCGCGCTGAGGCTGACCTATGCAAGCGCCCTCCTGAACGGCCCTTTCTCGCTCCTCTTCGGCCACTCGAAGGGGCTTGTCGGGATAAACGACCGGATCAAGTTGAGACCCCTTGTGGCCGCCACAAAGGACGACCTCGTATACATGGCAAGCGAGGAGTCCGCAATAAGGGAGATCTGCAGCGCCCCCGACAGTGTCTGGGCCCCGAGGGCCGGTGAGCCAGTGGTGGTGGAGGTCTCGGAGGAGTAGTCGGCAGGGTGTTGGCGTTTTTTCAGCCTTCCCATCTTTTGATTGGATGATGGAGGGACCTTTCAAGGAAGGTTCCTTTACATAAACCGGAGGAATCAGCTATGTTCAAGAGTCTTGCGCCGCCGGATTATCTTGCGACGATAGACACCGACAAGTGCATACGGTGCAAAAGATGCATCCAGAACTGCGGCTGGAGCGTGTACTCCTGGGGCGGTGACCGCGTGCTCATCGATACGATGAAGTGCGTCAAGTGTCTGAGGTGTTACCACTACTGCCCTGTGGAGGCGATACAGATCCTCGACAACCCGGTCAAGTTCAAGCCGAACGCCTACTGGAGCTACAACAACATCAGGAACATAAAGAAACAGGCCGAGACAGGGGGCATGCCGCTTACGGGCATGGGCAGTGACCTGCCCTATCCCATACTCTTCGACAGGCTCCTCTTGGATGCCTGTCAGGTTACGAACCCTTCCATAGACCCTTTGAGGGAGCCCATGGAGCTTAGAACCTACCTGGGCAAGAAGCCCTCGAAGGTGGAGGTTGAAAGAGGTGAGGACGGAGAGCTGAGGCTCAAGACCAAGATGCCTCCGCAGATACGGCTCGAGGCACCCTTCATCTTTTCGCCCATGTCCTTCGGCTCGATAAGCCTGAATGCACAGAAGGTCCTTGCAATGGCCGCCAAGGAGTGCGGCATCATCATGAACACCGGCGAGGGCGGGCTGCATGAGGATCTTCTGTCCTACAGGGACCACATAATGGTACAGGTCGCATCCGGCAGGTTCGGCGTGAATCCGGAGTACCTGAATGCAGGCGTTGCAGTCGAGATAAAGATAGGCCAGGGCGCGAAGCCGGGTATCGGCGGGCACCTGCCAGGAGAGAAGATACCGCTCGAGGTGGCCAAAACGAGGATGATACCCGTCGGTACGGACGCACTCTCTCCCGCGCCGCAGCATGACATATACTCCATAGAAGACCTGCGGCAGCTCATATACGCCATAAAGGAGTCGACGAACTACAAGCCGGTCTCCGTGAAGATAGCGACCGTCCACAACGTGGCGGCCATTGCCTCGGGTATAGTCAGGGCCGGCGCCGATATCGTCTACCTCGACGGCTTCAGGGGAGGGACCGGGGCTGCGCCTACCATAATACGCGATCACCTGGGCATACCGATAGAGCATGCTGTGGCCGCCGTGGACGACAGGCTTAGGCAGGAGGGTATAAGGAACGAGGCCTCCATAGTGGCCGCCGGAGGAATACGGTCGTCAGCGGATGCAGCCAAGGCCATCGCCCTAGGAGCTGACGCCGTGGCCATCGGAACGGCCGCGCTCATAACGATGGGCTGCACGGTCTGCGGCAAGTGTTACACCGGTAACTGCTCGTGGGGCATCACTACCCAGAGGCCGGAGCTCACCGCAAGGCTCGATCCGGAGGTCTATGCAGAGAGGCTCGTAAACCTCATCCATGCATGGGCTCACGAACTGCGGGAGATACTCGGGGCGCTTGGAATAAACGCCGTTGAGAGCTTGAGGGGCAGCCGGGAGAGGCTCAGGGGTGTCGGGCTTGATGACCAGACACTTGATATCCTCGGCGTCAAACCGGCCGGAAGATAGTAGGGACCGCTGCATAAGAGATATCATATGCGAAGCGCGCATCACGTATCACGCACAACGGAGAAGAAAAGAGGATGTACGAGATAGATGCAAAGGGAATGTACTACCGTAAGCTCAACGAGCTGGTACGCAAGGCCGTTGGCGATGGTGAAAAGGAGATCCTTCTCAAGAATGTCAATGGCCAGTACTACATCGGTGACGGCATAAGGGAAAAGGTGAAGATAATAATAGAGGGGGTGCCGGGCAATGACCTTGCGGCGTTCATGGACGGTCCCACCATCATAGTCAAGGACAACGCACAGGACAACATAGGAAACACCATGAACAGCGGCAAGGTGGTCGTCCACGGCCATGCCGGTGATGTCCTCGGCTATGGTATGAGGGGCGGTAAGCTCCATGTACTCGGTGACGTGGGCTACAGGGTCGGCATACACATGAAGGGGCTTAAAAAGCAGATCCCTGTCATAATCAGCGGCGGAACCGCGGGTGACTTCCTCGGTGAGTACATGGCCGGGGGCATACTTATACTCCTGGGCCTTGACGAGAAGAGCGACAGGCCGCTTGTGGGTGACTACATAGGAACGGGCATGCACGGCGGCAGCATATTCATCCGTGGAGACGTTGACAAGACAAGGTGCGGGGCAGAGGTCGGGGTGATGGAGCCGGACGACAAGGATATGAAGACCATAAGGGAGTGCCTGAAGGAGTTCTGTGAGGACTTCGCCCTTGACCTTGAAGAGATAATGAAAAAACCATTTAAAAAGCTTGTGCCTGTCTCTGCAAGGCCCTACGGTAATCTGTACGCATATTGAAGCCTGTCCCGTCTTTTATTCCAAGCCGCCATTGAGACCGGTCTGCCCCGGTCTTTTTTTTTGCAAAACCACCTAAATCCCTTTAAAATCAATAGGTTAGAGTTGATGGTTCGCCTTTCGATACCGCTTGACTTCTCATGGCAAAAATCGTATTATGTAAGTAGCCGGAGGAGTGTTGCTTGATAGCAATGGAAAGAAGTAACTTCGAAAAACTGGAAGAAAGGATAAACGAGCTATTAAAGGCATGTGAAGTGCTTGAGTCCGAAAACAGGAGGCTCAAGGAGCAATACGGATTGAAGGAGTTGGAAGTCGAAGGGCTGAAGAAGAGACTTGCGAAAATCGAGAGGGAGAAAGGACTGGTAAGGGAAAAGGTTGAGGGTCTTATAGACAGGCTCGACGGTTTGATGCAGAATGCTTGAGGTTTTTCTTTGAAGAATGTTGTAGAGTTGACGATACTCGGCCAAAGGCTTGTGGTAAGGAGCGAAGAGGACACCGAGTACGTACGCAGAGTGGAGGATTACCTCAACAGCCGGATCGAAGAGATCAGGCGGAATTCAAAGGCTGTCGCCACCCTTGATCTTGCGCTTCTGGTGGCGCTTAACATCACTGGCGAGCTTATAAAGACCAGGGAAGATCTTGAAAGCATTGAAAAGAGGTCGGGCGAACTGGCACAGCTTATCGAAAGGAGGTTCCCGCAGGAACTCCCTTGAAGAGCGGATTCTCCCCTGCGGTGTGCGTGATCGATGGAAATTTTTGGAACCAACATTTTACGCTAGGCAACTGGCGCTGGCCTTCGGACGGCACAGCCCCCTGAGGTGACGAAGGGGGAAAGTCGGAAGAGGCTATTCCGGTCGCCACCTGTTGGTACGCGGTTCAAAAAAATGCCATTGACACGGCACGCGCGGGGGAGAATGAATAAGGTTGACGGGGGACTTGATCCTCGGGCGGTTTTGAAAAAGAGATTTCCGGTGGCAAGAAGAGTTCCCTTTTGCACCATGAAGGATCTGCTGAGAAAAGTTGTGCCTTGAGAAACAATAAAAAGAGCTGATACACCCTGCCTTTTGTTCATCAGAAAGTCCTTCGCAAGTCCAGTCTAATTGCAATCCTTCATCCCTTCATCATTGTCGCATCGTTGTTGTAAAAACCGATGGCCGAATTTTCAACTACTAAAAGGTCGCTTAGGGAGGAAGTGTTGCGTCTGAGGAGCCGTATGGCCTTCGAGGACGTTTATCTTCTGAGCGCCGCCGTCCAGCAGAGGTTTATCGGTACACCGGAGTTTAGAGCGGCCACGAGGCTGGCGCTTTATGCGAGCTTCGGAAACGAGGTTCTTACGGATGATATCTTTACAAGTGCGGTGGAGGCCGGCAAGGAGGTCTACTTCCCCCGTGTGGTCAGGGAAGGCCCTCATCTGGCCTTTTACAGGGTTAAGTACAAGGAGGAGCTTTCACCGGGCTCCTACAGTATCATGGAGCCTCCGGCCGGAGGACCGGAGGCGCGGCCGGAGGTCTTCGACTGTATCGTTGTTCCTGGCATAGCGTTTGATCTGAAGGGTGCCAGGCTGGGTTACGGGAAGGGGTACTACGACAGGGTTCTGGCCGGGGCCTCATGCCCGCTGGTGGGCCTGGCCTTTGATTTTCAGGTGCTGGACGAACCTGTGCCGTGTGAGCCGCATGATGTAATGGTTGGCCTGATCGTGACCGAGAGCAGGATAATAAAGGTTTGAGCCGGTTTCGTTCCTGGCGGATTTTGAAGGTACGCAGTGTGCGAATAGAATATAATCGAAACGTCCTTGCATTCGGAGCTTCCATGCCTCGGACCGAGGTGGCTTCAAAAGGGGGGATCTGTTTCGATCGCCAAGAAAGGAGTGAAATATGGGGATGTCTATGCTACTACTGATTGTCGGTTGTGCGATAGTCTTTTTCGTTATAGGTGTTGCGGTAGGCAATGTCATAAGAAAGAAGGTTGTGGAGGCTAACCTTGATGCCGCGGCCAGGAACGCCGAGAGTATAATGGAGGGGGCCAGGAAGGAAGCCGAGAATATAAAAAGGGAAGCCACGCTGCAGGCCAAGGATATACTGTATCAGAGCAAGCAGGAGTTCGACAAGGAGGTTGCGGAGAGCAGGCGCGAGTTTCAGGCGCTCGAAAAGAGGCTTCTTGCCAAGGAAGAGAACCTCGACAGAAAGTTTGAATCCATAGAACGCAAGGAGAATGAGCTCAACAAAAGGGAAAGGGCCCTGACCAACCAGGAGAGGAGGCTCCAGGAGCTGGAGAGGAACGCCAATGCCCTGGTAGAGGAACAGAGGCGCAAGCTCGAGAATATCTCTGGACTCTCCAGCGAGGACGCAAAGAAGATGCTCATCGAGGCCTTGGAAAACGAGGCCAAGCATGATGCAGCAAGGACGCTGAAGAGGATAGAGGAAGACACAAGGCTCGAGGCGGAAAAGAAGGCAAAGGAGATTCTGGCCCTTGCCATACAGAGGTACGCAGGGGACTATGTCGCGGAAAGGACCGTTTCGGTCGTAACGCTTCCGAGCGACGAGATGAAGGGGAGGATCATCGGCAGGGAGGGGCGCAATATCCGTGCGATCGAGGCCATAACCGGCATAGATATCATCATAGATGACACGCCCGAGGCCGTAATACTTTCTGGGCACAACCCGGTAAGAAGAGAGATCGCCAAGAGGGCGCTCGAGAGGCTGGTCTCCGACGGCAGGATCCATCCTGCAAGGATAGAAGAGGTCGTCTCCAAGGTCGAAAAGGAGGTCGAAAAGGGCATTATGGAGGCCGGGGAGAGGGCCGTCTTCGACACGGGCCTCCACGGAATTCATCCGGAGCTTCAAAGGCTAATCGGCAGGCTCAAGTTCAGGACGAGCTATGCGCAGAACGTATATGCCCATTCACTCGAGGTCGCCTTCATCTGCGGTATAATGGCCTCTGAGCTGGGCGTTTCCACCAAGATCGCAAGGAGGGCGGGCCTGCTTCACGACATAGGAAAGGCCGTAGACCACGAGGTGGAGGGCCCGCATGCCGCCATCGGGGCCGACCTTGCCAAGAAGTACGGTGAGAGGCAGAAGATAGTCGCAGCCATAGCGCAGCACCATGACGACCGCCCGGAGTCCATATTCGGCATACTCGTACAGGCCGCTGACACGCTTTCAGCCGCGCGTCCCGGGGCGAGAAGGGAGATGTACGAGTCCTATATAAAGCGCCTCGAGGACCTTGAACACATAGCCAAGGCGTTCAAGGGCGTGGACAAGGCGTACGCGCTTCAGGCCGGCAGGGAGGTAAGGGTCATCGTGGAGAGCGGTTCCGTCGACGACAATGCGGCGGTTGTGCTGTCGAGGGACATAGCTAAGAAGATCGAAAAAGAGCTCAGTTATCCCGGCCAGATAAAGGTCACGGTGATAAGGGAGACGAGGGCCGTGGATTACGCCAAATAGCCTGTTACGGATGCATCGGGAGCCAAGGCGGACCGGGATCGGAACCATCCAGTATCCGTCTCGGTGAAGGGGGTTTTTTCACGTCTTGCAACGGCGACAAGGCGGTTCCAAGAAGGTGTTGAATGGCAAGCTCTACAAGGATACTGTTCATAGGCGATATAATAGGAAGGCCCGGCAGGCGCGCCCTGAGTATGCTCATGCCCGGGCTGCTCAAACGTTATTCACCGGATGTCGTCATCGCCAACGGCGAGAACGCAGCAGGCGGTTTCGGCATAACCCCGGAGATATGCGAGGAGCTTATCTCGCTCGGCGTTGATGTCGTCACATCGGGCAACCACATATGGGACAGGCGCGAGATAGTCGGGTACATAGGCCAAAACCCGAGGCTCCTGAGGCCAGCGAATTATCCTGCGGGTGTCCCCGGCTCGGGTACGTTACTCTTTGAGTGTCCATCGGGAACGAAGGTGGGCGTGCTGAACCTGTGCGGCAGGGCCTTCATGGAGAACCTCGACTGCCCATTCAAGGTAGGGCTCGAGCACGTAGAGAGGCTCAGGGAGGATACCCACTTGATCTTCGTTGACATGCACGCCGAGGCTACATCAGAAAAGGCCGCGATCGCCTGGTATCTCGACGGCAGGGTGAGTGCCGTGGTAGGCACCCACACGCATGTGCAGACTGCGGATGAGAGGATACTGCCCGGCGGAACGGCGTTTGTGACCGACGCCGGCATGACCGGCCCGGTGGATTCGATCATAGGCATTGAAAAGGACCTTGTGATAAGGAAGTTTCTGACCAACATGCCGGTACGGTACGAGGTGGCGAAAAAGGGGGTTGAGTTCCAGGGTGTGTTCATAGAGGTGGATTCGGCCACGGCAAAGGCCCTGTCCATAGATAGGATAAAAGAGCCGGTAATGTGAGGGACTGGAATCTATGGATCCTGAAAGGCAGCTTAAGATACTCAAAAGGGGGGTCGTAGACCTCATAAGCGAGCAGGAGCTCTTGGAAAGGCTCATCCGCTCCGTAGAGACCGGAAGGCCCCTCAGGGTCAAGGCCGGATTCGACCCCACGGCCCCGGACCTGCACCTCGGTCACACCGTTCTGATACAGAAGCTCAAGCATTTCCAGGACCTCGGCCACCACGTACTCCTGCTAATAGGCGACTTCACCGCAATGATAGGGGATCCGACCGGGAGGTCCGAGACGCGAAGGCCACTTACAGAGGAAGAGATAAGGCGGAACGCCGAAACGTACAAGGAGCAGGCCTTCAAGATCCTCGACAGGCACAGGACCGAGGTGGTCTTCAACAGCGAGTGGATGGGGCGGATGAGCGCTGCGGAGCTGATACAGCTCGCTGCAAGGTATACGGTCGCAAGGATGCTTGAAAGGGACGACTTCTCCAAACGTTACAGGCAGGGACAGTCCATAGCCATACACGAGTTCCTCTATCCGCTCATACAGGGTTATGATTCGGTCGTGCTCCGTGCGGATGTCGAGCTCGGCGGGACCGATCAGCTCTTCAACCTTCTTGTGGGCAGGACGCTGCAGAAAGAGAACGGCCAGGAGCCGCAGGTGGTGATGACCATGCCCATACTCGAGGGTACCGACGGCGCACAGAAGATGTCGAAGTCACTGGGCAACTACATCGGCATAACCGAGCCGCCCACGGAGATATTCGGCAAGCTCATGAGCATATCCGACGAGCTTATGGTGCGCTACTACGAACTCTTGAGCGAGGCCACTGAGGAGAGGATAGAGGCCGTAAGGCGTGGAGAGGTGCATCCGAGGGATGCGAAACAGGCCCTTGCCTTCGAAATAACCGCGCGGTTCTGGGGCAGGCGGGAGGCTGAGCGGGCACTGGATGCGTTTCGAAAGCTCTTTGTCAGAAAGGAGCTTCCCGAAGAGATCGAAGAGGTTCGTGTGAAGGCCGAGGGGGGCAGTATGGGGCTAGCGCGCCTCATGGTGTGTGCCGGTATGGCCAAGAGCACCTCAGAGGCCATGCGCCTCATCTCACAGGGAGGTGTGCGTGTCGACGGCGAGAGGGTGACCGACAGGAGGGCCGAGGTCCCGACGGACAGGGTCCTGCTCCTTCGAGTGGGCAAGAGGAACTTCAAGAGGGTCTCTTTTGTCCATGAGTGACGCATCGAAGCCTCGTGGCAAGCCGTGGAAGATCTTCAAATGTAAAAGATGGCCCTTATGCTCTTGCTTATCCCAAAGCCCGCTATGCGGTGAACATGCATAGCGAGCGCCTGTGTGCGTACGGATACGTACAGGCAGGCATTCGGACAGGCGCTTGCTGTACATTCCCTTTAATAACTCAATAAGTTAGGGGTTGTTTCGTCGCGTTTCGTCCTTTTGCGATTGCGAATTGCCTATGGGCCCCGAGGGCAATAAAAAGGGCTTTACTTTCTGTAGATTTATGGTATATATAATACCACATATGACGGATGGTCCTGCCGAAGAGGTTCGCACCAAAGAAATTTCTCCCACGGATCAAAAAAACCTTGACAAGCTGTCAAGGTTTTAGCATAATAAAAAAATTGCTTTTTGCAGTGAAGCCTGTCTTTCGAGGCTTTGACAGCATAACTTATCCATGTTATAATTAGAAATGGATAAGATTGTTCTTTGAAAACTAAATAGCAAGCACACACCCTGTCAAATCCTTTACATCCGAATCATCAAACTTTCAAGTGGAGAGTTTGATCCTGGCTCAGAGCGAACGCTAGCGGCGTGCCTAACACATGCAAGTCGTACGAGAAAGTCCCCTTCGGGGGATGAGTAAAGTGGCGCACGGGTGAGTAACGCGTGGGTAATCTACCCTCGAGCGGGGGATAACCTGCCGAAAGGTGGGCTAATACCGCATAATACCCCAGGTCGCATGTCCTGGGGTCAAAGGCGGGGACCCTTCGGGGCCTGTCGCTTGAGGATGAGCCCGCGTCCCATCAGCTTGTTGGTGGGGTAATGGCCTACCAAGGCGAAGATGGGTAGCTGGTCTGAGAGGATGATCAGCCACACTGGAACTGAGACACGGTCCAGACTCCTACGGGAGGCAGCAGTGGGGAAT
>WGEY01000031.1 GCA_015492495.1 Deltaproteobacteria bacterium | reverse complement strand
GTTCCGCAAGTCTTACTTTGATCGTCTGGGGCTGGTGTCGCTGCTTGAGACCGTGCGACGACTCCAGTGTGCTTCATGAACCGCCGGATGCGGAACCGCACGTCCGGTGGTGTGAGAGGACGGCGGGGGCGACCCCGCCTCCTACTCGATCCTTCGGACCATCTATCCCACCAGACCACCGGATGCGGTGTCCAATCAGAGATTTTGGGTTTACAAACCTCTCCCCACTCCTTGGTATCTTCTGGAGGGTGGTTGGAGACAGGTGAACTTGGTTGCCGGTTTTTTAGTGGCTTAAGAACGCTGTTAGATTGAGGCCTCTACGACGGGGCGGTGCCGGGCGACTGCTCGTCTATGTGGACCGGAGGAAGTGGCTGGGGGACCAGGATTCGAACCTGGATAGACAGATCCAGAGTCTGCCGTCCTGCCGTTAGACGATCCCCCAGTCGTTGGTTGGTCTACCGAATTCTTTTAACAACTTGTCGTTCAATAGTCAAGCGATTTGTAGCGTCGTGCGCACGGAGCAGCGGGTAAAATTATAATGCTGATCGTTTCAGATTAGCTCAAGACCCGCGTATCGCGTGCCTTTGATGTCTATGCATACATTCTCAAAACACACCACCCCACGGTTCCGGTTAATTCAGTTGACAATAAACACACCCCTCTTGTATAATAATTTAATTTAACGGTACTGTACACCCATAAATAGAATAGATATTGTGATACGGTCTGATCAGCACGAACTGAGAACGGTCTGGACAGCGCCTTCGCGGTACGTACAATGGCGTTTGATGGGATGTGCGGATTCAGGCCTTGCCGCATTGCGATACGGTTGTGGGGCCGATCTATAGAAGAGTCTTTTCGAGGCTCCTGCAGAAGAGCGTCGCCACCGTGTCTCAAGTCCCGCAGATTTAACCGCTGGAGCTGGTTTAGGCCGTGGGCAGGCTCGGTGTAATTAAGTACAAGCCCCCGGCCGTATGTGCCCGGCCCTTGCGGTCAATAAGTTGATGGGACAAGTAGTCAGATGAAGGTAAGGATTGAAGAGATCCCCGGAGAGGGGCTGCGCCTTGATCTCGTTGAAGAGGGCAGGGCGCTTGAGGCACTCGCCGGGGATATTGATTTTTCGATAGCCTCTCCTGTAGAGGCCCATCTGGAGATAAGCCGTTCGGGTTCAGTTATAGACATCAGCGGTGATGTGACTGCTGCGGTCTCCATGGGGTGTTCGAGGTGCCTGAAGGAGTTCGGCTTCAGGGTTTCGTCCAGCTTCAGGAACCGCCTCGTTATCGGCAGGGTCGAGGAGAGGGAGAAGGAGAAGGAGCTGACAAGGGAGGATATGGATGAGGTCGTCTTCGAGGGCGAGGTGCTCGATACACGCGAGGTCATTCTCGAGCAGGTCGTCCTTGAGATACCTCAGAAGCCGCTGTGTCGTCCGGACTGCAAGGGGCTTTGTCCAGTCTGTGGAACCGACCTTAACGAGGCCAGGTGCTCGTGCGCGCGTGTGGAGAGGGTCGATCCAAGGTTCGCCGGGCTTAGGAGCTTCAAGGTGAAGTGACAGGCGCCTGAGAGGCAATAATATAAGGAAACACTGGCTTATTGCCTGTCTCGTCATCGCGAGCGCAGCAAAACACCGGATGTAACAGACGAGCGAAGCGACCTTGCCGGGGTGGAGGGTTCTTATATCCTCCAATCTCGTTTTTTGGTAAAATCAAACACTTAGAGATGCTTCGTCGTGTTCTCTCGCTCCGCGTCGGGACAAGCCTCTATTATAATGACGAATTAATCAGAATTTCCTAAGAAGTTATCAAATACCAAGATAGAGAGGGATGTAAGATGCCTAATCCAAAGAAAAGACAGAGCAGATCGAGAAGAAACAAGCGCAGAAGCCATGATGCGCTTTCAAGGCCCGCCACTTCTCTCTGTCCCCAATGCGGTGAACCGAAGCGTCCCCACACCGTATGCCCCAAGTGCGGCACGTACAAGGGCAGAGAGGTTTTGACCATAACCGAGAGCATTTAACCGTGCTCCTTCTTTGAATGAATATGCTCTATAGATAGCCCTCTTCGCCGTTCCGGGCCGTGGCTCTCACCGCAACCAGGAGGGTCTCTTGCCCGGTGGGTATCCCGTGGTCGAGGATTATGGCGGTGCTTAGATAGTGGATAATGCCGCCTGCCTACTTCAGGGGGCTGGGGAGTATGATTCGAGGGTTGTGGTATCGCACGGTGAGCCTAGGTGGTAAGATACTCGGAGACGGTCCTTGACCGCCCGTCGTAAAGGGGACCTCTCGAAATAAGGCTCCGTAGCATGGGTTCATCGCTGCCTTCTACCCCATCTTATCGGAGAAGGTAGGGCATTAACGACAACAGATCAGAATTACGTTTTTTTGAGGGTTCTCAGCGGCATGCCGTAATGGGCTTCGATCCCGCTGTGCGGGGGTTGGTTTCCCATTTCTTGCAGCGCGGCCATACTTACTAACAGAGGTTTTTGATACCCCGGTGCTTGCGGCGGGGTGGTTCGTTCCACATCACTTATGAAGATAGCAGTAGATGCAATGGGAGGGGACTTCGCCCCGGCTGTGGTCGTCGAGGGAAGCGTACAGGCCGCCCGTGAAGGTGTCCCGGTGCTTCTCGTAGGGGACAGGGACAGGGTGGAGGCCGAGCTTTCGCGGCACAAGGCAAAGGGGCTTCCTGTCGAGGTCAGGCACGCCTCGCAGGTCGTGGGTATGGGAGAGTCCCCTGCACAGTCGGTGAGGCGCAAAAAGGATTCCTCCATAAAGGTCTGCTTCGAGCTCGTCAAAAGAGGGGAGGCCGGCGCCGTTGTCAGCGCCGGCAACAGCGGGGCTGCGATGGCGGCCGCCATGCTCGTTCTGAGAAAGCTCCAGGGCGTTGACCGGCCGGCCATTGCCGTTAGCGTTCCCACGATGAAGGAGCCAGCGGTTGTGCTGGATGTTGGTGGAAACGTGGATTGCAGGCCCCTGCACCTCGTCCAGTTCGCCATAATGGGGGATGTGTACGCCAGGTACGTGTTGAAGGAAGAGAGGCCGAGGATAGGGCTTCTTTCCAACGGTGAGGAGGAGGGTAAGGGCAACGAACTCACGCGGCTGTCCCATGAGCTCATCAAGAACACATCGCTCAATTACGTGGGCTACATAGAGGGCAAGGACATATACAGCGGCGAGGTTGACGTCGTCGTCACCGACGGGTTCGTTGGTAATGTCGTTTTGAAGCTCAGCGAAGGGCTCGTGGCCGCCGTTGTGACGATGCTTAAGAGGGAGATCAGGTCGAGTTACCCGGCCATGCTGGGTTACCTACTGGCGAGGGGGGCCTTCCGGAGGCTTCGAAAGAAGATCGATTACTCGGAGTACGGTGGCGCACCGCTTCTCGGAATAAACGGGACATGCATAATAAGCCATGGTTCGTCTTCAGCAAGGGCCATAAAGAATGCGATATTCAAGGCCGCAGAATACGTAAGGGAGGGGGTGAACGCCCATCTCACCGAAGAGCTCTTGAAGAACAGCGACCTGGAAAGAATAGTGCTTAAGTAGGCCATCGAGGTAAGGAATGACGAAGTTGAGGAGCAGGATCGCAGGCTGCGGCTCTTACGCCCCGGCCAAGGTGCTCTCAAACAGAGACCTTGAAGAGATCGTCGAGACGTCGGATGCATGGATCACCACCAGGACCGGGATAAGGGAGAGACGGATAACCCTGGATGAGAAGACCTACGAGGTGGCTTCGAAGGCCGCAAAGGAGGCCCTGAAGTCAGCCGGTGTGGCTGCAAGGGATCTGGACGTCATCATCACCGGTACGGTAACGCCTGATATGGTATTTCCGTCGACATCGTGTTTCGTTCAATCCACAATAGGTGCGAGGTCAGGCATCCCGGCCTTCGATGTCTCGGCGGCATGCTCCGGGTTCCTGTATGCGCTGGATATCGCGGACAAATACGTAAGGAGCGGGGCAGCCAACAAGGTGCTCGTCATAGGGGTGGATATATTCTCAAGGATCATAGACTGGACCGACCGTTCCACATGCGTTCTCTTCGGCGACGGTGCCGGAGCGGTGGTCCTTACCGCCACAAGGGGCAAAAGCTGTATACTCTCGTCGCACATACACTCCGACGGACGTTACTGGGACATGCTTTATGTGCCGGGTGCAATCGACAGCAACCCTTTCGAGAAGAGGCCATCCAAACAGAAACCTCACGTCAGGATGAAGGGAAACGAGACCTTCAAGATAGCCGTAAGGACGATGAGCAGGGCGGCTAAGGAGGTACTCGAGTTCAACGGGCTTAAGCCGGAGGATATCGCACTGCTCATCCCGCACCAGGCGAACATAAGGATAGTGAACGCAACAAAGGAGCGGCTCAAGCTCACCGATGACCAGGTGTTCTCGAATATAGACAGGTATGGAAATACCTCTGCGGCATCAATCCCGCTGGCCCTGGATGAGGCTGTAAGGAACAGGCGGATAAAAAGAGGGGATATAGTCATCTTCGTTTCCTTCGGCGGCGGGCTTACATGGGCGTCGGCCGCGGTAAGATGGTAGTTGAACCAAAACATCAAAACAAGCGAGGTAAGGCATTGAAAGATCTGGCTTTCGTCTTTCCCGGTCAGGGTTCGCAACATGTAGGTATGGGCAAGGCCCTCTACGAGACCTTTCCCGTGGCTAAGGAGACCTTCGATGAGGCGGGTGATGTCCTCGGCTTCGACCTTGCGGCATTGTGTTTCAACGGGCCCGAGGAGGAGCTGAATCGTACGGAGAATACCCAGCCCGCTCTTCTGGCGTCAAGTGTTGCGGCCCTGAGGGTCCTTGAGAACGAGATCAAGGTCGCCCCGGCCTTTGTGGCGGGGCACAGCCTGGGCGAGTATACCGCCCTCGTATGCGCCGGGGTGCTTGACTTTGCCGATGCATTGAGGATCGTGCGCATGAGGGGAAGGTTCATGCAGGAGGCCGTGGAAGAGGGGGTAGGCAGGATGGCGGCCGTGTTGGGGCTCGAGCTTCCTGCTGTGGATGATATATGCAAAAAGGTGTCCACAGGGGACGAGGTTGTCGTTCCGGCCAATATAAACAGCCCGGTCCAGATCGTCATATCAGGTCACGCGGCGGCCGTGGACAGGGCCGCCGAAGAGGCCAAGAAGGCCGGTGCAAAGAGGGTCATACCGCTTTCGGTAAGTGTACCGTCTCATTCGCCTCTCATGGCCGGGGCGGCCGAAAGGCTTGACGAAGAGCTTTCCAGGATAAACCTTAACGACTTCAAGATAGCGCTTGTGACGAACGTCGAGGCGAGACCTCTTAACAAGACGGAGTTGGTGAGGGATCTTCTCAAGAGACAGTTGACGAGTCCGGTCAGGTGGGTGGAGATAATAAGGGGCCTTAAAAACAATGCAATGATAGGTATCATCCTGGAGGTGGGACCGGGCAGTGTGCTTACAGGACTCATCCGGCGTATAGACGGACAGATCGTTGCCCTCAACTTCTCCGAGCCGGGCGACATGGACAAGGTGAAGAGGTACCTCGGTAAGAGCGGGGCGTCTCCTCTGAAATTCCGTTGATATATCGGGGTGTTGTACCAAAAATATCGTAAAATATCTCAAGCGTTGGAGGGGCCATGATATTCAAGGACAGGGTTGCTCTCATAACTGGTGGAGGCAGGGGTATAGGCAGGGCCATAGCCCTGAAGCTCGCGGCTAAAGGTGCTGATATCGTTATCGCCGACCTGACACCAGATGCCGCCGGCCAGACCGCGAAGGAGATCGAATTACTCGGGAGGAGGGTGCTTGCGCTGAAGGTGGACGTTGGTTGTGCCGATGACACCCAGAAGATGGTCGAAGATGCGGTTGATGCCTTCGGGGGGCTCCACATACTCGTAAACAACGCCGGGATCACCCGTGACAGGCTCCTTCTCAGGATGAGCGAAGAGGAGTGGGACAGCGTCCTCACGGTGAACCTGAAGGGGGCCTTCAACTGCACCAGGGCCGCCGTCAGGCACATGAGCAGGGAGCGCTACGGGAGGATAGTAAACATAGCCTCCATCGTGGGTCTTACGGGAAACCCGGGCCAGGCGAACTACTCGGCAAGCAAGGCCGGTCTCATAGGTTTTACAAAAACGGTGGCCAGGGAGTTCGCCGCAAGGGGTATAACCTGTAACGCCGTCGCACCAGGCTTCATCGACACTGCGATGACGCAGGCCATGCCCGAGAGGGCCAGGAACGCCCTCACTTCCCATATACCCATGGCAAGGCTCGGCACACCCGAGGATGTCGCCGAGGGCGTGGCCTTTCTCGCCTCGGATGCCGCAAGCTACATAACCGGCCACGTGCTCAGTATAAACGGCGGGATGTTCATGTAGCCGCAGAGCCTCAAGCGTATACAATATGCGCCGGAGCGGCCGTGACCTCCCCAAGTAGGGGCGTTTTTTGCCGGCCCAAGGGACCGGAGCTAGGTAACGTCAAATATTTTGTGTCATAAGGAAAGGGGCAGCGGTTCGTTGTTTTTTGTTTTCATAGGTAAAGACTGCGTATAGTATTCTTTCGATGCTCGTTCTGTCGCTGAAGACCCCCATGGGTCTTGTCCTCCTACGTACCTCCCGAAACCTCCTTTCTATGGCATTTGTGGTCCTTGTGGCCTTTCTCCATTCG